>NZ_NRSH01000050.1 GCF_016584055.1 Halorhodospira neutriphila
GCCTCGGCGAGCACGCGCGCCGTCGCCAGCGCCCGCTGGTGCGGCTCGCGCGGCTGGATGCTGTGCCAGCGCGCCCAGGGGGCGTCGGTGCGGGCGCGGGCCCGGGCGGCGGCGCGCTCGATGGCGCTGTACTGGGCGTGGCGCAGCCAGTCGATCTCCGAGACCCGCCAGCGCTGCTCGGGGTCCGCCTCCAGGGCGCGCAGCCGCGCATACTGCGCCGTGCGGCTGATGGGGTACCAGCACTTGAGCACCAGCGTGCCCTCGGCGGCGAGCAGGCGCTCGAGGCGGGCGATGGTCTCCAGGCGCTCGGCGAGCCCGGCGTCGCTGAGCCGTCCCCCCGCGTAGGCCAGGAAGGCGTCGCCGTACCAGGCGCCGACGAGGATGGCGAAGCGCCCCCTCGGCGGCAGGCCCCGCCAGTACCGCCACATCGGCGGGCGCTGGCGCTCCTCCTCGGTCGGGGCGGCGAAGGCGTGGGTCGCCATGTTGCGGTTGTCGAGCCACTGGTTGAGGCGGTTGAGGACACCGCCGACCCCGGCGCCGGGCATGCCCGCTGTCACCAGCACGACGGCGTTCTGCTCGGCGCGGGCGATGGCGAGCTGGCTGTGCAGCAGGCGCTCGTGCAGCTGGCGCTCGGCCTTGCTCAAGGGGCGTCTCCTTCGAGGGGGGCTCCTCGCGGCAGGATGCTAGAATGCCGTGGAGCCTCAAAACCCCATCGATGGGAGGGCGCATGGCTGCGCAGGACGTGGAAGGTGCGGGCCGCGAGCAGCCCGCCTGGCATGCGCTGACGGCGCAGGAGGCCCTCCAGCGCCTCCAGGCCGATCCCGGCAGCGGGCTCGGCGAGGGCGAGGCGGCCGAGCGCCTCGAGGCCCACGGGCCGAACCGCCTGCCCCCGCCGCAGCGCGAGAGCGCGCTCAAGCGCTTCCTCAAGCAGTTCCATAACCTCCTGATCTATATCCTGCTCATCGCCGGCGTGGTGACCGCCCTGCTCGGCAAGTGGCTCGACAGCGCGGTCATCTTTGGCGTCGTGCTCGTCAACGCCGCCATCGGCTACCTCCAGGAGGGTAAGGCCGAGGAGTCCCTCGACGCCATCCGCAACATGCTCTCCCTGCGCGCGCTCGTGCTCCGCGGCGGCGAGCGGATGACCGTCGATGCCGAGGCGCTGGTCCCCGGCGATATCGTGCTGCTCGACGCCGGCGACCGGGTCCCCGCCGACGTGCGGATCCTCGAGCAGCGCAACCTGCGCATCGACGAGGCGGTGCTCACCGGCGAGTCCGTGCCGGTGGAGAAGGCCGACGAGCCCGTGGCGGCCGACGCCGAGCTCGGCGACCGCCGGCCCATGGCCTTCTCCGGGACCCTGGTCGCCTCCGGCTCCGGCCGCGGCGTGGTGGTGGCTACCGGCGAGGCCACCGAGATCGGCAAGATCAGCACCCTGCTCGCCGGGGTCGAGTCGATCACCACGCCCCTGCTGCGCCAGATCGGCCAGTTCGGCCGCTGGCTCTCGGGGGCGATCCTGCTGCTCGCCGCGGCGACCTTCGGCGTCGGCTACTACGTGCAGGGCTACACCGCCATCGAGACCTTCCTCGCCGCGGTGGCGCTGGCCGTGGCCGCCATCCCGCAGGGGCTGCCGGCGATCATGACGGTCACCCTCGCCGTCGGCGTCCAGCGCATGGCCAGGCGCAACGCCATCATCCGCCGGCTCCCGGCGGTGGAGGCCCTCGGCTCGGTGAGCACCATCTGCTCCGACAAGACGGGCACGCTGACCCGCAACGAGATGACGGTGCGCAGCGTGATCACCGCCGAGGAGAGGTACCGGGTCAGCGGGGTCGGCTACGTCCCGGACGGCGCCTTCTACCGGGGCGATAGCGACGACGACAGCCACCCCGTGCCGGTGGCGGAGGAGCCTGTCCTGGCGCAGCTGCTGCGGGGCGTGGCGCTCTGCAACGAGGCCCGGCTCTACCACCGCGAGGACCGCTGGCGCCTCCAGGGCGGCCCCACCGAGGGGGCGCTGATGGTCGCGGCCGTCAAGGGCGGCTTCAGCCGGGAGGCGCTCGAGCGGGCCCAGCCGCGCACCGATGTCATCCCCTTCGAGTCCTCTTACAAGTTCATGGCCACCCTCCACCACGACCACGAGGGCAACGGCCTGATCGTCCTCAAGGGGGCGCCGGAGCAGGTCCTCGAGGCCTGCGCCCGGGAGCGCACCGCCGATGGGGACCGCCCCGTCGAGCGCGAGCGCTGGCACGAGGTCTTCGAGGCGCTCGCCTCCGAGGGGCGGCGGCTGCTCGCCGTGGCGGTCAAGGAGACCGGCGCCGACCACCGCGAGCTGCACTTCGACGACGTCCGGGAGGGCATGACCCTGCTCGGGGTGGCCGGCATGATGGACCCGCCCCGCGACGAGGCCATCGACGCCGTCGCCGGCTGCCACCGCGCCGGCATCGGCGTGAAGATGATCACCGGCGATCACGCCGTGACCGCCGGGGCCATCGGCGAGCAGCTCGGCATCCGCGGCGACCCGCTCGTCGGCCGCGACATCGAGGCGATGGACGACGCCGAGCTCGGCGAGCGGTGCCTGAGCACCGACGTCTTCGCCCGCACCACCCCCTCGCACAAGCTGCGCCTCGTCGAGGCCCTGCAGGCGCACGGGCAGATCGTGGCCATGACCGGCGACGGCGTGAACGACGCGCCGGCGCTCAAGCGCGCCGATGTCGGCATCGCCATGGGGCAGAAGGGGACCGAGGCGGCGAAGGAGGCCTCGGAGATGGTCCTCGCCGACGACAACTTCGCCTCCATCGCCTACGCCGTCGAGGAGGGGCGCACCGTCTACGACAACCTCCGCAAGGCGATCCTCTTCCTGCTCCCGACCAACGGCGGCGAGGCCTTCACCATCGTCGGCGCCATCAGCCTGGGGCTGGCGCTGCCGATCACGCCGGTCCAGATCCTCTGGGTCAATATGGTCACCGCCGTGACCCTGGGCCTGGCGCTGGCCTTCGAGCCCGCGGAGCCGGGGATCATGGCCCGCCGGCCCCGGGACCCGGAGCAGCCGATCCTCTCCGGCGTCCTCCTCTGGCGTGTGCTCTTCGTCTCGGTGCTGCTCGTGCTCGGGACCTTCGGCCACTTCGCCTACATGGAGGCGCAGGGCGTGAGCGAGGAGCTCGCCCGCTCGGTGGCCATCAACACCCTCGTCGTCGGCGAGCTCGTCTACCTCTTCAATGCCCGCTATATCCGGGAGTCCTCGCTCACCGTCCAGGGCCTGCTCGGCAGCCGGGCGGCGCTGCTCGCCGTGGCCGTCCTCGTGCTCCTCCAGGGGGCGTTCACCTACGCCCCGCCGCTCCAGGCCCTCTTCGGGGTCGCCGGGCTGAGCCCCGAGCAGTGGGGGCGGGTGGCCGCCTTCGGCGCCGCCCTGTTCCTGCTCGTCGAGCTGGAGAAGGCCCTGCTGCGGCGCTGGGTCCTGCCTGCCCGGGGGTGACCTGGCGCGCCGCGCCCGGGTGTGACATCCTGTCGCACCCGGGCGCGGTGATGGAGGCGAGAAGGGGGGCGTTTCGCGCCCGATCCGGCCCATCATTGCCGTCGCTACCGGCACGCCGCTCGTTAGGGTGGTGCCGATATATGGGGTACTATTAGCCCTAACAGCACAACATATTGTGCTCTCCCCGGCCTGCGTTACTTGCCTCGACCGCCCGTGAGACGGCGCGGTGCGAGGCGGCTTTTGCCTGGCCCGGTGCGCGCGGCGGGAGAGCGTTGTCGAACCCGATGACACCCAAGGGGGAGCCCATGAGCCAAGTCGTGGAGCACAAGAGCCAAGCGAAGCGGCGCTCGGCCGGAGACGTCCCGATGCAGAGCGCCTCCCTCGATATCTGGGACAAGAAGTACCGGCTCAAGACCAAGGACGAGGAGCCGCTCGACGCCAGCATCGACGAGACGTTCCAGCGGGTGGCCTGGGCCCTGGCCGAGGTGGAGGAGACCGAGGCCAAGCGCGACCAGTGGTACGAGCGCTTCCTCTGGGCGCTGCGCCACGGCGCCGTGCCCGCCGGGCGGATCATCTCCAACGCCGGCGCGTGGGACTACAAGCCCTCGACCTCGACGATCAACTGCACCGTCTCGGGGACCATCCACGACTCCATGGACGACATCCTCCGGCGCGTCCACGAGGCGGGGCTGACGTTGAAGAGCGGCTCAGGCATCGGCTATGAGTACAGCACCCTCCGCCCGCGGGGGGCCTACGTCTCCGGGGCCGGCGCCTATACCTCGGGGCCGCTGTCGTTCATGGACATCTACGACAAGATGTGCTTTACGGTCTCCTCGGCGGGGGGGCGGCGCGGCGCGCAGATGGCCACCTTCGACGTCGGCCACCCGGACGTCATGGACTTCATCCGGGCCAAGCGCGAGGACGGCCGGCTGCGGCAGTTCAACCTCTCGCTGCTGATCACCGACGCCTTCATGCAGGCGGTGGAGGCCGACGCCGACTGGCCGCTCGCCTTCCCGCTGAGCGAGGCGGAGGCGCGCTCCGAGGGGGTCGATATCCACGACCCGCAGCAGGTCCTCTGGCGGGAGTGGCCCGTCCAGGAGGGCTACATCACCGACGGCGAGGGGCGCGTGGCGTGCCGGATCTACCGCACCGTCAAGGCCCGGCACCTGTGGAACCTCATCATGACCTCCACCTACGACTACGCGGAGCCGGGCTTCCTCCTCGTCGACCGGGTCAACGAGATGAACAACAACTGGTTCTGCGAGGAGATCCGGGCGACGAACCCGTGCGTTACGGCGGAGACGCGGCTCCATACCCAGTTCGGCCTGGTCCGGGCCGGTGACCTCTACGCCTCCGGCGAGGCCCTCGAGGTTACCGTCGATCGGCGGACGTTGGCTGATGGTGAGCCCGGGACGACGAGCCGGCCGGCCAAGCCGGTCTTCATGACGGCCCGGGAAGCGGATGTGTACCGCGTGGTCACCGAGGACGGCTTCGAGATCCGGGCCACTGAGTGGCACGAGTTCTATACCGATCGGGGCAAGATCCCGCTCTCGCAGCTAGAGGCCGGCGATGCCTTGCCGGTCCAGAGCGGCAAGGGGCAGTTCGGCACCGAGGGGAACGAGCGCCTGGGGCATCTCCTGGGCTTCATTGCCGGGGACGGCCACTTTACGAATCGCGGCAAGGGGCAGGAAGCCGTAGTCATCAACCTGTGGAATGAGGATCGCCAGCTGGCTGAGGAGCTGGCGCAGACGGCCAATGGCCTCATTGCCGAGATCAACCGTCAAGGTCGGTCCTATTCGGTGAGCCCGGTGGCTGTCCCCGAGCGTAATCAGCTCTTTATCCGGTCGATCGTGTTGGCGCGCGTCCTGGCCCACTACGGCTTCACGCGAGAGACCAAGCTCCGGGTCCCGGAGGTTGTCTGGCGGGGCAGTGAGGCGTGTGTGCGGGGGTACCTGCAGGCCCTCTTCCAGGCAGATGGGACCGTCAACGTCTCGGCCAATAGCCAGAGCTGCTCGATCCGGTTGGCTGCCAGTGACGAGCGCTTCCTCCAGGAGATTCAGCGCCTTCTTAGCAACTTCGGCGTCCTGGGGCGGATCCGCACCCGGCGCGAGGCCGGTGAGCGTCAGCTGCCCGATGGCCGTGGCGGCACTCGTGCCTACGCTTGCAGCGCCGATCATGAGCTCATCCTGGATGGCCAGTCCCGCGACGCGTTCATGGCCGAGGTCGGATTCCTGCTGGAAGGGAAGAACGGCCGCTATCGGGAGTGGGCGAGGGGCCGTCCCCTGCGCAAGCCGCAGCGCTCGGTCTCGCGGGTTGCCCGGATCGAGTACAGCGGCAGGGAGCCCGTCTTCGATACCACGCAGCTCGATCATCACTCCGTGATCTTTAACGGGTTGGTGACGGGGCAGTGCGGCGAGCAGCCTTTGCCGGAGTACGGCGCCTGCCTGCTCGGCTCGGTCAACCTGACCCACTTCGTCCGCGACCCCTTCACCGACAAGGCGCGCTTCGACTGGGAGCAGTTCCGCGAGGTCGTCTCGGTGTTCACCCGGATGCTGGACAACACCGTGGAGATCAACGGCCTGCCGCTCGCCGAGCAGCGCGCCGAGATCGAGCGCAAGCGCCGCCACGGCATGGGCTTCCTGGGCCTGGGCTCGACGGTGACCATGCTGCGCATGCGCTACGGCGACGCGGACTCGGTGGCCTTCACCGAGGAGGTGACCAAGGAGATGGCCCTCGCGGGCTGGCGCACCGGCCTGGAGCTGGCCCAGGAGAAGGGGCCGGCGCCGCTGATGGAGGAGCTCTACGAGATCACCCCGGAGCTGATGCGCAAGCGCCCCGAGCTCGCCGAGGACGGCTACGCCGTCGGCGAGCGCGTCCCGGCGCGGATCCTCTGGGCGCGCTACTCCCGGTACATGCAGCGCATCGCCGAGGAGGACCCGCAGCTCGTCGAGGCGCTGACCAACCTCGGCGCGCGCTTCACCCACCACACCTCCATCGCGCCGACGGGGACGATCGCCCTGTCGCTGGGCAACAACGCCAGCAACGGCATCGAGCCCTCCTTCGCCCACCACTACGTGCGCAACGTCATCCGCGAGGGGCGCAAGACCAAGGAGCCGGTGGACGTCTTCTCCTTCGAGCTGCTCGCCTACCGCGAGTTCATCGACGCCGAGGCGCTGCCCGAGGGCGGCGAGGCGGGGCAGGGCAGGCTGCCCGAGTACTTCATCAGCGCCGACGACGTGACCCCGCAGCAGCACGTCGATATCCAGGCGGCGGCGCAGAAGTGGGTCGACTCGTCGATCTCGAAGACGGCCAACGTCCCCACGGACTACCCCTACGAGGACTTCAAGGACATCTACCGCTACGCCTACCACCAGGGACTGAAGGGGTGCACGACCTTCCGCTTCAACCCCGAGGTTTTCCAGGGCGTGCTGGTCAAGGAAAAGGACCTCTCGGAGACGACCTACCGCTTCCACCTCGCCGACGGCAGCGTCCTCGAGGCGCGCGGCGACGAGGAGGTCGAGTACGATGGCGAGCTCCACAGCGCCGCGAACCTCTACGAGGCCCTCAAGGAGGGCTACTACGGGAAGTTCTGAGCGCAGGCCCAGGTATTCAGCAACGAGGTTTCAGCACGTATGGCCAAGAAGATCGAATCGTCGATCGTCGACTACGAGGTGGTGCGCAGCAAGGACCAGGAGGAGCCCGAGGCCGCCTCGGGCTCGGCCGCCGAGGGGGGCTCGGCGGCCGAGGAGTCCCTGATCCAGGACATGCACGAGCACATCGAGCGCCCGGAGGCGCTCGAGGGGCGGACGTACAAGATCAAGACGCCGCTGTCCGAGCACGCCCTCTACGTCACCATCAACGACGTCATCCTCAACCCGGGGACAGACCACGAGATCCGCCGGCCCTTCGAGATCTTCATCAACTCGAAGAACATGGACCACTTCCAGTGGATCGTGGCGCTGACCCGGATCATCTCGGCGGTCTTCCGCAAGGGCGGCGACTGCACCTTCCTCGCCGAGGAGCTGCGCTCGGTCTTCGACCCGCGCGGCGGCTACTTCAAGAAGGGCGGGCGGTACATGCCGTCGCTGGTCGCCGAGATCGGCGACGTCATCGAGACCCACCTGCGCGAGATCGGCATGATGGACCCCGAGGGCCTCGACGAGCACCAGCGCCGCTTCCTCGAGCAGAAGCGCGCCGCCCTCGAGGGCGGTGGCGGGCAGGCGGCCAACAGCGGCGACGGCGACCCCGGCAGCTTCCCGGAGGGGGCGCAGCTGTGCGATAAGTGCCACACGAAGGCGCTGGTGGACATGGAGGGCTGCCTGATCTGCCTCAACTGCGGGGAGTCGAAATGCGGCTGAGGCTGAGGAGCTCGCCGGGGGTCTGGCTGCGCGCGGCGCGCCGCCAGCGCGGCGTGGGCACCGCGGCCGGTAGCCCGTCGGCCGGGCGACTGCGCTGGCCCGGGCTGCAGGCGCCGCCGATCAACCTGCACAACGCCCCGCCGAGCCCGCCGATGCTCCGGCAGCGCCGCCGGGAGCTGGCGGAGTGGCGCCCGTGACCGGGCGCCGGACAGGGCTGGCGGGGCTGCTGGCCGGCCTGGCCCTCGCGCTCGCCGCGGCCGGCTGCGCCCCCGGCCCGCAGAGCGTGCGGCCGGCGCCGACGGCGGCGATCGAGGAGCGCCCGGCGGATCCCCCCTCAGGGACCCTGGCCCTGCGGGTGATCGACCGGCGCCCGAGCCCCGTGCTCGGCTACCGCGACGAGGGGCGGGGGGTCACCCTCCGGACCGAGGGGGACCTGGCCGCCGCCGTCCGCGAGGGCCTCGCCGCGGCCCTCGCCGGGCAGGGCCTAGAGGTCCTGGCGTGGGACGGCGAGGCCGAGCGCCGCCTGACGGTGCACATCCGCAGCCTCGACTACCAGCGCAGCGGCGGCCTCCTGAGCCGCCGCGTGCGCCTGCGCTCGCAGTGGTGGGTCCAGGGGCGCATCGACGGGGCGCCGTACACCGCCGAGGTGGCGGCGAGCGCCGAGCAGCGCGCCCTCTTCGGGCCCGGCAAGGCCCAGAACCGCAAGCTCGTCGACCGCGTCCTCGCCCGCGGGATCCGCCAGCTCGCCACCTCGCCGGAGCTGCTCCGGCTCCTGCGGGGCGGGTGAGCCCCTGAGCCTTCGGCTTCCCGGCGGGAGGCTCAGGAGGCGGGCGGGAAGGCGAGGTCGCGGAGGAAGAGCGCCACCTGCGGGAAGAGGATGACGACCCCCGTGGCCACGAGCATGATCGCGATGAACGGCGGCGTCCCGCGGATCACCTCCAGGTAGGGGCGCCGGAACGCCGCCACGGCAGTGAAGAGGTCGACGCCGAAGGGCGGGGTCGCCGAGCCGATCGCCGCCTGGAGCACCGCCAGGGTCCCCACGAGGACCGGGTCGAGCCCGGCGGCGGCCACCAGCGGCGCGAGGATCGGGGTGAAGATCAGGATCACCACGATCGGGTCGACGAACATGCAGCCGACGAAGTAGATCGCGGCGATGGCGAGCAGGGCGAGCTGGGGGGTGTCCCCGACGGCCTGGATGAGCGGGCCGATCAGCTCCTGGGGGATCTGGGCGAAGGAGATGGCGTAGGCGAAGGCCTGCCCCGCGCCGACGAGGACGAAGACCACCGCCGTGATCACCCCCGTGGACAGGGCCACCTGGGCGAGGTCGCGCGGCCCGAGGCTGCGGTAGACGCCGAGCTCGAGGACCGCCGCGTAGAGCACCGAGGCCGAGGCCGCCTCGGTGGGCGTGAACAGCCCGGTGTAGATCCCGCCGATGATGATCACCGGGAAGCCGAGCGCCGGCGCCGCGCGCCCCAGGGCCCGGCCGCGCTGGCGCCACGAGGCGCGGGGCTCGGGGGCGATCCCCTGCCAGCGGGTGTAGGCGTAGCACCAGAGGCTGATCAGGGCGAGGATCAGCAGCCCCGGCCCGATGCCGGCGATGAACAGCTCCGCCGGCGAGGTCCGGGCCACCACGCCGTAGACGATCATGCCGATGCTCGGCGGGATGAGCAGGGCCACGTCGCTGGCGTTGACGATCAGCGCCAGGGTGAAGGCGTCCTTGTAGCCGGCCTCGAGCAGCCGGGGGCGCAGCGGCGTGCCCATCGCCACCACCGTCGCCTGGGTCGACCCGGAGACGGCGCCGAAGAGCGCGCAGCTCACCGCCACGGTGATCGGCAGCCCGCCGCGCAGGTGGCCGAGGGTGGCGCTGACCAGGTCGAGCAGGGTCTGCGCCGTGCGCCCGCGGGACATGAGGTCGGCGGCGAGGATGAACATCGGCACCGCCGAGAGCACCACCGGCTGGACGCCGGTGATCATCTGCCGGATCAGGGCGTCGGGCGCGAGGAAGGGCAGCTCGAGGAGCAGCACCAGCAGCGCGCCGACGAGCAGCGGCACCTTCAGCGGGAAGCCCAGGAGCAGCAGCACCGCCATGGCGCCGAGCACCAGGGCGATCAAGGGCCCGGCTCCTCGTAGCGCTCGCGCTCGTTGTAGGCGCGGTAGATCGCCGTGCGGGTCAGGTTGCGCCAGGCGGTCAGGGCGTACTGCACCGCGCCGAGCAGCAGGCCGAGGGGGACGATGGTGTAGGCGATCCAGACCGGGATGCCGAGCGCCGTGGTCACCCGCCCCCCGGCGCGCACGTCGAGGACGTAGAGCACCGCGTACCCCCCGAGGTAGAGCAGCAGCGCCGCCGTGCCGAGGCTGACCGTGACGAGCAGGGCCTTGCGGGCGCGGCCGCGGAGCTGGTCGTAGACGGCGCTCATGGCGATATGCCGGGCGTGGCGCACGGCGTAGGCGAGCCCGCCGAAGGTGATCCAGATGAGCAGGATCTCGGTGACCTCCACGGTGCCGGGGATGGTGGTGCCGCGGAGGTTGCGGGCGAGGGTGTTGGCGATGGAGACGCCGGCGAGCAGCAGGACGCCGCCGCCGAGGATGAGGGCCTCCAGCCGCGCGGTGGCGGCGTCGAGGCGCTGCAGGTAGCGTTCCAGGCGCATTGCCCGAACATAGCGAATCGAGCGCCGTGCGCCTAGGCCGCTGCGCGGGTGTGCTACGGTTGGTAGCCGGACTCTAGAGCGAATGGAGGGAGCCATGCGGCAATCCGTTACGGCCCTGCTCCTCGCCGGGGCGCTCGCGCTGGGCGGCTGCGGCGGCGGCGAGTCGGGGCCCGAGCAGTGGCGCATCGCCCTCGAGGAGATCGAGGGCAGCATCCAGCACCAGTACGCCCAGCGCTTCGCCGAGGAGGTCGAGGCGCGCACGGACGGCGAGGTCGCCGTCGATATCTACCCCTACGGGGCGCTCGGCGAGATCGAGGACATCTACGAGCAGCTCCAGGACAACAGCATCCACTTCGCCTTCGGCTCCGGGCTGCTCGGCGGGACGGTGCCCGAGAGCCAGCTCTTCAGCCTCCACTTCGTGCTCAGCGACGACGAGTACGTCAACGCCCGGGCCCTCAACGACCCGGCGTTCCTCTGGAGCGAGCCGCTGCAGCGCGCCTACCGCAAGCACGACCTGCAGCTGCTCTCGCTGCTGCCCGAGGGCTGGCAGGTCTGGAGCGCCAACCAGCCCATCCGCAGCCCGGCGGACTTCGAGGGGGTGCAGATCCGCACCATGGACAACCGCCTGCTGCGCGAGACCTACGAGGCCTACGGGGCGGACCCGACGCCGATGGCCTACGGCGAGCTCTACAGCGGGCTCCAGCAGGGCGTGGTCGACGCCGCGGTGCAGCCCTTCTTCGCCCACGAGGAGATGGGCTTCTACGAGGTCCAGGACTACCTGATCTCGGCGCGCCAGGCGCAGTTCATCGCCAGCTTCATGGCCAGCGCCACCTTCTACGAGCGCCTCTCCGAGGAGCGCCGGCAGATGCTGCGCGAGATCACCGCGGGCATGGTCGACTGGGCCCACGAGATGCAGCAGCGGGTCAACCGCCAGCGCCGGCAGGCCATCCAGCAGGAGTCGGACACCGAGATCGTCGAGCTCGACGAGGCGCAGCGGGAGGCCTTCCGGGATCTCGCCCGCCCCCTGCGGGCGATGTTCGCCTCGCGGGTCGGCACCCGCGGCGAGCAGGCGCTGACCCGGCTGCTCGACGCCGTGGAGGCCGCCGAGGCCGAGCACGGCGACGGGGACGACTAGCGGGGCGGATGCCCCTAGCGGTGGCCGGGCCTGGGCTCCGGGCGTAAGGCGCCCGGGGGCGTCTGCCGAGCGCGCCCTGGCGGGTCCCCTGCGCTTCTCGCCCGAGCGGGGCCGCGCGCTAAACTCGCTTCGCTCGGACAACGCGCGCTCGCCGAGCGGCTAGCGCCGCTCGGCGCCCCGCTCGGGCTGCGATGCTCGGCGCGCTCGAGAGGACGCCCCCAGGCGCCTTACGCCCGGAGCCCAGGCCCCTCCCCGCGTGTCCGTAGCGCCTCGGCCGGTGCGGGTGGGCAGCCCGCCCCGGCGCGGTGGTATATTGAGGAGTATCAACACCAGGGCCAGGAGGTGAGGACGATGGTCCAGACGGAATCGATGATGCTGCCGCTCGGCACGCCCGCCCCGGACTTCGCGCTGCCGGATACCGAGGGCCGCACGGTCTCCCTGCGCGGCGATCTCGCCGGCGGCCAGGGCGTGCTGGTGATGTTCATCTGCAACCACTGCCCCTTCGTCAAGCACCTGCGCGACGAGCTCGCCCGCTTCGGGCGCGAGTGCCAGCAGCGGGGCGTGGCCGTGGCCGCGATCAGCGCCAACAGCCCGGAGACCCACCCCGACGACGGCCCGGAGCAGATGGCCCGCGAGCGGGCGGAGGCCGGCTACACCTTCCCCTACCTCTTCGACGCCGACCAGTCGGTGGCCAAGGCGTACCGCGCCGCCTGCACGCCCGACTTCTACCTCTTCGACGCCGGGCTGCAGCTCTTCTACCGGGGCCGCTTCGACGAGAGCACGCCCAAGAACGGCCGCCCGATCACCGGGACCGACCTGCGCGGCGCCGTCGAGGCCCTGCTCAGCGGCGGCGCGCCGCCGGAGCCGCAGTACCCGAGCATCGGCTGCAACATCAAGTGGGAGCCGGGCAACGAGCCCGAGTACTTCAGCGGTGGAGGATGAGCTCGAAGGCGAGCTTCGTCCCGAAGTAGCCGAGCATCAGGGCGAGGAAGCCGGCGAGGGTCCAGCGCACGGCGGTCTGGCCCCGCCAGCCCCAGACCGTGTGGCCGACGAGCAGGGTCCCGAAGACGATCCACGAGGCGACCGACAGGGACGTCTTGTGGATCATGTCGATGTCGAGCATGGTGCCCGGGAAGGCGATGAAGCCGGTGGCGAGCGCCACGGTCAGCCCGCCGAAGCCCACCGCCACGAGCCAGAAGAGCTGGCGCTCCATGGTCTGCAGCGCCGGGAGCCGCCGGACGAAGCCGGTGGCGCGGTGGTGGCGCAGCCGGTAGTCGAGGGCCGCGAGCACCAGGGCCTGGAGCACCGCCGCCAGCAGCATGGCGTAGGCGGCCATGGAGATGATGATGTGGACCTGGAGCAGGGGATCGCTGGAGATGGTCGACGCCCCGCCGGTGAACAGGGTCGTCACCACCGCCAGGGCCGACAGCGGCCAGAGCAGGACGCCGAGGTGCTCGACCGGGTAGCGCAGGCTGGCGACGACCAGCCCCGTGCAGGTGATCCACGAGACCAGCGACAGGGCGCTGAAGAAGCCCAGGTTGAGCCCGCTCGGCGCCCAGGTCGTCTCGGCGACGACCACGATGTGGGTGCCCACCGCTGCGGCCGCCAGGGCGATGCCCGTGGAGCGGGCCGGGCCGCGCTCCTCGCCGCGGGAGAGGCGCAGGGCGATGGCGCCGGCGGCGGCCAGATAGAGCAGGGCGGTGACGATCGTCAAGGCAAGCGCATACATGATGGCGCAAATCTTGGCACAATCGAAGGATAGCGGAAACACCCTGCGACAACGCTGCAGCCTCGTGCGCCGCGTTTAGCGCGCGGCGCTCGGGCAGTATAATGCGCCTCATCTCCCTCGATTCCAGTCAATAGGCGGCAATCTATGTTCGACAGTCTCAGCGAGCGGCTCGACTCGGTCACGCAGCGCATGCGCGGGCGCGGCCGCATTACCGAGGAGAATATCCAGGAGACCGTGCGCGAGGTGCGCATGGCCCTGCTCGAGGCCGACGTCGCCCTGCCGGTGGTGCGCCGCTTCACCGAGGAGGTCAAACAGCGCGCCGAGGGCGCCGAGGTCGCCAAGAGCCTCAACCCCGGCCAGGCCTTCATCAAGATCGTCCAGGACGAGCTCATCCGGGTCATGGGCGAGGGCGTCGAGGGGCTCAAGCTCAACGTCCAGCCCCCGGCGGTGGTCCTGCTCGCCGGCCTGCAGGGCTCCGGCAAGACCACCTCCGTCGGCAAGCTCGCCCGCTACCTGCGCGAGCGCGAGAAGAAGAAGGTCCTCGTCGTCAGCTGCGACGTCTACCGGCCGGCGGCCATCGACCAGCTCGCCACCCTCGCCGAGGAGGTCGAGGTCGAGGCCTACCCGTCGAGCTCCACCGAGGAGCCCGAGCGCATCGCCCGGGCGGCCGTCGACCACGCCCGGCGCCACTACTTCGACGTCGTGCTCGTCGACACCGCCGGGCGGCTGAGCATCGACGAGGCGATGATGGACGAGGTCAAGCGCCTCCACGCCGCGGTCAAGCCGGCGGAGACGCTCTTCGTCGTCGACGCCATGACCGGCCAGGACGCCGCCAAGACCGCCCAGGCCTTCGGCGAGGCCCTGCCGCTGACCGGCGTGGTGCTGACTAAGGCCGACGGCGACGCCCGCGGCGGCGCGGCGCTGTCGGTGCGCTACGTCACCGGCGCGCCGATCAAGTACCTCGGCATGGGCGAGAAGAGCGACGCCCTCGAGCCCTTCCACCCCGACCGCATCGCCTCGCGCATCCTCAACATGGGCGACGTGGTCAGCCTCGTCGAGGAGGTCGAGCGCTCCGTCGATCAGCAGAAGGCGGAGAAGCTCGAGAAGAAGATGCGCAAGGGCGGCAAGGGCTTCGATCTCGAGGACTTCCGCGAGCAGATGCAGCAGATCGACCAGCTCGGCGGCCTCGGCAGCCTCATCGACAAGATGCCCGGCATGGGCAAGTACACCGAGCACGTCAAGAACCAAATGGACGACGGCTACGTGCGCCGGCAGCTGGCCATGATCAACTCCATGACCCCCAAGGAGCGCGCCCGGCCCGACATCATCAACGGCTCGCGCAAGAAGCGCATCGCCGCCGGCTCCGGCGTCCAGGTCCAGGACGTCAACCGCCTGCTCAAGCAGTTCAAGCAGATGCAGAAGATGATGAAGCAGGTGAAGAAGAAGGGCGGGGCGCAGCGGATGTACCAGCAGCTGATGGGCGGTGGCGGC
>NZ_NRSH01000051.1 GCF_016584055.1 Halorhodospira neutriphila
CGGGGCTCGGCGGCGCCGAGCCGTGGGTCGAGCACCCCGACAGCGACGCCGGCCGCCCCCTGGCGCGCTTCTGCCGGCGCTTCAGCGGCGCCGCCCGGCGCGCCTTGGCGGACACCGGGGCGTGGGCCGGCGACCCGCAGCGGCGCATCCGGCTGCTCTTCCCCGACTCGAGCCACGCCCTGATCGGCGTCGGCGCGGCGGCGGAGCCGCCCATGGGCATCCCCCGGCTGCGCATGCCCAAGCGGGCGCCGAGCCGCTCGGTGCTCAAGCTCGAGGAGGCCCTCCACCGCCTCGTCCCCGAGGCCGAGCGCCCCTGCGCCGGCGAGCGCGCCGTGGACCTCGGCGCGGCCCCCGGCGGCTGGAGCTGGCTGATGCGCCAGCGCGGCGCCCGGGTCATTGCCGTGGACAACGGCCCCCTGGCCGCAGGGCTAGGCGACGACCCCGGCGTCGAGCACCTGCGCCGCGACGCCTTCCGCTACCACCCGCCGGCGCCGGTGGACTGGCTGCTCTGCGACGTCGTCGACCGCCCCCAGGGCGTCGCCCGGCTGATGCTCCGCTGGCTCCGCGCCGGCCACTGCCGCGCGGCGCTGTTCAACCTCAAGCTGCNCAGTGGCCGGCGCCGGTGGACTGGCTGCTCTGCGACGTCGTCGACCGCCCCCAGGGCGTCGCCCGGCTGATGCTCCGCTGGCTCCGCGCCGGCCACTGCCGCGCGGCGCTGTTCAACCTCAAGCTGCCCATGCGCCGCCCCCTGGAGACGGTCCAGCGCACCCTGCGCGCCCTGGAGGCCACCGGGGCCGAGGTGCGCGCCGGGCAGCTCTACCACGACCGCGAGGAGATCACCGTCTACGCCCGGCGCCGGCCGCAGCGCCCGGGGGGCTGAGCGGGTGGCCCGGCCGAAAGGATTAAGATAAGGGCATAGCATTCGATCCCCGCCTACAAGATCGTGATACCGCGCACATGGACCTCAACGAGCTGATCGAGACCTTCGACTTCATCGAGGACTGGGAGGAGCGCTACCGCATCCTCATCGACCTCGGCCGCAAGCTGCCCGAGTTCCCCGAAGCGGAGCGCACCGAGGCCAACCGGGTGGAGGGCTGCACCAGCAACGTCTGGCTGGTCTGCCACCGCGACGAGAGCGACCCGGAGCGGCTGGTCTTCATCGCCGACAGCGACGCCTTCATCGTCAAGGGGCTGATCGCCCTGGTGCTCATGGCCTACTCCAGGGCCACGCCGGAGGAGATCCAGCAGACGGACATCCGCGACCTCTTCCGCCGGCTCGGCCTCGAGCGCAACCTCAGCCCCAACCGTCGCGACGGCTTCTACGCGATGGTCGACCGCATCCACGAGCTCGCCGCCGAGGCGCAGGCGGCGTGAGCCGGCGGCACCCCCTGGAGACGGGCCGTACAACGCCGCAATCGAGACCGCAAGCATGACCCGAGAGTCGCTGCAGAATCAGCCCAGCAGACGGGAGCAGCTGGAGCAGCTCTCGCTGAGCGAGCTCCGCGAGCTGCTCGCCGCCATCGACCGGGAGCTGGAGGCGCGCTCCTTCGCCGACAGCCTCGAGGCGCAGCTACGGCTGTTCATGCGCCGGCGTGAGCAGTAGCCCCGCTGCAGCGTCGCCCCCCGCAGCACCCGCTGACGGCGCCACCCTCGAGCCGGGGGCGATCCGCGCCGCCGACGGCTACGCCCTGCCCCTGCGCCGCTGGGGTCCGCCGGGGGACGAGGCCGTGGCGGTGGTCCTCGGCCTCCACGGCCTCAACGACTACAGCAACGGCCTCGCCGTGGTCGCCGAGCAGCTGGCGGCGGCGGGCATCGCCACCTACGCCTACGACCAGTGCGGCTTCGGCGCGACCCGGGACGCCGGCCGGTGGCCGGGTGCGGAGCGGCTCGTCGACGACGCCGAGACGGCGCTCGCCCTGCTGCGCCGGCGCCACCCCGAGGCCCCGCTCTACCTGCTCGGCCAGAGCATGGGGGCGGCGGTGGCCACGATCCTCGCGGCCGAGCGCGGCCTCGGGCCGGCCGCCGGGCTGGTCCTCGTGGCGCCGGCGCTCTGGGCCTGCGAGACGATGCCGTGGTACCAGCGCCTCGGGCTGCGGCTAAGCGCCCGGCTGCCCGGGCGGCTGCAGGTGAGCAGCGCGATGATCGCCATCGAGCCGACGGACAACCCGCGCATCCTGGCGGCGATGCGCGACGACCCGCTGATCCAGCGCTGGACGCGGCTCGACGTCCTCGAGGGCGTCACCGGGCTGATGGGCCGCGCCCTGGCGGCGAGCGCCGCCCTCTACGCCCCGGCGCTCGTCCTCTACGGCGAGCACGACCGCGTCATCCCGCCGGCGCCGATCCGCGCCATGCTCCGCTGCCTCCCGCCACGGCCGCCGGGCCGCTGGCGCCTGGCGCTCTACCCGGACGGCTACCACATGCTCACCCGCGACCGCCAGGGCGAGCGGGTCAACGCCGACATCGCCACCTGGCTCACGGCCCCCCGGGGGGCGCCGCTGCCCTCGGGGCTGGAGCTCGACCGCGAGGCGGCCCTCGAGCGGCTCGGCAAGCGCCGCCGCCGGCCCCGCTTGCCTCGCTTATTGAGCCGATAAACAACAACCTAGGCGCGAATTCGCGCTTTGATGGGGCCGGACATTCGTATATATTGACGCGAATTCGCGGCTCGGCCGTACAGGATCTCAAGAGCCTGCCAAGATGATGCAGCCAGGAGGAGAGCAATGACCGATCAGCACTCGCCGGATCGCAACGGCCCGGCGCTACGCGGCCCGCTCAAGGCGTGTAGCCGGCGCGACTTCCTCAAGGCCTCCGGGCTCGGCGCCGGGGCGCTCGCCGCGGGCGCCCTCGGCACCGGCAGCCTGCTCCACAGCGAGCCCGCCCGGGCGATCTCCACCAACGCGCGCATCGTCATCGTCGGCGCCGGCGCCGCCGGGCTCGGCTGCGCCAACCGCCTCAACCGCCGGCTCGACGGCGCCGAGATCACCGTCGTCGACCGCCGCGAGCCGCACTACTACCAGCCCGCGCTGCCGCTGGTCGGCACCGGCGTCTGGTCACCGTCCAAGGCGATCGACAGCAACGCCCGCTACATGCCCGCGGAGGTGAGCTGGGTCAAGTCGATGGTCGCCGAGTACGACCCCGACAACAACCGGGTCGTCACCGACGAGGGCGAGCAGCTCGAGTACGATTACCTGATCGTGGCGACGGGCCTCGAGCTGCGCTTCGACCAGATCGAGGGGATGAGCCCCGAGCTCATCGGCTCCCACGGCATCGCCTGCGTCTACGACACCCCCGATCACGGGGAGCGCTCGGCGCGCGCGGTGCAGGCCTTCGCCCAGCAGGGGGGCAAGGGGCTGTTCATCCGGCCGCCGGGGGATATCAAGTGCGCCGGCGCGCCGCTGAAGGTCGCCATGATCACCGAGTACCTGCTGCGCCAGAACGGGGCCCGCGGGCAGAGCGAGCTCCACTACTACCCGCCGGGCAGCAGCATGTTCACCCAGCCCGACCTCGACACCTTCCTCAAGGACTACTTCCCCGACCAGCGGGGGATCGACATCCACTACCACCACCGCGTCAAGGGCGTCGAGCCCGAGGCGCAGCGGGTGACCTTCGAGTCGGACGAGCACGGCGAGTACTCCGAGTCCTACGACCTGCTCCACATCCCGCCGCCGATGAGCGCCCCCCAGCCGGTGCGCGAGAGCCCCCTGGCCTGGGCCGAGGGCGAGGCCGACGCGGGGTGGCTCGAGGTGGACCAGCACAGCCTGCGCCACCGGCGCTACCCGAACGTCTTCGGGGCCGGCGACGTCTGCGGCGTGCCCATCAGCAAGACCTCGGCGAGCGCCAAGTCCATGATCCCCGTGGTCGTCGACAACCTCATCGACACCATCGCCGAGCGGGAGCCGAGCGCCGCGTACAGCGGCTACACCTCCTGCCCGCTGATCACCGAGGTCGGCGAGGCGATGCTCATCGAGTTCAACTACGAGCTCGAGATGGTGCCCTCCTTCCCCTTCATCGACCCGATGAAGCCGCAGTGGACGGCCTGGGTGATGGAGAAGTGGCTCCTCCACCCGACCTACAACGCCATGCTGCGCGGCCGCATCTCCTAGGCCCCGAAGACTGAGCGAAGGAGCAAGCCATGCTGGACATAATCCCGTACACGCCGCTCGAGGTCCTCGCCGTGATCGTCGAGTTCCTCCGCCCCGTGCTCGGCGCCATCGCCGCGGTCGCCGTGATCGACGTGGTGCTCCTCGGCCTGAGCGCCGCCGGCCTCGGGGGGAGCTTCCGCGGCTTCGGCCGCGCCCTGGGCAGCGCCCTTACCGTCGGGGCGGCGGTCTTCCTCGTCGCCCTCGCCCTGCTGCCCGCCGCCTCGGACGGCTCCTGGGGCACCGTCCAGGGGGTCACCGACCTCCTCGCCGTCACCGCAGGCGCCCTGGGCCTGGGCCTCGGCGCGGCCGTGGCCATCTACCCGCCGGTGCAGTACCTCGTCGGGATGGCGAGCACCCCGGCCGCGGCCCGGCGCTAGCGCCCCGGGCCACGCAGGGGGCGCCCCGCGGCGCCGGGGCGCCCCCGCCCCCTCCTGACCCCCCAGCCACCGCTAGCAGAGGAAGTCCGGGAGGTGCTCCCGGACCTGCTCCGGGCGCTCCAGGTGGCAGAGGTCCTTGCCCACCTCGCTGGAGACCATGGCCCGGAGCTGGGCGCTGAGGCTGTGGCGGATCTGGCCGAGGAAGTGGGGGGGCGCGGCGATGACGAGGTGCTCGAAGCGCTGCTCGTTGCGCGCCTGGTCGAGCCACTTGGCGAGCTCCCGGGCGAAGCGCTCCGCCTCGACCTCCTTGAGGTCCGTGGGCGGCTCCATGGCGTGGCGCCCGGGGCCGCTGGAGTCGTTGACCCGCCCGGGGCGGTCCGCCCCGAGCGCCTGGGCGTGCTGGCGGACCTCTGGATTGACCCAGGTCTCCACCTCCCGCAGCGCGTGCCCGGTCCGGTTGGCGCTCTCGAAGACCCGGGCCCGCGCCGCGTCCGCGGCGACCACCCATACTCTCGCCATGGCTCGGCCTCCTGATCGGTCGTGCTCTCGGCGGCCGGCGCCCTCCGGGCTGCGCCCCGGGCACCGGCCCTGTCGTCGTCCCTGTCCAAGTTAGTAGACTGCCCTTAATGGCAGTATGACCGACCTTGAGGGGGAGCGATGCCGCAGCTCGGCGCCCACGTCTCCGCCGCCGGCGGGCCGCAGCGCGCGCCGGAGCGCGGCGCGCAGATCGGCTGCGACTGCATCCAGGTCTTTACGCGCAATCAGCGCACCTGGCGGGCCAAGCCGGTCGGCGACGACGAGGCGGCGGCCTTCCGCCGGGCCCGCGCCGAGCACGGCATCGGCGCGGTGATGAGCCACGCCTCCTACCTGATCAACCTGGGCACCGCCGACGCCGAGAAGCACGCCAAGTCGCAGGCGGCGCTCGAGGCGGAGCTCGAGCGCTGCCACCGCCTCGGCATCGAGCTGCTCAACTTCCACCCCGGCGCCCACGTCGGCGCCGGGATGGAGGCGGGGATCGAGGCCATCGCCGCGACCCTCAACGCCGTCTGCCGCAACCACCCCGACAAGGACGACGTCCTGCTGGTGCTCGAGAACGTCGCCGGCCAGGGGACCACCGTCGGCGCGGACTTCGGCGAGCTGGCGGCGATCATCGAGCGGCTCGAGGCCCCGGAGCGCTTCGGCGTCTGCATCGACACCGCCCACGCCTTCGCCGCCGGCTACGAGCTGCACACGGAGCCAGGCTGGCAGGCGATGTGGGCGGCCTTCGACGCCGTGCTCGCCCCCTCGCGGCTGGTCGCCCTCCACCTCAACGACTCGCGGCCCGGCTGCGGCTCGCGCAAGGACCGCCACGCCCTCCTCGGCCGCGGGGCGATCGGCCCGGAGGCCTTCGTCCGCGCCGTGACCGACCCGCGCACGCGGGCGCTGCCGCAGTTCCTGGAGACGCCGGCGGGACCGGCGGGCTGGGCCGAGGAGATCCGCTGGCTGCGCGCCTGCGCCGAGCAGGGCCAGGCGCCGGCGCTGCCGCAGATCGAGGACGCCGGCGTGCAGCTTTGAGGGCGCACCTACAGGGCGCTACGCCGTCAGCCGAATCAGGCCTTTAGGACTTAGAAGAGGAGGAACCATGAGCAAGCTGATCATCGGCGCCAGCCGCGGGATCGGCCTCGAGGCCGTACGCCAGCTGCGCGAGCGCGGCGACACGGTCATCGCCGCCGTGCGCAGCGCTACGCCGGAGCTCGAGGCCACGGGCGCGGAGATCCGCGAGGGCGTGGACGTCACCCGCCACGAGAGCCTCTTCGGCCTCGCCGAGGCGCTCTCCGGCCGGGCCCTGGAGTGGGTGTTGGTCGTCTCGGGGGTGATGCGTGGCCAGCGGCTCGGCGAGCTCGACGCCGAGGCCGTGGCGGGGATCCGCGAGCAGTTCGAGACCAACGCCCTCGGCCCGCTGATGGCCGCCGAGGCCCTCGCCCCGCGGCTCGCCGAGGGCGGCAAGCTCGGCATCGTCACCAGCCGCATGGGCTCGATCGCCGACAACACCTCGGGCAACAGCTACGGCTACCGCATGTCGAAGGCCGCGGTGAACATGGCCGCCGCCTCCCTCGCCTACGACCTGCAGCCGCGGGGGATCGCCGTGGGGCTGCTCCACCCCGGATGGGTGCGCACCGACATGACCGGGCACAACGGGCTGATCGACCCGCCGGAGTCCGCCGCGGCGCTCATCGAGCGCATGGACCACATCGGGATGGCCGACTCCGGGCGCTTCTGGCACGCGCCTAACCGCGAGATCCTGCCCTGGTAGCGTGGGGCTCGATGCGCTCGAGCGCATCGCTCGCGGCGGCGAAGGCCACGTCCAGCTCGTACTGCTCCTGGAGCTGGAGCCACAGCTCGGGGGCCGTGCCGAAGTAGCGGGCCAGGCGCAGCGCCGTGTCGGCGCAGAGCCGGCGCTCGCCCTGGAGGATCCCCTCCAGGCGCGAGGCCGGCACGCCGAGGCGCTGCGCCAGCGTCTCCGGGGTGAGCCCGCAGGGCTCGAGGAACTGCTCGCGCAGGACCTCGCCCGGCGGGACGGGCTTCCCCGCGCGCTCCGGGGCGGGCTCGCTCACCCTCGGGCGCCTCCGCTCAGACCGGCAGCTCGATCTCGTCCGGGCTGCGCACCTCGCCGCCGGTCTCCTTGGACAGGCCGAGGTTGTGCCAGATGCGCTCGATGATCGGCGCCTTGTTCAGGGCGTAGAAGTGGATCCCCGGGGCACCGTTGTCGAGCAGGTTCTGGCAGAGCTCGGTGACCACGTCGATGCCGTACTCGATCTGCGAGCGCGGGTCGTGCTCCCAGGCCTCCATGCGCTTGGCGAGCCAGCGCGGGATATCGGCCTTGCAGCCGGCGGCGAAGCGGGCCTGCTGCTCGTAGTTCATGATCGGCATGATCCCCGGCACGATGGGGATGTCGACGCCGCGCCGCTCGCAGTCCTCGACGAAGCGGTAGTAGCACGCCTCGTTGTAGAAGAACTGCGTGATCGCCGAGTCGGCGCCGGCCTTGGCCTTGCGCACGAAGTTCTCGATATCCGTGATCGCGTCCGGCGCCTCGGGGTGGAACTCCGGGTAGGCGCCCACCTCGACGGTGAAGTGCTCGCCGCTGACCTCGCGGATGAGCTCGACGAGCTCGTTGGCGTAGCGGAGCTCGCCGAGGCCCTTGGAGCCCGAGCCGGAGGGCTGGTCGCCGCGCAGGGCGACGATGTAGCTCACCCCCTCGTCACGGTAGCGCTGGATCATCTCCTTGAGCTGCTCGCGGCTCGCGTCGATGCACGAGAGGTGGGGGGCGGCCTCGGCGGGGCTGCTCCGCTGGATGTCGACGACGGTCTCGAAGGTCCGCGACTGCGTCGAGCCGCCGGCCCCGAAGGTCACCGAGAAGTAGGCGGGATTGAGCCGCTCGAGGCGCTGGCGCGTCTGGCGCAGGTGCTCGGCGCCCTCGTCGGTCTTCGGCGGGAAGAACTCGAAGCTGTAGACACGCTTGTGCTTCTTCTGGATCTCCATGAGTGAACCTCGTGATTCGTGAAGCGCTGCTCAGCGCGAGGAAGGAAGGCCTCAACTCGCAAGCCGCAAGTCACTGCAAGCGCAGCGGATGCGGCCCTCTCCGCCCCGTTGGCTTGAGACTTGGGACTTGAGGCTTCGCTGGTGGAAGGAGCCGGCGGGGAGGCCGCGCGGCCTCCCCGCCCCTCCGGCAAGCCGTCAGTAGCGGTACCACTCCGACTTGTACGGCCCGTCCACCGGGACGCCGAGGTACTCGGCCTGCTCCTGGTCCATGCGCGTCAGCTTGGCGCCGACCCGGCCCAGGTGCAGCGAGGCCACCTTCTCGTCCAGGTGCTTGGGCAGGATGTAGACATCCCGCTCGTACTTGCCCCAGTTGTTGAACAGCTCCATCTGGGCCATCACCTGGTTGGTGAACGAGTTGGACATCACGTAGGAGGGGTGCCCCGTGCCGCAGCCCAGATTCACCAGGCGGCCCTCGGCGAGGAGGGTGATCTTCTTGCCGTCCGGGAACTCGACGTGGTCGACCTGCGGCTTGATCTGGTCCCACTTGTACTGCCGGAGGCTATCCACGTCGATCTCGTTGTCGAAGTGGCCGATGTTGCACACGATGGCCTCGTCCTTCATGGCCTTCATGTGCTCGTGGGTGATGACGTTGTAGTTGCCCGTGGCGGTGACGAAGATGTCGGCCACCTCGACGGCATCCTCCATGGTCACCACCTTGTAGCCCTCCATCGCGGCCTGCAGGGCGCAGATCGGGTCGATCTCCGTGACCCAGACCTGGGCGCCGAGGCCGCGCAGCGACTGCGCCGAGCCCTTGCCGACGTCGCCGAAGCCGCAGACCACGGCGGTCTTGCCGGCGATCATGACGTCGGTGGCGCGCTTGATGCTGTCCACCAGCGACTCGCGGCAGCCGTAGAGGTTGTCGAACTTCGACTTGGTCACCGAGTCGTTGACGTTGAAGGACGGCGCCCCGAGGGTGCCCTTCTTCGCCATGTGGTAGAGGCGGTTGACGCCGGTGGTGGTCTCCTCGGAGAGGCCGTAGAGCTTCGGCAGCAGCTCCGGGTACTTCTCGTGGACCACCGCGGTGAGGTCACCGCCGTCGTCGAGCAGCAGGTTCGGCTGCCAGCCATCCGGGCCGTTGATGGTCTGGTCGATGCACCACCAGTACTCCTCCTCGGTCTCGCCCTTCCAGGCGAAGACCGGGGTGCCGTTGGCGGCGACGGCCGCGGCAGCCTGGTCCTGGGTCGAGAAGATGTTGCAGGAGGACCAGCGCACCTCGGCGCCGAGCTCCTGCAGGGTCTCGATGAGCACCGCCGTCTGGATGGTCATGTGCAGGCAGCCCGCGATCCGCGCGCCCTTGAGCGGCTGCTGCGGCGCGAACTCCCGGCGGGTCTCCATGAGACCCGGCATCTCGCTCTCGGCGATCTTCATCTCCTTGCGGCCCCAGTCGGCCAGGGAGATGTCGGCAACCTTGTAGTCTTGATGGCTCATGCTATTCAGGAACTCCTCTCGATCCGTTTACTTAACGCCGGCGGCGTCCTTGAGGGCGGCAGCGCGGTCGGTGCGCTCCCACGGCACGTCGATGTCCTCGCGGCCGAAGTGGCCGTACTTGGAGGTCTCGCGGTAGATCGGCCGCTCGAGGTCGAGCATCTTGAGGATGCCGTACGGGCGCAGGTCGAAGTGCTCGCGGACGAGCTTGTTGAGGGTCTCGTCATCGACCTTGCCGGTGCCGAAGGTCTCGACGTTCACCGAGGTCGGCTCGGCGACGCCGATGGCGTAGGAGAGCTGCACCTCGCAGCGGTCCGCCAGGCCGGCGGCGACGAGGTTCTTGGCCACGTAGCGGCCGGCGTAGGCGGCGGAGCGGTCCACCTTGGACGGGTCCTTGCCGGAGAAGGCGCCGCCGCCGTGACGGCCCATGCCGCCGTAGGTGTCGACGATGATCTTCCGGCCGGTCAGGCCGCAGTCGCCGAGGGGGCCGCCGGTGACGAAGCGCCCGGTCGGGTTGATGTGGTAGGTGGTGTCGGCGTTGAGCCAGCCGGTGTCGCCGAGCACGGGCTTGATGATCTCCTCCATCACGCCCTCGTGGACGGTCTTCTGGTCCACGTCGCCGTCGTGCTGGGTCGACAGGACCACGGCGTCGCAGCCGACGACCTTGTCGCCGTCGTAGACGAAGGTGACCTGGCTCTTGGCGTCCGGGCGCAGCCAGGGCAGCTTGCCGGCCTTGCGCACCTCGGCCTGCTTCTTGACGAGCAGGTGCGAGTAGTGGATGGCCGCCGGCATGAGGACGTTCGTCTCGTTGGTGGCGTAGCCGAACATCAGGCCCTGGTCGCCGGCGCCCTGATCCTTCTCGTCCTCACGGTCGACGCCCTGGTTGATATCGGGCGACTGCTCGCCGAGGGCGTTGAGCACCGCGCAGGTGTCGGCGTCGAAGCCCATGTCCGAGCTGGTGTAGCCGACGTCGCGGACCACGTCGCGGACCAGCGGCTCGACGTCGACCTTGGCGGTGGACTTCATCTCGCCGGCGACGATGACCATGCCCGTCTGGACCATGCTCTCCGCAGCGACGCGGGACTTGGGGTCCTGCTTGAGGTACTCGTCGAGCAGGGCGTCGGAGATCTGGTCGGACATCTTGTCCGGGTGACCCTCCGAGACCGACTCGGACGTGAAGAGATAGCGCTTGCTCATGGTTACTCCTTCTCGCTAACAGTCAGTACTTGCTTGCAGCTGAGCCCCCGCAGCGCGGCCGAGGCCAGCGCCGCGAGGGCTCCCTGTCCATCCGCTTAGCCCTTGCGGAAGTGGAAGATGCCCCAGGTGAGGTAGCCGCTGTTGCCGCCCTCGACCCAGTGCTGGAGGCCCTTCTTCATCCGGTCGATGTACGCCTGGGAGACGAGGCCGTCGAGCTGCGGCTCGCGGCGCTCCAGCTCCTTGTGCACCCGACCGTAGTGGCGCGGCAGCTGCGAGCTGTTGTCATCGAACTCCAGCTCCGTCATGCCGTTCTTGCGCAGCTCCTCGCGATAGAAGCCCGGCGACCCCATGGTGGCGAGGTGGATGCGGTCGTAGATCGGCTGCAGCACGCCCTCCGGGCAGTTGTCCACCTGCATCGGGTCGGTGAAAACCAGCTCGCCGCCCGGCTTGAGCACCCGGGCGATCTCGCTCATCACGCGGGAGCGGTCGCCGCTGTGCAGGATGGCGTCCTGGCTCCAGACGAAGTCGAAGGTCCCGTCGGCGTACGGGATGTCCTCGAAGGCGCCGTCGACGATCTCGACGAGGTGGTCGACGCCCTGCTCCTTGTTCATCTGCCGGCCGCGCTCGTTCTCCCGCTCCGAGAGGTTCAGCGCGACGACGCGGCAGCCGTAGGTGTGCGCCAGGTAGCGGGCGGAGCCGCCGTAGCCGGCGCCGACGTCGAGCACGTAGCTGTCGGGGCCCAGGCCCTGGAGCTTGGCGGCCATGCGCTGGACGGTGCGGCGGCTGGCGTCGAAGATCGACTCCTCGTCGTCCTCGTAGATGCCGACGTGGAGGTCCTCGCCGCCCCAGACGTGGAAGTAGAAGTTATCCGCGTCCTCGCTGTTGTAGTACTGCCGGGCCGTCTCGATGGCCTGGTCCTGGTACTGGCTCATGCTGCTCACTCCTCCTCTCGATAGGCCTTCTCGGCGACGTGGATGAAGAAGTCCGGGTCCTCGTCCCGGTAGGTCTCCTCGAAGTCGCCGTAGGTCTCGATCTGCTGGAATCCGACCTCGTGCATCAGCCGCCGCGTGTACTCCTTGCGCAGCGGGAACATGTTCAGGTAGTAGGTCGAGCCGTCGTCCTGGAAGTCGTAGCGGAAGCGGGCCAGCCCGTCGTCGACGTGCTCCGGGTAGACGGAGACGCTGTCGCCGCAGTAGTAGTACGTGTGGCTGGAGCCGTAGCCGACGTCCAGGATGCCGTCGTAGTTGCGCTGATCGAGGATGAGGACGCCGTCGTGGCGGAGGGCGGAGTAGAACTCGGCGAGGGCTTTGCGGCGGTCGCGCTCGTTGAACAGGTGGGTGAAGGAGTTGCCGAGGCAGATGATGGCGTCGTAGTGGCCGTGGATGTCCTGGTTGAGCCACCGCCAGTCCACCTGGACGGTGCGCAGGATGTGGCCGCGTTTTCGCCCGTTCTCGAAGGCCTTGGCGAGCATCTCGGCGCTGCCGTCGGCGCTGACGACCTCGAAGCCAGCCTCGCGCAGGCGCACCGAGTGGAAGCCCGTGCCGGTGGCCACGTCGAGCACCCGCTTGGCGCCCCGCTTCTTGAGCTCCTGGATGAAGAAGTCACCCTCGCTCTGAGCGCGGCTGTCCCAGTCGATCAGGTCGTCCCACTTATCGACGAAGCCGTCGACGTACTCCTCCGTGTAGTGGTCGGTATCGCGGACCTTCGTCGGGTCGGCCCCGAAGTCCTGCTCGTTCATCGCGCTCATAAGTCACCTCGATTGGTGTGGGGTCGGCCGGTGCGTACGTGCTCCGGGTGCACCTCTACGGCTCGGCTCGGAGACTCCACGTCACCGGTCCCGCTGGTAGGTCCTTGTAGCTGCCTCTCTACTGCTTACGATCGATGGCTAAGTTACGGCATGCGCCCGCCGGGTCTCTCTGCGGGGGCGTGTCTTGGACGGGGGTCTCTGCCCGCTTGAGGATGCCGAGCTAGCCAACGGGTCGTCCCAGCGACTCCGGGTCCCGGCACCTTCCTTTACATGCCTATGCGGTCGCCTCCGCGACCGCCAGCGTGGCTATACTCTGAGATAGTTCACTGGGGATTTCAAGACCCCGGCTCACTTGACCGGGCGCAAGCAGCGCTCGGGCGGCTCCGGCTCAGGGAAGTAGCCGCGGGACGGCACACAGCCGAGCACATCGAGCTCGCGCTGGAACGCCCACCCCTCGCGCGGGCGGGTCGCCCCCCAGGGGAGGGGCTGCGTCCTTTTGCCGCGGCTGATCTCGCGCAACCACGGCCGCCGAGGCCGGCGGGCCTCCTCGAGCTCCTCGAGCAGCCCCCAGCGGTCCCGGACGATGCCGTCGAGGGCGCCGGCGAGGATCAGCGGCTCCAGGGGCTCGGCCTCGAAGTTCCCGCCGAAGCCGCGGGCCACGAGGTCCTTCAGGCCCCGGTACTCGCCGCTGCGGCGCAGCTGCACGAGCCGCTCGGCCGCCGCCTTGTCGACGGTGGCGATGGCGCCGAGGCCGAAGAGCAGGGTGCGCCGGTCCAGTGCCTGGAAGCCCCAGCCGCTGCGGTTGATATCCGGCGGCAGGACGGTGATACCATCGCGCACCGTCTCGCGGCAGAGGGTGCTGAGCGCCTCGCGGTGCGGGCACAGCGGCACGGGGGCCGAGCCGTGGCTGTAGCGCAGCCCGGCGTGCGGGGAGAGCTGCAGGAGGACGGCGTTGAGCCGGGCGGCCTGGAAGGCGGCCGGGTAGCGCGCCTTGTAGTAGGCCTGGCGGTACGCCTCGGTCGCCTCGGCGAGGATCGCCGCCCGGTCCACCACCTGGGGGATCGCCTGGCGCAGGGCGCGGACGAGGTAGAGCCCGCGGGCGTGCGGGAGGCCGTTGCGCTCGGCGATCGCCTCGGCGAGCTGCCGCGACTGCGCCCCCTCGTCCGACTGCCGGCGCTCCTCGGCGAGGTGCTCGCAGAGCTCGAGGGCCCGCTGCCAATCGCAGCCGAGCAGCCGCGCGAGGCTCGCGACCACCTGCTCACGGTAGAGCCACAGGTGGGCCGTCGGGGCGAGCACCGCCTCGAGCGCGGGGTGCGGCAGCGGCGGGCGGGTCGCCCCGCTGCGGGCGCCGCTGTAGCGCTCCGGCAGCCCCGCCGGCGCCGTCTCGCGGCAGGCCACCATGACCTGCACCACCTCCTCGAGGCTCCGCGGCGCGCTCTCGCGCAGCCGCTCCGGCAGCGGCGGGGCCTCGAGCGCGGCGATCCCCTCCGTCTCGCCGCGGGCGATCAGCCGCAGGGCCTCCGGATCCTCCCACGGATAGGCCCACGCCGTCGGGTCGCACTCGTAGCCGCCGTTGACCTGCCGGGCCATGCGCTCGAGATCGCGGGTCAGGGCCAAGGAGCTGTCCCAGCCGACGACGATCTCCAGCTCGCCGGGGGCGCGCTCGAGCTCCAGCGGCGGGCGGCTGTAGCGGCGCAGCGCCGAGCTCAGCTCCGCCTGCTCGGCGCGGCTCGCCACCCGCAGGTGCAGCCGGCGCGCCTCGAGCTCGCGCCCGAAGCCGAGAAAGGGCAAGGCGTGCTCGAGGGGGTCGACGCCGTTGAGGCCGAGCGTGTGCAGCAGCAGCGAGCCGCACTGCGGCCCGTAGCCCGGCCCGAAGGTCACGCCCCGGGCGCGCAGGTCCTTGACCACCCACGCCAGCTCCAGCAAGACCCCCGGCTGCAGGCCGAGCTCGGCGAGCGCCGCGAGCTCCTCCTCGACCCGCTTGTGGTACTGCGCCCGCCTCGCCCCGAGCGTCCGGCGGGTGCAGGCGCGCTGCGCGGCGTCGCGGAGCCGGTCCCACGCCGCCCGCTCCCAGGCGCCCCCGGCGAAGCGCACTACCGTGGTGGCATCGTCTTCCATACCTTCAATTTAGACACCTTCCAGCCCCCTAGTCGATACCGAGCAGGGCCGCCTTGAGCCCCTTGTCGGGCGCCTTTTCCCCGATCCACATCGCCAGCAGCGCCTCGAAGTAGGTCGGGTCCTCGACGTGGGCCACCTGCTCGCCATTGTACTCGATGCGGGTGCCGCGGCCGGGCCGGTACTGGTAGGCGATGACGTCGCCGGCGACGATGTCCGTGCCGAAGAGCTGGAGGTCCCGGCTGCCGGCCACCGCCTCCATCATGACCCGGCGGTACTCGCCGTCGAGGCTCTCCTCGACGTGGTCCCTGAAGCGCCGGATGAACCGGTCGCCGTCGATGCGCCGGTAGACGAAGCGCAGCTCCAGGCGCCGGGGCCGGTCGTTGGCGGTGATGATCGCCTCGGGGCTGCGGCTCGGCTCCGGCAGGTAGAGCGCGGCGACGTAGATATCGAAGATGAACTTGCTGAAGACCCCGACGCCGTTGAGGCGCAGCGGCGCCTCGAGGCCCGCCGGCTCGAGCACCGTCGGGATCCGCTCGCCGGCGCGCTCGACGAAGCCGTCCTCCGGCGGCGCGGCGGCCGCCGTCCCGAGGGCCGCGCCGAGCGCCCCGGCGAGGAGCGCTGCCCTGTACCGCGCTACCAGCCGCATAGCCAACCTCCTCTATCGCTCCGCGCTCGCCCAGTGGCCGGGGGCCGGGGGCGAGCGCGGAGCGATAGAGGAGGTTGGCTATGCGGCTGGTAGCGCGGTA
>NZ_NRSH01000052.1 GCF_016584055.1 Halorhodospira neutriphila
CGGCTGCACAGCGTGCCCGAGCAGCTCACGGCCATCATCCGGGCCAGCGGGGTCGAGGAGGTCTTCGAGATCGCCGACGAGCCGGGGTGAATCGGCTATAATGGGTCGCCTACTGCGGCGTGCGCCGTTCGCTTGCGGCCGGAGGCAGCGATGATACAGCCCGAGGTGATCGAGAATCTGCTCCGCGGGGGGATCGCGGACGCCGAGGTGCGGGTCGGCGGCGACGGCGAGCACTTCCAGGCGCTGGTGATCAGCCCCGCCTTCGAGGGGGTATCGCGGATCGAGCGCCACCGCATGGTCTACCAGGCCTTGCGCGCCGAGCTCGAGAGCGAGGCCCTGCACGCGATCTCGATGCGCACGCTCACGCCGCAGGAGCACGAGCAAGAGCAGAAGGCCGGCTAGTTCGATGGAGCGGCTGCTCATCCGGGGGGGGACCCCGCTGCGCGGCGAGATCCGGGTCTCCGGGGCGAAGAACGCCGCGCTGCCCGTCATGGCCGCGACGCTGCTCGCCGACGGCCCCATGTTCGTGGGCAATATCCCGCACCTGCACGACGTGACCACCACCATGGAGCTGCTCGGGCGGATGGGCGTCGAGCTCACCGTCCACGAGGGCATGGAGGTGGAGGTCAACACGGCCACCATCGAGGGCTTCCGCGCCCCCTACGAGCTGGTCAAGACGATGCGCGCCTCGATCCTGGTCCTCGGGCCGCTGCTCGCGCGCTTCGGCCGCGCCGAGGTGAGCCTGCCGGGCGGCTGCGCCATCGGCTCGCGGCCGGTGGACATCCACGTCGGCGGCCTGCGGGCGATGGGCGCGGAGATCGACCTCGAGGACGGCTACATCAAGGGCCGGGCCGAGCGCCTCCACGGCGCCCGCATCCGCATGGACGTCTCGACGGTCACCGGCACCGAGAACCTCATGATGGCCGCGGTCCTGGCGCGCGGCACCACGGTGCTGGAGAACGCCGCCCGCGAGCCGGAGGTCGTCGACCTGGCCGAGTGCCTCAACGCCATGGGCGCCCGGATCGCGGGCATCGGCACCTCGACGCTGACCATCGAGGGCGTCGAGCGCCTCGAGGGGATCCGCCACCGGGTCCTGCCCGACCGCATCGAGACCGGCACCTACCTGGCCGCCGCGGCGATCACCGGCGGCGAGGTCAAGCTCAAGGACACCGCGCCGGGGCTGCTCGAGGCGGTCCTCGACAAGCTGCGCGAGAGCGGCGCCGAGGTGCAGACCGGCGCCGACTGGATCGCCCTGCGCATGCCGCGCCGGCCGCGGGCCGTGGACGTGGAGACGGCGCCGTACCCGGGCTTCCCGACGGACATGCAGGCGCAGCTGTGCGCTGTCAACGCCATCGCCACGGGCAGCGGCCGGGTCACGGAGACCGTCTTCGAGAACCGCTTCATGCACTGCCTGGAGATGCAGCGCATGGGGGCCGATATCCACGTCGAGGGGGCCACGGCCTACATCCGCGGCGTCGAGCGCCTCCGGGCGGCCCCGGTGATCGCCACCGACCTGCGCGCCTCGGCGAGCCTGGTCCTCGCCGGGCTCGTCGCCGAGGGCGAGACCCGCGTCGACCGGATCTACCACATCGACCGCGGCTACGAGTGCATCGAGGAGAAGCTGGCCCAGCTCGGCGCCGACATCCAGCGAGTCCCTGACTAGTCACAGAGGCGAATCCCGCGCCATGAGCCGAACCCTGACCCTGGCCCTGTCCAAGGGCCGCATCCTGGACGAGACACTGCCGCTGCTCGCGCGCTGCGGCATCGAGCCCGCCGAGGACCCGGAGGCGAGCCGCAAGCTGATCATCGGCACCAACCGCGAGGACGTGCGCCTGCTCATCGTCCGCGCCTCCGACGTGCCGACCTACGTCGAGCACGGCGGCGCCGACCTCGGCGTCGCCGGCCGCGACGTCCTGCTCGAGCACGGCGGCGAGGGGCTCTACGACCCGGTGGACCTGGGCATCGCCCGCTGCCGGCTCATGGTCGCCGGCCCGCCCGATGCCGAGCTCAACGGCACCCGGCCGCGGGTGGCGACGAAGTTCGTGCGCCTGGCGCGCCAGCACTTCGCCGCGCAGGGCCGGCAGGCGGAGATCATCAAGCTCTACGGCTCCATGGAGCTTGCCCCCCTGGTGGGCATGGCCGACCTCATCGTCGACCTGGTCGACACCGGCAACACCCTCCGGGCCAACGGCCTGGCGCCGCTCGAGCCGATCACCGAGATCAGCGCCCGGCTGGTGGTCAACAAGGCCTCGGGCAAGATCCACCACCGGCGCATCGGCGCCCTGGTCGACGACCTGGCGGCGGCGGTGGCGGAAGCCGATCACGCATCCTCAGGACACTGAACCGACACGACTCGCGGGGGCAGCCATGGTGGAGATTCAGCGGCTCAGCACGACCCAGCCGGACTTCTGGGACAGCCTCGAGGCCCTGACGGGCTGGGAGAGCCACCCCGGCGCGGAGCTCGAGCGCCGGGTCGCCGAGGTCGTCGACGGGGTACGCAGCGGCGGCGACGCCGCGCTGCTCGACTACGCCCGGCGCTTCGACGCCAGCGAGGCGCAGACGGTCGCCGAGCTGGAGATCCCCGCCGAGCGCCTCGCCGCCGCCCACCGCGAGGTCGCCCCCGAGGTGCGGGAGGCGCTGGAGCACGCCGCCGAGCGCATCCGCGCCTACGCCGAGCGCCAGCGCCTCGAGCCCTGGGAGTACGAGGACGCCGACGGCAACCGGCTCGGCCAGAAGGTGACCGCCCTCGACCGCGTGGGGGTCTACGTCCCCGGCGGCAAGGCAGCGTACCCCTCCTCGGTGCTCATGAACGCCGTCCCGGCCCGCGCCGCCGGGGTCGCGGAGGTGGTCATGGCGGTCCCGGCGCCGGGCGGCGAGCTCTCGCCGCTGGTCCTCGCCGCCGCCCACGTCGCCGGCGTCGACCGCGTCTTCACCGTCGGCGGGGCGCAGGCGGTGGCCGCGCTCGCCTACGGCACCGAGACGGTGCCCGCCGTCGACAAGGTGGTCGGCCCCGGCAACGCCTACGTCGCCGAGGCCAAGCGCCGGGTCTACGGCGCCGTCGGGATCGACATGATCGCCGGCCCCTCGGAGGTGCTGATCATCAGCGACGGCCAGGCCGACCCCGAGTGGGTGGCCATGGACCTCTTCTCCCAGGCCGAGCACGACGAGCAGGCGCAGGCGCTGCTGGTCTGCCCCGACTTCGTCTTCCTCGACCAGGTCCAGGCGGCCATGGAGCGGCTGCTCTCGGAGCTGGACCGCTCGGAGATCATCCGCGCCTCGCTGGCGGCGCGCGGCGCCCTGATCTGCGTGCGCGACCTGGCCGAGGCGCAGGACGTGGCCAACCACGTCGCCCCGGAGCACCTGGAGCTCTCGGTGGCCGAGCCCGAGCGGCTCGTCGACGGGATCCGCCACGCCGGGGCCATCTTCCTCGGCCACTACACGGCGGAGGCGCTCGGCGACTACTGCGCCGGGCCCAACCACACCCTGCCGACCTCGCGCACGGCGCGCTTCGCCTCGCCGCTCGGCGTCTACGACTTCCAGAAGCGCTCGACGACGCTGCGCTGCAGCCCGCAGGGCGCGGCGGCGCTGGGGCGCAGCGCCGGGCTGCTCGCCCGCGGCGAGGGGCTGACCGCCCACGCCCGCTCCGCCGACTACCGCGTCCAGGGGGAGGGCGGCGGTGAGTGAGGCCGAGCGGCGCGCCGCGCGCTGGGTGCGCCCGGAGGTCCAGGCGCTGCAGGCCTACCAGGTCGCCGAGCCCGGCGACGCCATCAAGCTCGACGCCATGGAGTGCCCCTGGCCGTGGCCGGGGGCGCTGGTCGAGCAGTGGCTCGAGCGGCTGCGCGGCGTGGCGGTCCACCGCTACCCCGACCCCGGGGCGGGCCGGCTCAAGGGGCAGCTCCGCGAGGCCATGGGGGTGCCCGACGGCGCCGGGCTGATCCTCGGCAACGGCTCCGACGAGCTCATCCAGCTCCTCAACCTGGCGGTGGCCGCCGGCGGGCGCACGGTGCTCGCCCCCGCGCCGAGCTTCGCCATGTACCGCCTGCTCGCCGCCGCCGCCGGCGCCGAGTACGCCGAGTTCCCCCTCGGCGAGGCGTTCGGCCTCGACACGGCGGCGGCGCGCGCGGCCCTCGAGGCCCACGCCCCGGCGGTGACCTACCTGGCGCACCCCAACAACCCCACCGGCAACGGCCTCGACCTCGAGGCGGTGGCCGCCGTCGCCGAGGCCGCCGACGGCCTCGTCGTGGTCGACGAGGCCTACTACGCCTACGCCGAGGCCAGCTTCCTGCCCCGCGTGCTCGAGCACCCCAACGTGGTGGTGCTGCGCACCCTCTCCAAGGTGGGGCTCGCGGGGCTGCGCGTCGGCGTGCTCGCCGGCCATCCGGCGTGGGTCCGGGAGCTGGAGAAGTGCCGGCTGCCCTACAACCTCGGCAGCCTCGCCCAGGCCAGCGCCGAGTTCGCCCTCGAGCACCGCGCGGCCCTCGACACCGCCGTGGCCCGGGTCCGGGCCGAGCGCGAGCGCCTCGCCGCCGAGCTGCCCCGGGTGCCGGGGGTCGAGGCCACCTGGCCGAGCGAGACGAACTTCCTCACCTTCCGCGTCGCCGCGGGGCGGGCGCAGGCCGTCTACGAGGGGCTGCGGGCGCGCGGGGTGCTCATCAAGCGCCTCGACGGCAGCCACCCGCGGCTCGCGGGCTGCCTGCGGGTGACCGTGGGCCGGCCCGAGGAGAACGACGCCTTCCTCGCCGCGCTCGCCGCGGCCCTCGCCGCGTGAGCCCGCCGGTCAGCGGCGCAGGCGCTGCGGGTCGGGGCGCTCGCCGAGGGTGACGGCGCGGGCGAAGGCCTCGCCGTCGCGGTAGCCGCGGACCCGCAGCTCGCTGCCCGGCGCGCCCTGGCCGGCGGCCCGGAGCAGGTCCTGGACGTCGCTGATCGCGGTCTCGCCGAGGCGCGTGATGACGTCGCCGGGGCGCAGGCCGGCCTGGTCGGCCGGGCCGCCGCTGAGCAGGCCGGTGAGCACCACGCCGCTGGTGCGCTCGGTGCCGAGGGCCTCGGCGACGGCCGGGGTGAGCCGCTGGGCGCGGACGCCGAGCCAGCCGCGCACGACGCGGCCGTGCTCGATGAGATCGCCCATCACGCTGCGGGCGATCCCGGCGGGGATGGCGAAGCCGATCCCCTGGGAGCCGCCGCTGCCGCTGAACATCGCCGTGTTGACCCCGACGAGCCGGCCGGCGCTGTCGACGAGGGCGCCGCCGGAGTTGCCGGGGTTGATGGCCGCGTCGGTCTGCAGGAAGTTCTCGTAGGTCGACAGGCCGAGCCGGTCGCGCCCGGTGGCGCTGATGATCCCCTGGGTCACGGTCTGGCCGACGCCGAAGGGGTTGCCGATGGCGAGCACCACGTCGCCGACGCGCACTGCCTCGTCGGCGGGGCTGAAGGTGATCACCGGCAGCCCGTCGAGGCGGATGCGCAGCACGGCGAGGTCGGTCGCCGGGTCGCGGCCGACGACCTCGGCGTCCGTCTTCCGGCCGTCGGCGAGCAGGACCCGGATGCGGTCGGCCCCCTCGATGACGTGGTGGTTGGTGAGGATGTAGCCGCGCTCGTCGACGATCACCCCGGAGCCGAGGCTGGTCTCGGTGCGCTGGCGCGTCGGCGCCTCGCCGAAGAAGCGCCGGAAGAGGGGGGCGTCGAGCCCCGGCGGGAGGCGCCGCTCGGTGACCCGCTTGGCGGTGAAGATGTTGACGACGGCGGGGGCCGCCCGCTCGACCGGCTCGGCGTAGGAGGCGGTGAGCGCCGCCGGGTCGCCGGCCGGCACGCGCCGCGCCGGGCTATCCTGGGCGGCAGGGGGGGCACCGAGCTGCGGCTGCAGCCAGAGGATGACGGCGGCGAGCGCCACGCCGAGCACCGCGTAGCCGAGGAGGAAGCGCAGCCACGCGGCTGCGGATGCGCCGAATGGCCGCTGCCGCGGCCGCCCTGGTAGCCTCAATTCCGAAGATCCCCTGCAGAGAGTCCCTGATTATGGTGCACCGAGAAGCGCTGGAAGCATACCTGCACGAGCAGCTCGCCGTCGGCGAGTGCACGGACTACGCCCCCAACGGCCTCCAGGTGGCGGGGCGCGAGCGGATCGAGACCCTCGTCACCGGGGTGACGGCGAGCGCGGCGCTGCTCGAGGCGGCCGCCGCGGCGGGGGCCGACGCCGTCCTGGTCCACCACGGCTACTTCTGGAAGGGCGAGGACCCGCGGCTCGTCGGCATGAAGGGGCGCCGGGTGCGGCTGCTCATGGAGGCCGGCATCAACCTCTACGCCTACCACCTGCCCCTCGACGTCCACCCGGAGCTCGGCAACAACGCCGGCCTGGCGCGCCTGCTCGGCTGGGAGGTGACGGAGCGCCGGAGCGCCCACGGGGTGCCGGGCCTGCTGTGGGTCGGCCGCCCCGCCGCGCCCCTGGACCCCGGCGCGCTGCGCCGGGGCCTGGCCGAGGCCCTCGGCCGGGAGCCGACCCACGTCGCCGCCGCCCCGGAGCGCATCGAGCGCCTGGCGTGGTGCTCCGGCGGCGCCGAGCGGCTCCTCGAGCAGGCCGCCGGGCTCGGCGTGGACGCCTACGTCTCGGGGGAGATCTCGGAGCCGACGGCCCACGCCGCCCGCGAGCTCGGCGTGCACTACTTCGCCGCCGGCCACCACGCCACGGAGCGCTCCGGGGTCCAGGCCCTCGGCGCCCACCTGGGCGAGGCGTTCGGCATCAACCACCGCTATATCGAGATCAGCAACCCCGCTTGAGCCGGCCCCCGGCGTGAGCTGACGTCGGGGCGGGGATGGCGTACACTGTGCGACTGTCGTGACGGCGGCAAGGTGACCCGCCTTGACGGCCTGTTGAGGGATATATGAAGCTTTAGCACTCTTTGCGCGCCGGTTGCATCGACGACAACACCTTCGCAATTGAGCGGATCCGGAGGAAGAGGAGGGCGCGGCGTAATGTCTGAGCAAAGCGCCAGCGGGCTTAAGCGCTGGATTGATGACCGTTTTCCGATGACGAGTACTTGGCGCTACCACATGTCCGAGTACTACGTCCCGAAGAACATCAACTTCTGGTACTACTTCGGATCGCTGTCGATCCTGGTCTTCGTCATCCTGATCCTCTCGGGGATCTGGCTGATGATGTACTACCAGCCTTCCGCGGAGCAGGCCTTCTCCTCCGTGCACTTCATCATGCGCGACGTGGACTGGGGCTGGCTGGTGCGCTATATGCACACCACGGGCGCCTCGGCCTTCTTCATCGTGGTGTACCTGCACATGTACCGGGGGCTGCTCTACGGCTCGTACCAGAAGCCCCGGGAGCTGCTCTGGATCACCGGGGTGCTGCTCTACCTGGTGCTGATGGCCGAGGCCTTCATGGGCTACGTCCTGCCCTGGGGGCAGATGTCGTACTGGGCCGCGCAGGTGATCATCTCGCTGGCCGGCGCCGTGCCGGTCTGGGGCGAGGAGCTGGTGATCTGGCTCCAGGGCGGCTTCATCGTCAACGAGGCGACCCTCGGGCGGATGTTCGCCATGCACACCGTGGCCCTGCCGCTGGTGCTGCTCGCCCTGACCTTCGTCCACATCGTGGGGCTGCACCACGTCGGCACCTCCAGCCCTGACGGCGTCGAGATCAAGAAGCTCAAGGACGCCAACGGCAAGCCCCTGGACGGCATCCCGTTCTACCCCCACGTGGTCATCAAGGATACGTTCGCCTTCGGGATCTTCCTGATCCTGTTCTGCGGCGTGCTGTTCTTCGTCCCGGACTTCTTCGGCTACTTCATCGAGTCGCCGAACCTGACGACGGCGGACCCGCTGCAGACCCCCGAGAGCATCCACCCGACGTGGTACTTCCGCGCCTGGTACGGCATGCTCCAGTCGATCCCCTCGCAGAACCTGGGCATCGTGGTGATGCTCGGCGCGAGCTTCATCCTCCTGTTCCTGCCGTGGATCGACCGGGGGCAGGTGCGCTCGATCCGCTACCGGGGGCTCGGCTACAAGGTCGGCCTGGCGGTCTTCACGCTGTCCTTCATCGTCCTCACCTGGTCGGGCAGCAAGTCCCCGACCGGCCTGCCGGTGCTCCTCGGGCAAATCTTCACGGTGGTCTACTTCGGGTACTTCGTCTTCCTGTGGGCCTACACGTACTTCGGCTTCGAGAAGACGAAGCCCGTTCCGGAGAGGGTGACCAGCTGACATGTACAAGAACAAGCTCGCAATCGTTCTCAGCGCGCTCTTCGTGCTCTCCTGCGCCGGCACGGCGCAGGGGTCCTCGGGGCCGGGCATGGAGCTGATGGAGCCCGGCGTCAGCCGCCACGACCAGGCGTCCATCCGCAAGGGGGCGGAGCACTTCGCGCAGTACTGCAGCGGCTGCCACTCCGTCGAGTACCTGCGCTACCAGCGGGTCGCCGAGGACGTCGGCAAGGGCATGGCGTGGGCGCGCCAGGAGCTCATGCACGGCGAGAAGGAGCCCCACGCGCCGATCCTCGCCGCCATGGACCCGCAGGACGGCGAGGAGTGGTTCAACATCGCCCCGCCCGACCTGTCGCTGACCGCCCGCGAGAAGAGCGAGGCGTGGATCTACACGTACCTCAACACCTTCTACAAGGACGAGTCCGCCGAGGTCGGCTTCAACAACATGGTGCAGCCGGGCACGAGCATGCCCCACGTCCTTGCTAGCCTGCAGGGGACCCCGCGGGCGGTGCGCGACGACCACGGCGAGGTGGTCGGCACCGAGGTCCCCGAGGGCGAGCGGGGCGCGCTCAGCGAGGCGGAGTACGAGGCCTTCACCGCGGACCTGACGGCCTTCCTCTCCTACGCCTCGCAGCCCATCGCCGCCAAGCGCGAGCGGATCGGGATCTGGGTGCTGCTGTTCCTGGTGGTCTTTACCACCGTCTTCTACCTGCTCTATAAAGAGTACTTCCGGGGCGTGAAGAAGTAAGGGACGACCGACGAGGCGGCGGCCTCGCCCTTATCGCCGAGGGCAGGCCGCGCCGCCGCCGCTCCCGGGGGTGGGAGGGCCAACGTGATTCGTCTCTACTCCGGAGCGTCGTGCCTGCAGAGCCACCGGGTCCGGCTGGCCCTCGCCCACAAGGGCGTCGAGGCCGAGTGGGTGACGGTCGACCCGGCGGCCCCGCCGCGGGCGCTCCTCGAGCTGACCCCCTACGGCGAGGTGCCGACCCTCGTCGACCGGGACGTCTGCCTCTACGAGCCGTGGATCATCATCGAGTACCTCGATGAGCGGTATCCGCACCCCCCGCTGCTGATGGCCGATCCGGTGAGCCGCGCCAAGGCGCGGCTCGTCGCCTACCGCATCGAGCGGGACTGGTACTCGCTCTACGAGCAGCTCGCGGCGGCACGGACCCGGCACCGCGGGGTCGGCAAGGCCCGCCAGGCGCTGTGCGAGAGCCTGACCGCCGGGGCGGAGCTGTTCGAGGCGCACCGCTACCTGCTCAGCGACGAGTTCACGATCATGGACCTGGCCGTCCTCCCGCTCCTCTGGCGCCTCCCGGCGGCGGGAGTCGAGCTGCCGCCCCAGGCGGCGGCGATGGTCGAGTACGCGGAGGCGCAATTCCACGGGGCCCCCTTCCAGGCGAGCCTGACCCCGGAAGAGCAAGCCCTGCGCAGCGCAAAAAGCGGAGGTAACCGATGACATCGACCCGTCCCTATCTCATCCGCGCCCTCTACGAGTGGATCGCTGACAACGGCTACACCCCCTACCTGCTGGTGGACGCCAGCCGGCCCGATGTCGATGCGCCGCTGGAGTACGCGGAGGAGGAGCGGCTGGTGCTCAACGTCGCCCCGCGGGCGGTCCAGGGGCTGCGCATGGGCAACGACTGGATCGACTTCAGCGCCCGCTTCGGCGGCGTGGCCCGCAGCGTCACCGTGCCCGTCTCCGCCGTCCTGGCGATCTACGCGCGGGAGAACGGCCAGGGCATGATCTTCGGCGAGGCCGAGGAGGCGGGCGAGGAGCCCGAGGCGCAGCAGGAGCCGGATAGCGACGAGCCGTCGCCGGGCACCGGCGGCGGTGGCGGCCGTCCCCACCTGCGGGTCGTGAAGTAGCCCGCCGCGCCGCGCGGCGGGGCCGCGTCGCCCGCTCAGCGGGGTGCGGCCGCCCCGAAGAGCCCTTGGTCGATGAGGTCGCACAGGCAGTGGATGACCAGCAGGTGCACCTCCTGGATGCGGGCGGTGGCCGCGCTCGGCACGCGGATCTCGACATCCGCCGGGCCGAGCGCGGCGCCCAGCCCGCCGCCGTCGCGGCCGGTGAGGGCGACCGTGCGCAGGCCGCGGGCGGCGGCGGCCTGGTGGGCGGCGACGACATTCGGCGAGCCGCCGCTCGTGGAGATGGCGAGCAGGACGTCGCCGGCCTGGCCCAAGGCGCGGACCTGGCGGCTGAAGACCGCCTCGAAGGCGTCGTCGTTGGCCACGGAGGTCAGCGTTGAGCTGTCCGTCGTCAGGGCCACGGCGGGCAGGCCGGGGCGGTCGAGCTCGAAGCGGTTGAGCAGCTCCGAGGCGAAGTGCTGGGCGTCCGCGGCGGAGCCGCCGTTGCCGCAGGCGAGGATCTTGCCCCCCGCGCTGAGGGCCTCCCGCATGCAGTCGGCCGCCCGGACGATCTCGGGCGCGAGCCGCTCGGCGGCCTCCTGCTTGGCGCGAATGCTCTGCTGGAAGAGCTGGTTCACCCGCTGCTCGTGGTCGGTCATTGGCCTCGCTCGGTCGGTGGTGGCTTGGGTGGTGCCTTACGGGGGCGCATCGGCGCCGAAGGCGTTGCGGAGCCACTGCAGCTCGCTGTTGCCCTCGCCGCTGACGGCGACGACGTCGAAGCGCGCCAGGCCGGGCCGGCGGCTGAGCCACTGCTGAGCGGCCCGGAGCAGCCGGCGCTGCTTGGGGCGGTCGACCGAGCGCAGGGCGCCCGCCAGGTCCCGCCCCTTGCGCCGGCGCACCTCGACGAAGACCGTCACGCCGCCGTCGGCCATGACCAGGTCGATCTCGCCGCCCCGGGCGCGGTAGTTGCAGGCGAGGGTCCGCAGCCCCTGCTGCTCGAGGAAGCGGCGGGCGGCCTGCTCGGCGGCGGCCCCGGTGGCGGTCGTGCTAGGGCGCGGCGGCTTGCGGCCCCCCCTCTCGCTGCTGCTGCCCATCGTAGCCCTCCGTGGCCTGGATCTCGGCGACCGGGCGGCCGTCGGCGAAGCGGGCGGCCACGAGCCGGCGCTCCACCCGTCCGGCCTCGCTGAGCCGCAGCCGCCCGGTCAGCCCGTCGATACGCTCCTCGGGGTGCTCCGCCATGACCCCGAGGTACGGGATGATGCGGTAGGCGTCGATCCCCAGCGCGATGAGCCGGGCGTCCCCCTGCATGCGCTCCGGCCACTGCCGGCTGAGGTAGGCGCGCTCGAGCCCCCGGGGCACCCCGACGGCGCTGTCGACGAGCCAAGGGCCGTCGAGGAAGCGCAGCCCCTCGAGGTCCCGGTCGAGGTCGGGCTGGACGGTCCCGCCGTAGGCGTGGGAGGTGGCGACGACCGGCAGCCCCGAGGCGCGGTGGTACTCGATCTGCGGGCGCAGCAGCCGGGCCTGGCGGGGCAGGGCGCCGAGCAGGAGGGCGTCGGCGTCGCGCCGGCGGCGGGGCTCGAAGCGGGGCGTCTCGCCGAGCACGCGGGCGAGGCGGCGGTAGCGCTCACGGCTGGCGTCGAGCCGGAGGAGCTCGCGCAGGACGCCGCTGTGATCCGGCTCGTCCGGGGCGTAGGCGCTGCGCTGGAGCACGCGCCCGCCGCGGGCCTCGATGGCCTCGGCGTAGGCCTCGCCGAGGCGCTCGCCCCACTCGCTCTCGGGGGTGAGGATGAGCACGCTGCGCCACCCCTGGCGCAGGGCGTACCGCGCGGCCTGCCGGGCCTCGGCCTCGGCGCTGAGGCTGAAGCGGTAGAGCCGCGCCGGGAGCGCCTGCCGGGCGCCGTCCCCCTCGCCGGGGTCGTTGAGCCCGAGCACCGGCGTCGGCAGCTGCTCGTACTCGGCGGCCAGCGCGGCGACGCCCGCCTTGGTCAGGGGGCCGATGGCGTAGTCCGCGCCGGCCTCGACGGCGCGCTGGTAGGCGGCCACCGCCCGCTGGCCGTCGCCGCTGGTATCGTAGACCCGCAGCTCGGGGCGCTCGCCCTCGGCCGCGTAGTAGGCGGCCAGGATCCCGTGGCGCACCGCCTCGGCGGCGGCGGCGAAGTCGCCGCTGAGCGGGAGCAGGAGGGCGATGTGGCCGGGGCGCTGGATACGCTCCCGGAACTGGGTGAGCAGCTCCGGGACCCGGCGCTCGCGGGCCGGGTGCTCGGGGAAGCGCGCCTCCCAGGCGGTGACCGCCTCCTCGAGGCGCTGCGGGGCCAGGCGGTGCTCCCGGGCCAGCAGGGCCAGGCGGAGCCAGCCGCCGAGGGTCCCCTCGCCGGCGGCGCTCGCCCGCTCCCGGAGGAGGGGGCCCGGGGTCTCGGCGAGCAGCCGCCACAGGGCCCGGCGGTTCTCGGCCCGGGCCGCCGCGCTCTCGAGGTGGGGCTCGAGGTCGACGCGCAGGCGAACGGCCTCGAGGCGCTCCCCCTGCTGCTCGGCGACCCGGGCGCGCAGCGTATAGTAGGCGGCGCGGTGGCTCGCCGGGGGAGCGGGGAGGCGCTCCAGGTAGCGGCTCGCCGCCGCGGGGCGGCCCTGGGCGAGGGCGAGGCGGGCGCGGGCGAGCCCCAGCCGCGTGCGGCCCGGCTCGCCGAGCTCCCCCCGCAGGCCCTCGGCCTCGCCTAGGGCCTGCGCCGCCGCTCCGGCCTGGCCGGCCTCGAGCCAGGCCTCGGCGGCGCGGATCGCCGCCCGGGCCCGCGCCGCCGGCGCCTCGTGGCGCTCGGCGGCGCTGTCGTAGAGCTCGGCCGCGCGGGCATAATCTTGCGCCTCGAGCGCCCGGCCCGCGCGCTCCTCGAGCCCCGGCGCCGTCTCGGCGGGCTTGGGCGGGGTTGGGGCGCAGCTGAGCAGCGCCGCCAGGGCAGCAGCGGCCGCAAGGGGGCGAATTAGGCGCAAGGAGCCGCTCATGGGACCGTCAGGAGAAGCCTGTGGATAAGCCTTCGAAGTATCCGGCCGGGGCTGACCCCGTGTCAAACGAGCCGGGCACCCTCTGGGTGGTGGCGACCCCCATCGGGAACCTGCGCGACCTGACCTACCGCGCCCACGACACCCTCGCCCGGGCGGAGTGGATCGCCGCCGAGGATACCCGGCACAGCCAGCGCCTGCTCGAGTCCTACGGGATCCGCGCCCGGCTGATCAGCCTCCACGAGCACAACGAGGCGTCGCGGATCCCGCGCCTGCTGCGCCTCCTCGAGGCGGGGCGGGCGGTGGCGCTGATCAGCGACGCCGGCACGCCGCTGGTCAGCGACCCCGGCGCGCGGCTGGTCCAGGCGGCCGCCGAGGCCGGCGTGCCGGTGCGCGCGGTGCCCGGCGCGAGCAGCCTCCTGGCGGCGCTGTCCGTCGCCGGCTTCGCCGCGGAGCGCTTCCTCTTCGAGGGCTTCCTCCCGGCGCGCCCGGCCGCGCGGCGCAGCCGCCTGGCACCGCTGGCCGCCGAGGTGCGCCCGGTGGTGCTCTTCGAGGCGCCGCACCGGATCGTCGCCTGCCTGCACGATCTCGCCGAGGCCGTGGGCGAGGGCCGCCGGGTGGTGGTGGCCCGGGAGCTGACCAAGCGCCACGAGACGCTCCTGCGCGGCCCCATCGCCGAGGTCCTGGCCCGGGTCGAGGCCGATCCGGCGCAGCAGCGGGGGGAGTTCGTCGTCGTGCTCGAGGGGGCGCCGCCGCGCGCGGAGGCCGAGGGGCAGGACCCGGACGAGGTGCTGCGCCCCCTGCTCGCGGAGCTGCCGGTCAAGCAGGCGGCGCGCCTGGCGGCCCGCATCCTCGGCCAGCGCCGCAACGCCCTCTACCAGCGCGCCCTGGCGCTGAAGGGGGAGGTGTCGGGTGAGGAGTGAAGAGTCGGCCTGTAAGCCGGGTTCTGTCGAGGACGGCCATTCCTCTGGGGCACGCGTCACCGCGTGCCTCTAGCGGCCTACCCGGGGGCGGCGCGGGCCACGCCGTGGCCCCCCTATTTGGCCTTGCTCCGGGTGGGGTTTACCGTGCCGCGAGCCGTTACCGGTCGCGCGGTGCGCTCTTACCGCACCTTTTCACCCTTGCCTGTGCCGGATCGCGCACGAGCCGGCCATCGGCGGTCTGCTCTCTGTGGCACTTTCCGTGGGCTCACGCCCCCCAGGCGTTACCTGGCACCCTGCCCTGTGGAGCCCGGACTTTCCTCCGCGCCGCAAGGGCGCAGCGACCGTCGAGCCAACTCTTCTAGCCGGGAATATACCAGCGAAGCGGGAAGCCGGCCAGGGAGCCACCCCGGATGGCCCCGCGGTGCTTCAGGGGAGGGGCAGCCGACGAATCGGGGGTGTGTTTCTTGTAGAACAAATGGTTATTCTATGATTTTAGAAGTTTTCCTAATAGTTTGGAGTTAGGTTCTTGTTTTTAAATGCCCTGCAGATACCGCTTTTACAGAGTGGTTTTTGAGGTGGCCTCTCAAATCCCCCCCGCTAAGTGGCCGGGGTGTAGGATTTCAGGGCGAGGTGGCTCGGTTGACGGGGTAGATGACCCTACCTATAGTGGCCGATCGTGGGGTGAAGTGGAATAAAATGGAATACGGGGGTGCTGCAGGAGGG
>NZ_NRSH01000053.1 GCF_016584055.1 Halorhodospira neutriphila
GGCCCTACGGGGCGAGCGCCGCCGGGGCGCTGCGGCTGTTGCGCTGCTGCCAGCGCCAGGCGTCGCGGAGCATGGCCAGGAGGCCGCGCTCGGCGCGCCAGCCGAGCTCGCGCTCGGCCTTGCCCGGGTCCGCCCAGCACTCGGCGACGTCGCCGGGGCGCCGGGCGGTGATGCGGTAGGGGACGGGGCGGCCGCTGACCCGCTCGAAGGCCTCGACGACCTGGAGCACCGAGTGGCCCTCGCCGCGGCCGAGGTTCCAGGTATCGATCCCCGCTTGCCGCTCCAGCCGCTCCAGGGCCTTGAGGTGGCCGTCCACGAGGTCGGCGACGTGGATGTAGTCGCGCACCCCCGTGCCGTCGACGGTGGGGTAGTCGGCGCCGAAGACCGCGAGGTGCTCCCGCTCGCCGCTCGCCACCTGCGCGATGTACGGCACCAGGTTGCTCGGGACGCCGTTGGGGTGCTCGCCGATGAGCCCGCTCTCGTGGGCGCCGACCGGGTTGAAGTAGCGCAGCACGCCGACGCCCCAGCGCGGATCGCTGGCGCAGAGGTCGGCGAGCAGCTGCTCGATCACCTGCTTGCTGCGCCCGTAGGGGTTGGTCGCCGCGGCGGCCGGCGCATCCTCGCGGATGGGCACCTGCTCGGGGTCGCCGTAGACCGTCGCCGAGGAGCTGAAGATCAGCCGGAAGACGCCGGCCCGCGCCATGGCCCGGCACAGCTGCAGGGTGCCGCCGACGTTGGTCTGGTAGTAGGCCAGGGGCTGCTCGACGCTCTCGCCGACGGCCTTGCGCCCGGCGAAGTGCATGACGGCGTCGATGGGGTGGTCGCGGAAGACCCGGTCGAGCGCGGCGGGATCGCGGACGTCGGCCTCGACCAGCCGCGGCGTGCGGCCGGCGATCCGCGCGATCCGCCCGGCGACCTCGGGGTGGCTGTTGTGGAAGTTGTCGAGGGCGACGACCCCGTAGCCGGCCTCGAGCAGGGCGGCTGCCGCATGGCTCCCGATATACCCGGTGGCCCCAGTGACGAGCACATTCATCGGCTTGGCGCCCTCCGCTCCGGTTGCAGGGTGTTTCACTGTTGAGACTAGCAGCACTGCGCGGGATTGCCGCGCAGGGCCCGCGAGGCCGGCGCGGCCACGTGGAAGAACCCCCGGGCGTGTGTTTGACTCAAGACTGTCAACGGAGATTTTGGCTGCGATCGAGGAGCGAGATATGCCTGTGAGCCCGGCCCACCGCGCTGTTCGGCTCCTGTTGGGGTTGGTACTCGGTATCTCGCTCGTCGGCTGCGCCAGCCTACCACCGGACGCCCCCGGCGAGGTCGACTACCCGGAGCTCGAGCAGTACGTCATCGGCCCCGGCGATACGCTCCAGATCGCCGTGTGGCGCAACCCGGAGCTCTCCGTGACGGTGCCGGTGCGCCCCGACGGCCAGATCTCCACGCCGCTGGTTGAGGATGTCCAGGCCAGCGGCGTCACCCCCACGGAATTGGCCCGGGTCATGGAGGAGGAGCTGAGCCGGTTCCTGCGCGACCCGGTGGTGACCGTCATCGTCACCGGCTTCTCGGGCCCCTACGACCGCCAGGTCCGGGTCATCGGCCAGGCCACGCAGCCCCAGGCCCTGCAGTACCGCGAGGGGATGACCGTCATGGACGTGCTGATCGCCGTCGGCGGCATCACCGAGTTCGCCGCGGGGAACCGGGCGGTGCTCGTGCGCCGGGAGGGGGGAGAGCGCAAGGAGTACCGGGTGCGCCTCGACGACCTGATCAACGGCGGCGATATCACCGCCAACGTGGATATGCTCCCCGGCGATGTGCTCATCATCCCGGAGCAGTTCTTCTAGCCCAGGGCAGCTCTTTTAGCCCGCACCGCGCAGCCGCTACCGCGTAGCGGCTGCAGGTGGTCCCGGAGGGTCGGAGTGCGCTTCTTCGGTCACTTCATACCGCGTAGTATCTTGCTGTTGGTGGGATTGGAGGGGCTGCTCGTGGCGGCCAGCCTCGACCTGGCCCTCCTCCTGCAGGCGGATCCGGCCGCCCTCGAGCTGGATCGCCTGCGCCTGCAGCTGGAGGTCCTCGGCCTCGCCGCCGCCGTGGTGCTGGCGATGGCCCTGCTCGGGCTGTACGACCCCGGCCAGGTCGTCATGCGCGACGGGGCGCTGATGGTCGATGTGCGCATCGCCACGGCCCTGCTCCTGGTGGCCCTGGCAGCGGCCCTTGGCTACCGGGTGGTGCCGGTGCCATCGGCGTACTCCGGGCTCTCCCTGGGCCTGTCGCTCTCCTTCGTCGCCCTGGTCGCCAAGCGCCGGGTCTACCGCGGCCTGGCCCGCTCGCCGCGGCTCAAGCAGCGCATCCTGGTGGTCGGCGTGGGCAGCCGGGCGGCCGCGGTCACCGAGCTGCAGGGGGAGCGCTCCGCCGAGGAGATGCCGTATACGGTGATCGGCTTCGTGGCGCAGGAGCGCAGCCGGCCGGTGGACGTGCCGCCGGAGCAGGTGATCGTCCCCGCCGCCGGGCAGGACCTGCGCTCGCTGGCCCGGGCCTACGAGGCCGATGAGCTGGTGGTGGCGGTCCGGGAGCGCCGCGGCCAGCTCCCCCTGGAGGAGCTGCTCGACTGCAGGCTCCACGGGATCACCGTCACCGACCTGACCCACTTCCTCGAGCGCGAGCGCCGGCAGCTGCGCCTCGACTCGCTCAACACCAGCTCCCTGATCTTCGGCTCCGGCTTCCGCCAGGGGCGGCTGCGCGCGGCGGTCAAGCGCGCCACGGACCTGGCGGTGAGCCTGGCGCTGCTGGCCGTCACCCTGCCCCTGATGGCGGCGACCGCCGTGGCCATCAAGCTCGAGAGCCGCGGGCCCGTCCTCTACCGCCAGGAGCGGATCGGCCGCGGCAACCGGCCCTACCTGCTCTACAAGTTCCGGAGCATGCGCGCGGACGCCGAGAGGGACGGCGTGCCGCAGTGGGCGCGGCAGGCGGACGACCGCATCACCCGGGTCGGCCGGGTGATCCGCAAGCTCCGCATCGACGAGCTGCCGCAGATCCTGAACGTCCTGCGCGGGGAGATGTCCTTCGTCGGCCCGCGCCCGGAGCGCCCCCCCTTCGTCGAGCAGCTCAGCCAGCGGATCCCCTTCTACCCGGCCCGCCACAGCGTCCGGCCCGGGATCACCGGCTGGGCGCAGGTCTGCTACCCCTACGGGGCCTCGGTGGAGGACGCCTGGGAGAAGCTCCAGTACGACCTCTACTACGTCAAGAACCACACCTTTTTCCTCGACGCGGTGATCCTGGTGCGCACGGTGGCCGTGGTCGTGCTCGGCCAGGGGGCCCGCTAGGGTGGCGCTCGGCGACGCCGTGGCCCTCGGCAGCCAGCTCAGCGCCGTGGCGGCGTTCCTGGCCCTCGCCGCCCTGGCCCTGACCCTCTGGCGGCGGCGCCCGGCAGCGCCGTGGGTCGGCCTCGCCGCGCTGCTCTCGGCGGCCTGGGCCGGGGACCTGGCGTGGGAGGGCCTCCGCGCCGATGCGGCGGTGACCGGGGCGACGGGGATGCTGGGGCTGGCGCGAAGCGCCGGCTGGTACGCCGTCCTGCTCGCCGTGCTCGCCCGCTTCCAGGGCGACCTCCCGGAGCGGGTGCGCACCCTGCGCCTCTGGCGGGGCGGGCTGGCGCTCTTCCTGGCGGCGACCCTGCTGGCCTCCCTCCTCGGGCCGGTGAGCGACGCCACGATGGCCTGGCGGACCCTGGCGAGCCTGCTGCTGGCGGTGGCAGGGCTGGTGCTCGTCGAGCAGCTCTTCCGCAACACCCCCCTGCAGAAGCGCTGGGAGGTCAAGTTCCTCTGCCTCGGCGTGGGGGCGATGTTCGCCTTTGATCTGTTCCTGTTCGCCGACCTGGTGCTCTTCCAGGCGGTGGACCGCCCGACCTGGCAGGCCCGGGGCGCCGTCAACGCCCTGGTCGTGCCGCTGATCGCCGCCTCCATGCACCGCCAGCCCCAGCGCAGCGAGGAGCCGACGGTCTCCCGGCAGCTGGCCTTCCACAGCGCGGCCCTGATCGGCGCCGGCATCTACCTCCTGCTCGTCGGGGCGGGCGGCTACCTCCTGCGCCGGACCGGCGGCGACTGGGGGGCCCTGCTGCAGGTCGCGCTGCTCTTCGGCGCCGTCCTGCTGCTGGTCCTGCTCCTCTCCTCGGGGAGCTTCCGGACCCGGCTGCGGGTGCTGATCAACAAGAACTTCTTCAACTACAAGTACGACTACCACGACGAGTGGCTGCGCTTTACCCACACCCTCTCCGGCGAGCACGGCGAGCTGCCCTTCCGGCAGCGGGCGATCGAGGCGATCGCCGAGCTGGTCGACAGCTTCGGCGGGCTGCTCTGGGCCCGGGACCGCCACGGCGACTACCGGCTGGAGGGGGTGCTCAACCTGGGGGACCCGGATCACCCGCCGGAGCCGGGGGACGGCGAGCTGGCCACCTTCCTGGCGGAGAGCGGCTGGGTGATCGACCTCGACGAGTACCGGCGCGGCCAGCACCCCTACGGCGACCTGAGCCTCCCGGCCTGGCTGGTCGGCAGCCCGCGCTACTGGCTGGTGGTGCCGCTGCTCCAGGGGGAGGGGCTGACGGGGTTCGCGGTGCTCGCCCACCCCCGCGCCCCCTGGCCGCTGGAGTGGGAGGACCGGGACCTGCTCAAGACCGCCGGCCGGCAGCTGGCGGTCTACGTGGCGCTGGCCCAGACCGACGAGGCCCTGCTCGAGGCGCGGCAGTTCGAGACCTTCCACCGCCTGGCGGCGTTCCTGGTCCACGACCTGAAGAACGTCTCCGGGCAGCTGTCGCTGGTCCTGTCGAACGCCGAGCGCTACCGCGACAACCCGGAGTTCGTCGCCAGCGCCTTCGATACGGTCCGCCACGCCCGGGATCGGCTCGACCGCACCCTCGCGCAGCTGCGCAACGCCCAGCCCGAGCCGGCGGCCCCCGCCCAGCGCGTCGAGCTCGACGAGGTCCTGCACCGGGTGGTCGAGCGCTGCGCCGACGCCGAGCCGCTCCCCCAGCTGCAGGTCGACGGGCGGGTGCAGGTCGTCGGCGACCGCGAGCGGCTGATCAGCGTCCTCGCCCACCTGGTGCGCAACGCCCAGGAGGCGACCCCGGCGGACGGCCAGGTGCGCCTCCAGATGGGGGAGCGCGATCAGTGGGGCTATATTGTGATTGAAGATACAGGCCAAGGGATGGACGAGCAGTTCATCCGGGAGCAGCTCTTTCAGCCCTTCCAGACCACCAAGGGCAACGCCGGCATGGGGATCGGGGTCTACGAGGCCCGCGAGTACATCGCCCAGCTCGGCGGACGGATCGACGTCCGCAGCTGCCCCGGTCAAGGGACGGTCTTCACGGTGCGCCTGGTGGCCCGCGGGTCTAGCGGCTCGCGGCCCGGGCTAGCGAATGTGCAGGTGGCGTCTTGACCGCAAGGGGGAGCGTTGTCGTCAAAGCCGTTCAAGCTGCTGATCGTCGAGGATGATGAGGGCCTCCAGGGCCAGCTGCGCTGGTGCTTCGACGGCTACGAGCTGCTCCAGGCCCACGACCGCGAGTCGGCCTTGACCCAGTTGCGCCGCCACGAGCCGGAGCTGCTCCTGGTCGACCTGGGGCTGCCGCCGGATCCGGCGAACGCCTCCGAGGGGCTGGCCGTCCTCGAGGCCCTGCTCGCCGAGAGCCCGCAGAGCAAGGCGATCGTGGTCACCGGCAACGGGGACCGGGAGAACGCCCTGAGATCGATCGCCCTCGGCGCCTACGACTACTACCTCAAGCCGGTGGAGGCCGACACCCTGCGGCTGATCGTCGACCGCGCCGCGCGGCTCTACGAGCTGGAGGCGGAGAACCGCCGCCTGGCGCAGGCCTCGAGCTCGCCGCTCGACGGCTTCCTGACCAGCAATCCCGAGATGCTGCGCGTCTGCCGCATGATCGAGCGCCTCGCGCCGGCCGAGGCGACCGTGCTGCTGCGCGGCGAGAGCGGCACCGGCAAGGAGATCCTCGCCCGGGCGCTGCACCGGCTCAGCCCGCGCTCCAAGGGGCGCTTCGTCGCCATCAACTGCGCCGCCATCCCCGAGAACCTGCTCGAGAGCGAGCTCTTCGGCTACGAGAAAGGGGCGTTCACCGGGGCCAACCGGCAGACGATCGGCAAGATCGAGCACGCCGACGGCGGCACCCTGTTCCTCGACGAGATCGGGGACATGCCGCTGAGCCTGCAGGCGAAGCTGCTGCGCTTCCTCCAGGAGCGCAGCGTGGAGCGCCTCGGCGGCCGCGACCCGATCGCCGTCGATGTGCGGGTGGTCTGCGCCACCCACCGCGATCTCGGCGCTATGCTCCGCGAGGGGGGGTTCCGCGAGGACCTCTACTACCGGATCGCCGAGGTGGAGCTCGCCATCCCGCCGCTGCGCGAGCGCTCGGGGGATGCGGCGCTGCTCGCCCACGCCCTGCTGGAGCGCTTCTCCCGGGAGCAGCGCAAGCCGCGGCGGGAGCTCACCCCGGATGCGCTGGGCGCCATCGAGGCGTACTCCTGGCCCGGCAACGTCCGCGAGATGGAGAACGTCCTGCGCCGGGCCGTGATCATGGCCGACGACCGGCGCATCACGGCGGATGAGCTGGGCCTGCCCACCGCCGAGGAGAGCGGCGGCGAGGGGGAGACCCTGCGCCTTCGCGAGGCCCGCGACCGGGCGGAGCGGGAGGTGGTCGTGCGGGCGCTGGGCCGCTGCAACGGGAATATCGCCCAGGCGGCCGCCCTGCTGGGGATCACGCGGCCGACCCTGTACGGCCTGATGGATAAGTACGGACTGAGGTGAGGACGATGAGGATGGGAACAATCTTGCCCTGGAGCGGCGTGTATCTCGGCCTGCTGCTGGCGTTGGCAGGGGGGCTCGCCGGCTGCGACAGCTTCGACGCCTCCCCGGAGGAGCACCTGAGCAAGGGGGTGGCGTACTTCCAGGAGGGCGATCTGTCGGCGGCGTCGATCGAGTTCCGCAACGTCCTCCAGGAGCAGCCGCAGAACGCCCGGGCCCGCTTCTACCTCGGCGTCACCCGGCTCAACACCGGCGAGTACGAGCTCGCCCTGAAGGATCTCACCAAGGCGAAGGAGCTCGGCTACTCGGCGCAGGAGATCGTCCTGCCCTTGACCCAGGCCCACGCGCGGGCCGGCAGCCTGGAGAAGGCCCTGGCGGTCAAGGCCGAGGAGGGGATGCCGCCGGGCGAGGTCGCCCGCTGGCACGTGGTCCGGGGGCGCGCCGCCCTCAGCCTGGGCAGGCGGGAGCGGGCCGAGGGGGAGTTCCGCGAGGCCCTGCTGGCCGATCCCGGCTCGGCCGAGGCCCGGCTCGGGCAGGCGATCCTGGCCCAGGCGGAGGGGGACTGGGAGCGCGCCAGCGCCTGGGTCGACCGCGTCTTGGCCGTCGAGGAGGCGCACGCCGGCGCCTGGCGGATCCGGGCGATGCACGCCTTGCGTGACGAGCGCCGGGAGGCGGCGCTGGAGAGCCTGACCCGGGCGATCGAGAACAGCAGCCCGGTGCGCCCCGCCGACGTCTTCCAGCGCGGCCTGCTGCGCTTCAAGGAGGGCGACCTCAAGGGCGCGCGCGAGGACGCCGAGCTGCTGAGCGAGATTACGGGCGAGGAGCCGCGGGCGCCTTACCTGCGGGGGCTGATCGAGCTGCGCGACGGCAGGCTGGATGCGGCCCAGAGCGCCATGGAGGAGGCCCTCAGCCGGACCGATCAGTTCCCCGCCCCGCGCCTGGTCCTGGCCGCGCTCCACGGCGAGGCCGGCTACCACGAGCAGGCGCAGTACCAGCTCAACCAGTACCAGGCGGCCAAGCCGGACGATCCCGTCGTCACCCTCATGCGGGCGGTGCTCGCCGCCTCGCGGGATCGCGTCGAGCGGGCGAGGGAGCTGCTCGAGCAGTACCTCAGCGAGCAGCCGGGGGACCGCTGGGCGCTCACCCTGCGGGCCCGCCTGGCGGAGGAGGGCGGCGTCGGCGACGGTCTCTTCCGCGAGACGGTGCTCTCCGGCATCACGGCAGAGGGCGAGGAGCAGGCGCAGGCCGCCGGCGGCGAGGGCGGCAGCGGGCCTCAGCCCCGCGAGGGGGTCTCCTACGCCGGCGCCGAGGCGCACGAGGCCGTGGTCGAGGCCATCGGCGAGGGCCGCTACGAGCAGGCGCTCACCGAGCTCGATCGGCTGATCGCCGCGCACCCGGAGGATCCCCGGCTGTTCAACCTCCGCGGCGGCGCGTACACCGCCCTCGGGCAGTGGGAGCGGGCCTTCCAGGCCTACCAGGAGGCCCTCGAGCTCGAGCCGGCGTACATCTCGCCGATGCGCAACCTGGGCCGGCTCCTCGCCCGGGTGGACCGCAGAGAGCTGGCCCTGCAGGTCTATCGGCGCGGCCATGAGCGCCACCCGGAGCACCTCGGCCTGGCCCTCGACCTGGCCGGCCTGGAGATGGCCTCGGGCCAGCTGCGCCGCGCCGGCGAGGTGCTCGAGGCGGCCATCGAGCGCCACCCCAAGGCGCCGTCGCCCCGCGTCCTCGAGGCCCAGCGCCAGCTCAGGCTGGGCGAGGCGCAGGCGGCCCTCGATACGCTCGCGCCGCTCTCGGGCGTCGAGGGGGCGGAGCGCGTCGAGCTGCTCCGGACCAAGGCGCGGGCCTACGAGGCGCTCGGCTCGCCGGCGCAGGCCCGGGCGCACTGGGAGCGGCTGGTCGAGCGCCGGCCCGAGGACGCGGGGCTGCGGGTGGAGCTCGCCCGCAGCCTGGTCGCCCTCGAGGCGTACGCCACGGCCCGCGAGCAGCTCCATAAGGCGGCGCAGCTGGCCCCCGACGACCCCCGCCCCCGGGTGCTCGAGATGCGCACCTACATGCGGGAGGGCGACTACGAGCGCGCCAACGAGCTCTACGCGCAGCTGCGCAGCGAGGAGCTCGGCATCGAGCGCGAGCTGCTCAGCCAGGGGGCGGACCTGGCGATGGCCCAGGGCGACTACGAAACGGCTATCGAGCGCCTCCGCCGGGCCCAGGAGGTGGAGCCGACCGAGGCGGGCGCCGTCGCCCTGGCCCGGGCGCACCGGCGCGCCGAGCGCCCGGAGCGGGCGCGGGCGGTGCTGGAGGCCTGGTCCCAGGAGCGCTCCGGCGAGCCCGGGCCGGCCGCCAAGCGGCTGCTGGCCGAGCTCCTGGACCGCGCCGGGGAGGGCGAGGCCGCCGCACGGCTCTACCGCCAGCTCCTCCTGGAGAACCCCGACGACGTGGTCGCCCTCAACAACCTCGCCTGGCTGATCCACGACGACCGGCCGAGGCAGGCGGTCGCCATGAGCGAGCGCGCCCTGGAGCTGGCCCCGGGGCTGACGGAGGCGCGGCACACCCTGGCCCTGGCGCTGCGCCAGGCGGGGGAGACCGAGCGGGCGGTCCAGGCCCTGGAGCAGGTCGTCGCCGAGGCGGAGCGGGAGCGCTACGTCCTCGACCTCGCCGAGCTCTACATCGAGCAGCGGCGCTGGGCTGAGGCCCGCGATCCGCTCCAGCGGCTCCTGGAGAGCGGCGATCTGGCGGATCCGCAGCGGGCGCGGCGGCTCCTGGAGCGGGCGCGCACCGCAAGCGGCTGAGGGGGCGAGCCCGAAGAGCGAGAAGGAGGGGGCGATGGGGGGAGAAGCCGAGCTGCCGGCGGTGGTCCGGGCGCTGGTGGAGGCCGGCCGGGCGGCGCCGTCGGCGGATAACAGCCAGCCCTGGGCGTTCGAGTGGGACGGGCAGCGGCTGCGGGTCCGGGCGCGGGAGGCCGGCGGATTCCCCCCCGACGCCCACGCGACGCTGCTCTCCGTCGGGGCGGTGCTCGAGAATCTCGAGCAGGCCGCCGCCGCCCTCGGCGTGGCGCTCACCTGCGAGCCGGGCGGCGAGCCGGGCGTCCATGCGCAGATCCCCCTCGACCCCGCGGCCGCGGCCGGGCCGCTCGACCCCGAGGCGCCGCTCTTCCAGCGGCACACCAACCGCCTGCCCACACGCCCCGAGGTGCCGGACGGGGCCATCCTCGAGGCCCTCGAGGCCGGGGAGCCGGCGAGCGGCCCCGCCGTCCGGGTGATCACCGACCCGGAGACGCTCCGCGGGCTCGCCGAGGCGGTGGCGCTCGCCTCGGCGATCCGCTTCCGGGTCCCTGAGCTGCACCGGGCCCTGATGGGGAGCCTGCGGCTGGGCGAGGCGGAGGCGCGCCGCGGCGACGGGCTCGATGTGGCGACCCTGGGGCTGCCGCCCGGCGGCGCGGCGCTGCTGCGCTGGCTCCGCCCGTGGCCGCGGATGCGCCGGCTCAACCGCCTCGGCCTGTACCGGCTGCTCGCCTGGCCGGACGGCCGGCGGATCCGTTCGGCGCCGGCCGTCGCCGTGGTCAGCGGCGGTAGCGGCGACCCGGTCGCCGCGGGGCGGTTGATGGAGCGCGCCTGGATCCGCGCCTGCCAGCACGGCCTGGCGGTCCACCCCTACTACGCCGTGACCGACCAGCTCCAGCGCCTGCACCGCCGGCAGCTGCCGGCCCCCCTCGAGGCGCCGGCCCGCCGCCTGGAGGAGCGGGTCGGGCAGCTGGCGCTGGCCGGCGGGGTGCCGGATCTCCTGCTGCGGCTCGGCTGGCCGCGGCGCGAGCCCGTCCGCTCGCAGCGCCTGCCCCTGGGGGCGCTGACGGCGCCGCGGTGACCGCGGGGACGCTACGGGAAATGTCAAGCGGCTTTACATGCGGCTCACTGCCTCGTCGGGCAACTTTCAAAAATACTTTTATACTCAGTAAATTACATTCCTGGCATGACTCCTGCTTCAGATAGGGCGCAAGCGTAAGGCTTGGCGCTTTGCGGCTTCTCGCAAAGTGACAGTGCTTACCGGGCGTACGCCCTGATAGGAGGTGCAAAATGAGAAGCAGAGTGCATGCCATCTGCGCCAGCGCAGCACTGGGGATCGGCGCCCTCGGCGCCTCGGCGGCGTCGGCCGTCACCGTCGACGGCGTCACCTGGGATTCGACGCAGCCCACGGACCTGACGATCCAGGCCCTCAACCTGCGCGAGAATGTCGTCCAGAATGAGGGCGATATCCTCAACGGGGCGGGCCTGGTCGGCTCGATCAACGAGCAGACCAACTTCTGCGCCGACTGCCAGCTGACCTTCCGCTTCGACGACTACGAGCTCAACCGTATCGGGCCAAGTGTCGACGACGAGCGGCGGCTGGCCTTCACGGGGGGAACCATCGACTTCTACGTCGACAACACCTCCAGCTTCCAGGCGGGCGACCCGAGCACCTGGGCCCAGGGCGATCTGTGGCTCAGCCTCGAGGGTGTCAACCACACGCGGGGGTCGTTCTTCGGCGGTGAGGAGCCCGGCACCCTCTTCACCCTCCTCCAGGGCACCCTGCTGGAGCCGCAGGACGAGTCCTCGGGCTTCGGGCTGCTGAACGTTACGGGTGGGCCGGCCGCGGACGTGATCGCGCGGAATGCCACCGACCGGGTCGACGTCGACGGCAACCCCGCGGACCTGGCCCTCAACTCGGAGTTCTTCTTCAACCAGGACCTGGCCGATAGTGAGTACCCCATCACCGGTACGGCCTCGATCCGGGGCGAGACCCAGGTGCCCGAGCCGGGCTCGCTGGCGCTGCTCGGCCTCGGCCTGGTGACCCTGGGCTACGTGGGCTACCGCCGGCAGAACGGCGTCCGCGTCCGCATGGCCGCGGCGTAGCCAGCCGCCAGGGGCTCCGTTCAGCCTCAATCCGAGGGGGCCCGCCGGGCCCCCTCGCTCTTTCTACTCCCCCTGCCTGCCTCGACCGCGCCCGTGCGCCTCACCCCGAGGCCGCCAGGCGCCGCCGGGCGAGGCCGATCAGCAGGCGCTGCAGCGGGTTGCTGCGGTTGCCGCCGGGCCGCCATGTGCGGACGAGCCGCTGCCGGTAGGGGTCGTACTGCACCCCCCGCGGCGCCCACAGGGTGCGCCCGCGCCCGAGGAGGACCTTGGCGACCTCGGCGCCGATGATCCCCGCGCAGAGCATGCAGGCCATGGGGGTGGAGGGGCCGCGCTGCGCCCCGAGATCGACGGTGGCCGGATCGGTCAGGTAGCCCATGTGCAGCCGGGCCGGGGCGAGGCCGAGCATGAAGCGCACCGCCAGCTCCGCCTCCTCGAGGCCCTCGTGCAGGTCGAAGTAGCGGTCGAAGCTCATCCCCTGCGGATGGAAGTTGAGCGCGGCGGCGCCCATGCCGAGCGGCGCCGCGGTCAGCGCGGGGACGTTGTGGGCGGCGGCGCGGGCGAAGACCAGCCGGCGCGCCGCGAAGGCGAAGAAGTCGAGGCCGTCGACGTAGGCGTTGGCGCCTGCCAGGAAGGCGTCGACGTTGGCGGCCTCGACCCCCTCGGGGAAGGTGGCGATCTCCAGCTCCGGGTTGATGTCGAGGGCCATCTCGCGGGCGACCTCGACCTTGGGGCGGTGGAGGGTGCTGAGCGTCGCGCCGGCCTGGCGGTTCATGTTGTGGAGCTCGAAGTGGTCCAGGTCCGCGATGCGGAAGCGGCCGACGCCGAGCCGGGCCAGGGTCAGCAGGTGGCTGCCGCCGACGCCGCCGAGCCCGGCGATGGCCACGCAGCTGCGGCGGAGGCGCTGGAGCTCCTCGGGCGTGACCCAGCCGACGGTTCGCTGGAAGGCGGTGGTGTAGTCGAAGGGGGGCATGGTCGGCTCCTGCAGTCGGTCAGCCTCGCAGCAGCTGGGCGGTCTGGGGGGCGAGCTGCTCCTCGGCCATCTCGTAGAGGGGGAGGAGGAGGCGGGAGGCGCGGATGCTGCTCATCAGCTCCTCGCGCTCGATGTAGTACGCCGCCCGCTTGCCGTGGTAGCGCATGACGCGGCCGATGGGGGTGAAGACGAGCCCCTGGCGGGCGAGGAGCTCGGCGAGGCGCGTCTCCATCATGGCGTAGGAGTACTGCTTGCCCGCCTCGTAGACCAGGTACGCCTCCGCGGCGAACAGGGCGGAGGCGAGCAGGGGGAAGGTCCGCTCCTGCTCGCGGGGCAGCTGCAGGCCGGCGGCGCTGCCGAAGGGGTGCTCGCCCTCGCCGCGGCGGCGCCGGAACTGGTAGCGGATGCCCAGGCGGGAGACCTCGCAGATCTGCTCCCGGGGGATGCGCGCCGGATGCTGCGGGGTCTCGTAGAGGCTCTCCGCGCAGTGGCGCTCGAGGGGGAGCTGGCCGATCTCGGGATCCTCGCTGGCCATGATCAGGCGGATACAGCCGGCGAGCACGCCGCTGTCCCGGTGGTGGATGGCGCAGTGGATCGCCCGGTCGTCGTACTCGTCGCGCTCGAGCCCGCCCGGGCAGTCCGCCTCGCGCTCGTAGCCGAACTCCCGGCAGTAGATCTCGTAGCGGAGCCGGTAGATCTCCCGGCGCCGCTGCGGCGTATCGGCGAGCGAGAGGACGAAGTAGCGCTTAAGCCGCTCCGGCAGTATTGCTTCGTTCACGGGGACTGTCCTCCGGCGAGGGACCGGGTGTCGAGGTGGGCGGCTGGGAAGGCGAGGGGGGCCGGGGGGTGTGGATCCTCGGTACCGCCCTCCTCTTCGGAGGGGCCGCCGGCCGCTGCTCGGCCTGGCGCCGGTACGCCGTGTAGGGGAGGTAGGCCGTCTGGTCGGCCTCGTTCAGGGGCAGGCTCTCGCGCCAGCGGTCGAGCCCCTGGCGCATCAGCGGCGTGGCCACGCGGTACGGCACCCGTAGGCCGCGGTGCTGGCACGCCGCGCCGGCCTGGACCAGCGGCAGGGCCTGCTGGTGGAGCAGCCGCCCGAGGGCGGGACGGACGAGGAGGTAGAGCTGGTTGATCCCGTGCCGGGCGGCGTGGTCGTGGGCGGCCTGGCAGAAGAGGTACAGCGGGATGTTCTCGCCCCGCGGCGACGGGTCGTTGATGATCAGCCGCGAGAGCTCGGCGCAGTCCGGGCCGAGGGCGGAGCCGTTGTCGAGGCCGCAGGCCTCCTCCAGCGGCAGGGGGGCGCTCGTGCGGCGGATCAGGCGCAGGGTGCCGACCCACCGGCTGCGGGCCGGTCCATCGTGGCGGAGCAGGAGGAAGTGGACGGCCTTCTCGTCGTGGTGGTCCTGCTCCATGCCGTCGGGGAACCGGTGGCGCGGCTCGAATCCCTCCCGCTCGCAGAAAACCTGAAAACGAAGCTGGAAATGGATACACAACGGGGTCTCGTGATCAGCCAGGATGACTTGATACCGAGGTCGGGTCATAAGGGGCTAGCTCCTCTTGTGGATGGCGGTGTATTCCCGGTTATGGGGTCTCACCAGAAACGCTGGAGCCCTGAAACTACCCCTTTTTTTAAGGTTTTATTGATGAGGGTGCCGAGCGAATGATCCCGGATTCTATCACCGGCCTGTCAGGAGCGTACCCTCAATCGCACCTTTTCGGCTCTCTGCTACGTTTCAGGGCTAGAGGTAATAGAGCGATTGCGCCCATCCGCCGCCGCGGGATGGGGCCGTCAAGCGGCGCTCGGCGGCGCAGCGGCCGAGCAGTGCCGTGACCGCGGCGGGTGAAGGGCGGTCATCGGGGGCGGTGGGATGGCGTGGC
>NZ_NRSH01000054.1 GCF_016584055.1 Halorhodospira neutriphila
ACGAGGCGCTCGGGTCGGTCAGGGCGGCGAAGCGGAACTCGACCCCCGCGCTCAGGGCCTGCTCCATGTCGTGGCGGTGCAGCCGCACCGCCTGCATCCCCCGCCGGCAGGCGTCGGCGGCCTCGCCCTCCTGGGCGGCGACCTGCGCGAGCGCCTCGTGGGCCCGCTCCAGCCCCGCCCGGAGCACCGCCACCAGCCGCGACTCCACCCGGGCGCGCAGCCGCTCGACGCGATCCGGCACGGCCCGCGCCCGGCCGCTCTCGGCCCGCGCCAGGTAGACGACCTTGTCGCCGGCGATCTCGTTGGTCATATGGCCCCCCGTCGATCCTCCGGGAGACGATACACAGAAACCGCGCCCGGGGAGAACACCTCGCCCGCGCTGCCTTGTCATCCCCGGTGGGCTTCGGTAAGGTCTTGCGCCACTGTCCGCCCCATGCGACCGTCTAGGAGACACTAGCCTCCCATGCTCGCCGCGGTCCTCTCCGGTTTCTGCCTGGCAGCGCTCGTCCCCTGGCTCCAGCCGCGGCTCGGGGCGCGTGCGGGCTGGCTCTTCGCCCTGCTCCCGGCGGGGCTGACCGCCTACTTCGCCACCTTCCTGCCGGCGGTCGCCGCGGGGGAGACCTTCCGGGTCAGCTACCCGTGGGTCCCCGGGCTCGATCTCGAGCTCGCCTTCTACCTCGACGGGCTCGCGCTGCTCTTCGCCCTGCTGATCTCGGGCATCGGCGCCCTCGTCACGCTCTACGCCAGCGACTACCTCGCCGGCGATGCGCGCCAGCCGCGCTTCTACGTGCTGATCCTCGCCTTCATGGCGTCGATGCTCGGCCTCGTCCTCTCGGACAACCTGATCGCCCTGTTCATCTTCTGGGAGCTGACGAGCATCACCTCCTACCTGCTGATCGGCTACGACCACGAGGCGGCCTTCGCCCGCCGGGCGGCCCTGCAGGGGCTGGTGGTGACCGTCGGCGGCGGCCTGGCGCTGCTCGCCGGCTTCCTCCTGCTCGGCACCGTCGGCGGGAGCTACACCCTCACCGAGCTGCTCCAGCACGGCGAGGCGATCCGCGCCCACGACTACTACCTGCCGCTGCTGCTGCTCGTGCTCGCCGGGGCCTTCACCAAGTCCGCGCAGGTCCCCTTCCACTTCTGGCTGCCCAACGCCATGGCGGCGCCGACGCCGGTCTCCGCCTACCTGCACTCGGCGACCATGGTCAAGGCCGGCGTCTACCTCCTCGCCCGGCTGCACCCGGCGCTCGGCGGCACCGAGGCGTGGATCCTCCTCTGCTCGCTCTTCGGCGGGGTGACGATGCTCACCGGCGCCTACCTGGCCGTGCGCAGCACCGGCATCAAGTGGGTGCTCGCCTACTCCACGGTCATGGCCCTGGGGACGCTGACGATGCTCGCCGGCATCGGCACCGAGAAGGCAATGATCGCCTTCGGCGCCTTCCTCCTCGGCCACTCCCTCTACAAGGGGGCGCTGTTCCTGGTCGCCGGCGCCCTCGACCACGAGGCCGGGACCAAGGACATCCTCGAGATGGGGGGGCTGCGCCGGGCGATGCCGATCACCGCCGTCCTCGCGGCGGTCTCGGCGCTGTCGCTGGCGGGCCTGCCGCCGCTGTTCGGCTTCATCGGCAAGGAGCTGATGCTCGGCGCCGTGCTCAACGCCCCCTTCCTCGCGCCGCTGCTGACCGCCATGGCCGTGGCCACCGGCGCGCTGGTGGTCGCCGCCGCCGGCGCCGTCGCCGTCCGCCCCTTCTTCGGGCCGCCAGCGCGGACCCCCAAGACCCCCCACGAGGCGCCCTGGGGGATGCTCGCCGGCCCGGCGCTGCTCAGCGCCCTGAGCCTGCTCTTCGGCCTGGCGCCGGGGCTGCCGGGCGAGGGCCTGATCTCGGCGACCGCCGCCTCGCTGGCCGGCGAGCCCGTCCACGCCCACCTGGCGCTGTGGCACGGGCTCAACCTGCCGCTGGCGCTGTCGGCCCTCGCCGTCGCCGCCGGCGTGCTCCTCTACAGCCAGTGGGGGCGCGTCCGCGGCGCCATGAACCGCCTCGAGGCGCTCGACGCCCGCGGCCCCGAGGCCGGCTACGAGCGCCTGATGGCGGCCACCACGCGCCTCGCCGAGCGGCTGACCCGCATCCTCCAGAACGGCTACCTGCGCTCCTACATCACGACGACGGTCCTGACCCTGGTGGGGCTGGTCGGCTACACCCTGCTCACCCGCTACGAGGGCGGCTTCGCCGGCGGGCTCGACGTGCGCTTCTACGAGTGGGTCATCGCCGGGCTGCTGGTGGCGGCGGCGCTGTTCGCCTGCTCGACGCGCTCGCGGCTCGGCGCCGTGGCCTCCGTCGGCGTCGTCGGCTTCGCCGTGGCCCTGTTCTTCATCCTCTTCAGCGCCCCGGACCTGAGCATCACCCAGATCCTCGTCGAGACGCTGACCGTCATCCTGCTGGTGCTCGTGCTGTTCAAGCTCCCCGACTTCATGAGCTTCTCGACGCCGCGCCAGCGCCTGCGCGACGGCGCCGTCGCCGGGCTGCTCGGCGTGCTGGTGACGGCGCTGCTGCTGATCGCCGTCCACTACCAGTTCGCCGAGCCGATCTCCGCCTACCACCTGGCGAAGAGCGTCCCCCTGGCCCACGGCCACAACGTGGTCAACGTCATCATCGTCGACTACCGGGCGCTGGACACCCTCGGCGAGATCTTCGTCGTCGCCCTGGCGGCCATCGGGGTCTACGCCATGATCAAGTACCCGGGCGGCCCCGGCCACCGCACCGATGAGGACGAGAGCGCCGTATGATGCAGCCGGGCTCGCTGATCCTGTCGACCATGACGCGGCTGCTGCTGCCGCTGCAGCTGCTGTTCTCCGTGTTCATGCTGCTGCGCGGCCACGACCTGCCCGGCGGCGGCTTCATCGCCGGCCTGGTCGCCTCGGCCGGCTTCATCCTCTACCTCTTCGCCTTCGGCGTCGCGGCGACCCAGGCGCTGCTGCGCATCGACCCGCGGGAGATCGCCGGCGCCGGCCTGACCCTGGCGGTGCTCTCGGCGCTGCCGGCGCTCCTCTACGGCGATCCGGTCTTCACCGCGCAGTGGTGGCACCCGTCGCTGCCGCTGATCGGCGAGATCAAGCTCAGCTCGCCGCTGCTCTTCGACATCGGCGTCTACCTGACCGTCATCGGCTCGATGCTGACCATCGTCATCAGCCTCGCGGAGGCGGAGGAGTAAGCGGATGGAACCGTTAATGGCCGTGCTGGTGGGGATCACCTTCGCCACCGCCGTCTACATGATGCTGCGCCGCTCCATCGTCAAGCTGATCATCGGCCTGACGCTGCTCTCCAACGCCGCGAACCTGCTCTTCTTCACGGCCTCGGGGCTGACGCGCGGGGCGCCGCCGATCATCCCCGAGGGGGCCGAGCAGCCGGCCGGGGCGGTCGCCGACCCGCTGCCCCAGGCGCTGATCCTCACGGCCATCGTGATCTCCTTCGGCGTGCTCGCCTTCGCCCTGGTGCTCATCCGCAAGGCGTACCAGGTGGTACAGGCCGACGATCTGGACCAGATGAAGGATACGGACACGTGAACCTCGCGGTCGCCCTCCCCATCCTGCTCCCGCTCCTGCTCGGGGCGCTGTCGCTGCTCGCCCACCGCCGCCTGCGGCTGCAGCGCTGGCTCGGCGTCCTCGGCACGGGCGCGCTGCTGGCCGCCGCGCTGTGGCTGCTGCGCTGCGTCGCCCGCGAGGGCGTCGTGGTGCTGCACATGGGCGACTGGCAGGCGCCCTTCGGCATCACCCTCGCCGCCGACCTCCTCGGGGCGAGCATGGCGGTGCTCACCGGCCTGCTGGGGCTGGCCACGGCGGTCTACTCGCTGGCCACCACCCCGCGCGGCCACGAGCAGTACGGCCACTGGCCGCTGCTCCACCTGCTGCTCGCCGGCGTCACGGGCGCCTTCCTCACCGGCGACATCTTCAACCTCTACGTCTGGTTCGAGGTGATGCTCGTCGCCTCCTTCGCCCTGCTCACCCTCGGCGGCGAGCGGGCGCAGATGGAGGGGGCGATCAAGTACGTCGCCCTCAACCTCCTCTCGTCGATGATCTTCCTCTCGGCGCTGGGGATCACCTACGGGCTGTTCGGCACGCTGAACATGGCCGACCTCGCCGCCAAGGTCGCCGCGGCGGACCAGCCCGGGCTGCTCAGCGTGCTGGCGGCGATGTACATGGTCGCCTTCGGCATCAAGGCCGGCGCCTTCCCGCTGTTCTTCTGGCTGCCGGCGAGCTACCACACGCCACCGGTGGCGGTCTCGGCGCTGTTCGCCGGGCTGCTGAGCAAGGTCGGCGTCTACTCGCTCTACCGGGTCTTCACCCTGATCTTCACCCACGACGTCGGCTACACCCACGAGATCCTCCTCTGGGCGGCGGGGCTGACCATGCTCACCGGCGTGCTCGGCGCCCTGGCGCAGACCGAGATCCGGCGGATCGTCTCCTTCCAGATCATCAGCTCCATCGGCTACATGCTCATGGGGCTGGCGCTGTTCACGCCCCTGGCCCTCGCCGGCGGCATGCTCTACATCGGCCAGGACATCGTGGTGAAGATCACCCTCTTCCTCGTCGCCGGCATCGCCTTCCGGCTGCTCGGCAGCTACCGGCTCGAGGCCCTCGGCGGGCTCTACCGCTACCGCCCGCTGCTCGGCGTCCTCTTCCTGATCCCGGCGCTGTCGCTCGCCGGCCTGCCGCCGCTGTCGGGCTTCATCGCCAAGCTCGCGGTCGTCCGGGGGGCGATCGAGGAGGCCTCCTGGGGGATCACCTTCGTCGCCCTGCTCACCGGCCTGCTGACCCTCTACTCCATCATCCGCATCTGGCAGCAGGCCTTCTGGCGCGAGCTCCCGGCGCACGCCACCGACACCGGCGTCCTCCGCGGCGAGCGGCGCGACCCCGGCCTGTGGCTGATGTACCTGCCAGTCGCCGTCCTCGCCGGGCTGATCCTGCTCGTCGGGGTCTACGCGCAGCCGTTCTTCGGCCTCGCCGAGGCGGCCGCCGGGCAGCTCCTCGACCCGCAGGCCTACATCGACGCTGTCCTAGGGGAGGCCCGGCCGTGATCCCGTTCGCCTGGAACATCGTCCTCGCAACGGTCTGGGTGGTGCTCACCGCGAACCTGACCCTGCTCAACGCCCTGTTCGGGTTCCTCCTCGGCTACGCCGCCCTGGCCCTCGTCCAGTCCCAGCTCCCCGGGCTGCACGGCTACGCCCAGCGGGTGCCGCGCTTTATCGGCTTCGTCCTCTTCTACATCTGGGAGATGGCCAAGGCCAACGCCCGGATCGCCTACGACGTCGTCACGCCCCGCTGCGACATCCACCCGGGCGTGGTGGGCGTGCCCCTCGAGGCCTGCAGCGACGGCGAGATCACCGTCCTCGCCAACCTCATCAGCCTCACGCCGGGCACCCTCTCCCTGGACGTCTCCAGCGACCGGCGGGTGCTCTACATCCACGCCATGTACATCGAGGACGAGGCGGCGTTCCACGAGGAGATCAAGGAGCTCGAGCGCCGCGTTCTGAAGGTGATGCGCCCATGATCGAGATCGCTATCGTCCTCGTCCTCGCGATGCTCTGCATCGGCCTCGTGCTGGCCTTCTTCCGCCTCGCCCGGGGCCCGCGGCTGCCCAACCGGGTCGTCGCCCTGGAGCTGATCTCCTCGCTCGTCGTCGGCTTCATCGCCGTCTACGCCATCCACACGGACGTCGAGGAGTTCCTCGACGTCGCCATCGTCATGGCGCTGCTCGCCTTCATGGCCTCCGTCGGCTTCGCCCGCTACATCGAGAAGGGAGGGCACCGCGATGACTGACCCCCTCCAGGAGCTGATCACCGCCACGCTGCTGCTGCTCGGCGGCGGCCTGATGCTCATCGCCGCCATCGGCATCGTGCGCCTGCCCGACCTGCTCACCCGCATGCACGCCACCACCAAGGCCGGCACCCTCGGCGCGGCCCTGACCATCGCCGCGGTGGCCGTCCACTTCGCCGACGCCGCGGTCACCGCCCGGGCCGTGGCGATCATCCTCTTCATCGTGCTCACCGCCCCCGTGGCGGCCCACGTCATCGGCCGGGCGAGCTACTTCGCCTGCGTCTCGCTGTGGCAGGGGACGGTCAAGGACGAGCTGCGCGAGCACTACGACCCGGAGAGCCACGTCCTCTACAGCGGGCTCGAGGAGCGCGACGAGGAGTAGGGCTCACAGGGGGTTGTGGAGGAGCGCCGCGGCGATGGAGAGGTAGATCGGGATCCCGCCGACGTCGGCGATGGAGGTCACCAGGGGGGCGCTGGCCGTCGCCGGGTCGAGGTTGAGCCGCTCCAGGCCGAAGGGCAGGAGCATGCCGAGCATGCTGCCCATGAAGACCACCGCCAGCATGGCCAGCGCCACGACCCAGGCGATCTCCGCGCCGCTGCGGTAGAAGCCGAGCAGCCAGACGGCGGCGCCGACGGTGAGCCCGAGGGCGACGGCGACGCCGGCCTCCTTGCTCCACAGGCGCAGCCAGTCGCGGGCCCGGACGTCGCCGGTGGCCAGGGCGCGGACCATCAGGGTCGCCGACTGGGTGCCGGCGTTGCCGCCGGTGCCGATGACCAGCGGCAGGAAGGTGACGAGGACCACCGCCGAGTCGATGGTCTGCTCGAAGGAGGCGATGATGCTGCCGCCGACGGTGTTCAGGGCGACCAGCAGGACCAGCCAGCCGACCCGGCGCTGGTAGAGCAGCCGCGGGCTCGCCTCGCGCATGCTGAAGTTCAGGACGCCGACGGCGCCGACCTTCTGGAAGTCCTCCGTGGCCTCGGCCTCGGCGACGTCCATGACGTCGTCGGGGGTCACCGTGCCGAGCAGGATCCCCTCGGTATCCACCACCGGCAGGGCCGTCAGGTCGTAGCGCTGGACCGTCTCCACCGCCCGCTCGCGGTCCTCGAAGGCGGAGATGCTGATGAAGTGGTAGTCCATCAGCGCCTCCACCACCGTCTGCGGGTCGGCGACGATGAACCGGCGGATGGTCAGGGCGTCGAGGAGCCGGCCCTCGTGGTCGGTGACGTAGATGACGTTGACCGTCTCGGCCTTCTCGCGCTGGCTGCGGATGTGCTCCAGGCTGCGGGCGACGGTCCAGTCGGCGGCGACGGCGATGTAGTCCGGCGTCATCAGGCGCCCGACGCTCTCGGCCGGGTAGCCGAGCAGCTCCCGGGCCTCGCGCTGCGCCCCCGGGGGGAGGAGCTCGAGCAGGCGCTGGGTCGCCTCCGCCGGCAGCTCCTGGAACAGGGCGGTCCGGTCGTCGGGGGACAGCGCGGCGACGAGCTCCCGGGTCTCGTGGTCGGTCATGTCCTGGAGCAGGGCGTCCTGGTTGTCCGCCGAGAGGTAGGCGAAGACCTCCGAGGCCCGGGGGCGGGGCAGCAGCTTGAACAGGAGGATCCGGCGCGACTTCTCGAGGCGCAGGGTCAGCTCGGCGATATCCTGGACCGGCAGCTCCTCGATGCGGGCGCGGACCGCGCGCCAGCGCCGCCCATCGAGCAGCGGCCGGAGCTCGTCGAGCAGCTCCTCATACTCCATAGCCCTCTCCTCTACCGGTACTCACGGCCCGCGCTCACCGCCGCCGCTCGGCGCCTGCGCCCCGCCCGCCCAGCCGGGGCAGCATCTGGGCCCAGGAGCGCCGCTGCGGGGCGAGATCCGCGCGGCGGGCCACCCCCACCAGGCGCTCGGTGGTATCGACCACCGGCAGCTCGTCGAGGCGCGCCCGGTCCATGCAGCGCAGGGCCCGGTGCCGGTCGTCGAGCTCGCTGAGCGCCGCCCGCGGCGTGACCAGCCGCCCCACGGGCGTCCTACCCTGCCCGAGCAGCTGCCCGGGCGCCACCACGCCGCAGTAACGCCCGTCGCCGTGGACGACGTAGGCCACGCTGGGATCGGCACCGCTCTGCCCCTCCAGGGCCCGCAGGGCGGCCTCGGCCGGCACGCCGTCGTTGACGGGGGTGTAGTCGTCGCGCTGGGTGGCGCCGACGCAGCCGGGGGGCAGGCTCAGCAGGTGGCGCAGGGCGCGCCGGCGCTCACCGGGCAGGCGGCGCTCGAGGTCGCGGAAGGTGGCGCGATCGAGGTGGCGCACCGCCCGGGCCAGCTCGTGGAGCGGGGCCCGGCGGGCCTGGCGCGCGGCCTCGAGGACCGGCAGCTCGGCGAGCTGGCGCGCCTGGGCGGCGGGATCCGCGGCGGTGAAGGCCTCGGGGTGCTCGGCGCTGGTGCGGACGGTATCGGCCATCTCGACTCCTCCCTCGGGCTCGGGGCCCATGAGCTGCCGGTGCCGCGGCGTCTGCTGCGGCGCCAACCAATAGGCAAGAGGGAGGGAGCGCTCGCGGGGCGCTTCCCGATCCTGCCTAGCCACGCTCCGGGCGCTCCCCGGGGGCCAGGCAGGACCGGCACCAGGATCAGGGCCGGGCCGAGCCGCCCGCCGGGGCGCTTCCGGGCCGCGACGGCGCTCCGCAGGCGGCCGCCGTCGCGGCGTTGCTACTCGGCACTGGGCTATCCATTCGGCTTGGGTAAGCGGTCTCTCGGCGAGGCTGACGGCGCTCGGTCATTGCCTCAGTCATTCTTAAAAGTACCCGCCGATCAACGGCGTGTCAATTTTTGCGTTGCAGCACCGCGGCTAGAAGCGCAGGGCGCTGACGCTCAGCCCGAGGTAGAGCTCGTCGTCGGCGCTGGCGCCGAAGTCCCGGCCGTAGGCGAGATCGAGCTGCACCAGGTCGTCGAGCATGCTCCGCCGCACCCCGAGGACGCCGCGGTCGTCGGTCCCGCTGCGGGTGTCGCCGGTGGCCTCGAGCACCACGTCCCAGTGCTCGGTCAGGCGCCAGTCCAGGCCGAGCCCCCAGAGGCCGTCGGTCTCGCCGCGCGGCTCGTTGTAGAGGCCGCCCAGGTTGGCGTGGAGCGTGGTGCGCTGGCCCCACTCCACGGTGGCGGGGACGAGCAGGTAGTGGTCGCGGGCCTCGTGGTCGCTGATACGGTAGTCGGCCCCCGCCGCCAGGCCGAGGCCGTAGCCGTCCCGGCGCGGCTCGCGCCAGAGCCACAGCGCCTCGAGGGTCGCGAAGGCGTTGGCGTCCCGGCCCTCCTCGCCCTGGGTGCCGAGACCGGCAGTAAGCTGCCAGTCGCCGGTGCCGCGCGCCGTCAGGGCGCCGTAGCTGCCCACCGTGTCGGGGGCGCCGGCGGCGCTGACCTCCTGGTGCCAAAACTCAACCTCGCCGCCGCGCCGGTCGGCGAGCGCCGCCCCGGTGACCGTGTAGGCCGTGCCCGGCAGCGGGCTCCCGGCCGGGGCCGCCGTGGCTGCCGCCGCTGCGGCGAGCCCCGCCGCCGCCTTGATGCACGCCCGAATCCCCTGCATGTCGCCTCCTCTCGTGATCCGCTCTCGCCCGCCGCCGCGGCGGCGGGCGCCAACCCACGCATGATGCACGCTGCAGCCCGTACGGGCCACAGCAAGGCGGGGGCGGGATCTGGCATAATGCGCGCCTTCCCTGCTTCGCTGACCGTATGGACGCAGTTATGGCACGCCGCATCCTCGTTACCAGCGCTCTCCCCTACGCCAACGGCCCGATCCACCTCGGCCACCTGGTGGAGTACATCCAGACCGACATCTGGGCCCGCTTCCAGCGGCTGCGCGGCAACGAATGCTACTACGTCTGCGCCGACGACGCCCACGGCACCCCGATCATGCTCAAGGCCCGCGAGCAGGGGGTGGAGCCGGAGCAGCTCATCGAGCGGATGGCCGAGCACCACCGGCAGGACTTCGCGGACTTCCTCATCGGCTTCGACTGCTACCACTCCACCCACTCGGCGGAGAACCAGCACTACGCCGAGCTGATCTACCGGCGGCTCGAGGACGGCGGCTACATCGAGCGCCACACCATCGAGCAGCTCTACGACCCCAGCGAGGGGATCTTCCTGCCGGACCGCTACATCAAGGGGACCTGCCCGCGCTGCGGGGCCGCCGAGCAGTACGGCGACTCCTGCGAGGCGTGCAGCGCCACCTACACGCCGGCGGAGCTCGTCGGCCCGGTCTCGGTGATCTCCGGCGAGCGCCCGGTGACCCGGCAGAGCGAGCACTACTTCTTCCGGCTGCGCGACTTCGAGGCGATGCTCCGCGACTGGGCCCACGGCGGCCACCTGCAGCCGGAGGTGGCCAACAAGCTCGACGAGTGGTTCGAGGCCGGGCTGCGCGACTGGGACATCTCGCGGGATGCGCCCTACTTCGGCTTCCGCATCCCCGGTACCGAGGCGAAGTACTTCTACGTCTGGCTCGACGCGCCCATCGGCTACATGGCGAGCTTCCGCCGGCTCGCCGACGAGCGCGGGCTCGAGTTCGACGCCTTCTGGGGGGCCGAGGCCGCCGGGCAGAGCGAGCTCTACCACTTCATCGGCAAGGACATCGCCTACTTCCACACCCTCTTCTGGCCGGCCATGCTCCACGGCGCCGGCTTCCGGACGCCGGACGCCGTCTTCTGCCACGGCTTCATGACGGTCAACGGCCAGAAGATGTCGAAGTCGCGCGGGACCTTCATCACCGCGCGGACCTACCTCGAGCACCTCGACGCCGAGTCGCTGCGCTACTACATCGCCGCCAAGCTCGGCCCCGGCGTCGAGGACATCGACCTCTCCTTCGACGACTTCGTCCAGCGCGTCAACGCCGACGTGGTCGGCAAGCTGGTCAACATCGCCAGCCGCTGCGCCGGGTTCATCACCAAGCGCTTCGAGGGGCGCCTCGCCCCGCGGCTCTCGGCGCCCGAGCTCTTCCGCGAGTTCACCGCGCAGTCCGAGCGCATCGCCGAGCTCTACGAGGGCCGCGACTACGCCCGCGCCGTGCGCGAGCTCATGGACCTCGCCGACCGGGCGAACCAGTACATCGACGCCGAGAAGCCGTGGGAGCTGGCCAAGGACCCGGAGCGCGCCGCCGCGGTCCAGGAGATCTGCACCGTCGGGCTCAACCTCTTCCGCGTGCTGATCGTCTACATCAAGCCGATCATGCCGCAGCTCGCCGCCGACGCCGAGGCCTTCCTCAACATCCCGGACCAGGAGTGGGGCGACGCCCAGGCGCCGCTGCTCGACCACCCCATCCACCGCTTCAAGCCGCTGAAGACGCGCATCGACCCCCAGCAGGTCGAGGCCGTCGTGGAGGCCTCCAAGGAGACCCTCGGCGGCGACACCCAGGGAGAGCACCCCATGCCCGAGCAGACCGGCGGCCGCCTGGCCGAGGACCCCATCGACCCGCAGATCGCCATCGACGACTTCGCCAAGCTCGACCTGCGCGTCGCCGAGATCCGCCACGCCGAGACGGTCGAGGGCGCCGACAAGCTCCTGCGCCTCGAGCTCGATCTCGGCGGCGAGACGCGCCAGGTCTTCGCCGGCATCCGCCAGGCCTACGCCCCCGAGGCGCTGATCGGCCGGCGGGTGGCCTGCCTGGCCAACCTCAAGCCGCGCAAGATGCGCTTCGGCGTCTCGGAGGGGATGGTCCTCGCCACGGGCTCCGGCGGCGAGGCGCTCTGGCTGCTCAGCCCCGACGACGGGGCCGAGCCCGGGATGCGGATCCGCTAGGGGCGGCCCAGGGCGCCGCACGCGGGCCGCCTCCCCCTTGCCGCGGGGCCCGCGGGAGCCCACCCCGGCAGCGGTGAGCGCCCCGGACGCCGCCGCGCCCGGGGCGCTCACCGCACAGCCGCAAGGCCGGCGCCGGGGCCGGCTACTCGCCGCGCGGGACCTCCTGCAGCTCGACTACCACCTCCCGGCGCTCGCCCTCCCGGCTGACGGTGAGGGTCACGGTCTCGCCGGCGCCGTGGGCGAAGATCCGCTGCTGGAGCTGCTGCGGCTCCTCGACCGGCTCGCCGTCGACGGCGAGGATCACGTCGCCGTCGGCGGGCATCGCCCGGCCCTGGACATTGACCTCGAAGCTCGCCCCCTCGAGGCCGGCCTCCTCCGCCGGGCTGCCCGGCTCCACATCGACGATCATGACGCCGCGCTCGGGGAGGTTGAGCCGGCGGCGGATGACCTCCGGGTAGCCCTCGAGGCCGGTGACCATGACGCCGAGCCGGGCCCGCGAGGTGATGTCGGTCAGCCCGCCCGCCTTGAGCTCATCGAGGCTCTCCTGGAGGAGGTTGCTCGGCACGGCGAAGCCCACGCCGATGGAGCCGCGGGTCCCGCCGAGCCCGCCGCCGCCGGGCAGGATCGCCGTATTGATGCCGATGACCTCGCCGGCGGAGTTGAGCAGGGGGCCGCCGGAGTTGCCGGGGTTGATGGCCGCGTCGGTCTGGATCATGGGGATCTCGAGCTGGCCGACGCCGGGGACCTCGCGGCCGAGGGCGGAGACGATCCCCGCGGTGACCGTGGAGCTCAGGCCGAAGGGGTTGCCGATGGCGATGGCCTTCTGGCCGACGAGGGTCTCGTCGGAGTCGGCCAGCTCCAGGGGCTCGATCCCCCGCGGCAGGGCGCCCTCGTCCCGGGGCTCAAGCAGGGCCAGGTCGTAGAGGGCGTTGGCGCCGACGACCCGCGCCGGGACCGCCTCGTGGCCGGGGAAGCTCAGCTCCACCGTCGCCCCCTCGCGCAGCTCGGCGGAGCCGTCCTGCAGCGCCGAGCGGACCACGTGGTAGTTGGTGACGATGTGGCCCTCGCCGTCGATGACGAAGCCGCTGCCCGCCCCCTGCTGCTTCGGCCGCTCCATGCCGTGGGGGGACTCGAAGAACTCGCGGAAGCGCGGCGGGATCATGTCCTTGGGGATGCCCTCGAAGGGGTCGACCCGCTTGCCGCGCACCGTGACCTCGATGGCGACCACCGAGGGGCCGTAGCGCTGGAAGATCTCGACGGTGTTGCGCTCGGCCGCCTGGAGCTCCTCGAGCTCCTTGGCGCCGGCCGCCCCGGTGAGGCCGGCGGCCCCCACGGCCAGCGCCAGGGCACCGGCGGCGAGCCGACGGACCGTGCCGTGAATCCAAGCCATAATCTCTCCCTATCTGTACGTTGACCAGCACTGAGGTGGACAGGGAATCTATGGCACAAGTTTCAGGCCCGCGCCGCGTACGGGCAACCGCCACCGCGGCCGGCGCGCTAAGGCGAATGGCCCCAGGCCCACGCTCAGAGATTACCGACGGGAGCGGCGATGGACCTCCTCTTGCTGGCCGTAGCGGCCGTGCTGGTCAACAACTTCGTCCTCACCCAATTCCTTGGCCTCTGCCCCTTCATGGGCGTCTCGCGCAAGGTCGAGACGGCCGTGGGCATGGCCCTGGCCACGGCCTTCGTCCTGACCCTGGCCTCGATCCTCACCCACCTCGCCTTCGCGTACCTGCTCATCCCCCTCGAGGCCGAGTACCTGCGCACCCCGGTGTTCATCCTGATCATCGCCGTCGCCGTGCAGCTGACCGAGATGACGGTGCGCTTCACCAGTCCCCTGCTCCAGCAGGTCCTTGGGCTCTACCTGCCGCTGATCACCACCAACTGCGCGGTGCTCGGCGTCGCCCTGCTCAACCTGCGCGAGGGGCACGACCTGCTCGCCTCGGCGGTCTACGGCGCCTCCGCCGCCGCCGGCTTCGGCCTCGTGCTGGTGATCTTCGCCGCCCTGCGCGAGCGGCTCGATAGCGCCGACATCCCCCAGCCGTTCCGCGGCGCCCCGATCGCGCTGATGAGCGCCGGGATCCTGGCCATGGGCTTCATGGGCTTCGCCGGCCTCGCCCACGCCGGCGGTCCCGCCGCGACCTCGCAATCCGCCATGGTACCCTTGACGTCATGCTGAACGCGGTTATCACCATCACCGCCCTCGCCGGGCTGTGCGGCGTCGGGCTCGGCGTGGCCGGGCGCCGACTGGCCGGCCAGCAGGACCCGATCGCCGAGCGCATCGACGCCCTGCTCCCGCAGACCCAGTGCGGCCAGTGCGGCTACCCCGGCTGCCGGCCCTACGCCGAGGCCGTCGCCCGGGGCGAGGCCCCCATCAACCTCTGCACCCCCGGCGGCAACGCCACGATGCACGCCATCGCCGAGCTGCTCCAGGTCGACCCGGAGCCGGTGGCCGAGGACGACGCCGGCCCCGCTGTCGCCGTCATCGACGAGGACCGCTGCATCGGCTGCGCCCGCTGCCTGCCGGCCTGCCCGGTGGACGCCATCGTCGGCGCCCAGCGCCACGTCCATACGGTCATCGCCGAGGAGTGCACCGGCTGCCGGCTCTGCCTCGACGCCTGCCCGATGGACTGCATCGAGATGCAGCCGGTGGAGCCGCCGCCCCAGGAGCGCGTCCGGCCCCTGCCGACC
>NZ_NRSH01000055.1 GCF_016584055.1 Halorhodospira neutriphila
CCGCCGAGAGCGCGCACAGCGCCAGGAGCGCCGGCCGGATGCGCCCCGCATCCACCCAGCGGTGGACGCGGCCGGACAGGAGCACCCCCGCCAGCGCCCCCGGCGTCACCGCCAGGGCGAGCGCCAGCTCCGCCCGGCCGAAGTGGCCGAGCAGGGCCATGCCGGCCAGGGAGACCGTCGAGCCGAAGAGGAAGTACCCGCCGAGGTTGGCGCGGATATGCGGGCCGCGGGCGTGCTGGTAGAGCAGCGCCATCGGCGGCCCGCCCACCGAGGTGGCCGTGCCCATGAACCCGGAGAGGAAGCCGGCGACGAGCAGGCGGTTGCGGGTGGGCCGGATATCGCCGGGCAGGAGGCTGACGACGACCCCGAGCAGCACCGCGGCCCCCAGCACGAGGGAGAGGAGCCACTGCGCGGCGGCGGCCAGCAGCCAGAAGGCCACCGCCATGCCCGGCATGCGGCCGATGGCGGCGCTGCCCAGCTCGCCGAGGGCCAGCCCGGCGCGGTTGCGCCAGACGATGATCACGGAGATCACCATGGCCACGAAGAGCACCGGGCCGGGGATGAAGGCCGGGTCGATGAGGAAGAGCGGCGGGGCGGCGAAGATGGCCAGGCCGAAGCCCAGCGCGCCCTGCAGGAAGCTGCCGAGGGCCACCAGCAGCGCGGCGAGGAGGAGCTCGAGGGGCGGGATGGGGAGGCCCAAGGGCGGCGCGCGGCTACGCCTGCGCCCCCATCCGCCGGGCGCGCTCGGCGGTCTCGGCCAGCTGCCAGCGCTCCTCCTCCCAGTCCCGCGAGGCCGCCGCCTCCGGCCAGCCCTGGGCGTGCTGGAGGATGAGCCGGGCCAGGGCGTCGAGGTGGTCGTGGCGGTCGTTGAGGGCGGGGATGTAGGCGAGGCGCTCGCCGCCGTTGGCCTCGAAGTACTCCCGGTTCTCCCCGGCGATCTCCTCGAGGGTCTCCAGGCAGTCCGCGGCGAAGCCGGGGCAGATCACGTCGAGGCGCTTGACCCCCTCGTCCCGCGCCAGCTGCACCACGGTCTCGTCGGTGTAGGGCTTGAGCCACTCCTCGTTGCCGAAGCGCGACTGGAAGGCGACGTCCCAGCTCCCCGGGGCCAGCCCCAGGCGCTGGGCCACGAGGCGGGCCGTCTTCTGGCACTGGCAGTGGTAGGGGTCGCCGTCGAAGAGGTAGCGCTTGGGCATGCCGTGGAAGGAGAAGAGCAGCCGCTCGCCCTGCCCCTCGCGCGCCCAGTGCTCCCGGATCGAGTTGGCCAGCGCCTCGATGTAGCCCTTGTCGTCGTGGTACTGGCCGATCAGGCGGAACTCGGGGACCCAGCGCCAGCGCATCAGCTCCTGCGCCACGGCGTCGAAGGTCGAGCCGGTCGTCGAGGCCGAGTACTGCGGGTAGAGGGGCAGGGCCACGATCCGCCGCGCCCCGGCCTCGCGCAGCCGCCGCAGGGCCGAGGCGATGGAGGGGTTGCCGTAGCGCATGCCGAGCTCCACGGCGAAGGGGCCGACGGCGTTGCGCGCCTCGAGGCGCTGCTGGATGCCCTCGGCCTGGCGCTTGCCGATGCTCAGCAGCGGCGAGCCGTCCTCGCCCCAGACCTCCTGGTACGCCTCGGCCGACTTCTTCGGCCGGGTGCGGAGCACCATCCCGTAGAGGATCGGCCACCAGCGCCAGCGCGGCAGCTCGATCACCCGCGGATCCGAGAGGAACGCGTGGAGGTAGCGGCGCAGGGCGGAGGGGGTCGGCTCGTCCGGGGTGCCGAGGTTGGCGATCAAGACCCCTAGGGCCGGCACCTCGTCGTGACGGAATGAGCGCTTCGCCGAGTACAATTTCATAGCGGAGCAAGCATATCAGTAGCCGCTCAGGAGCCACTAGGCTTACGGAGGGGGCAGCCGGTGTCACTGAGCCCCCATAGACGAGTCATTACCCTGCAAAACACGCCGCCTAGCCTCCGTGCCCATGGATACCCTGCACTCCCAGCCGCTCCCGCTCCGCCGGATCGCCGTGGTCTCCGAGACCTACGCGCCGGAGACCAATGGGGTGGCCCACACCCTCTCCCAGATCTGCCGGGAGCTGCGGGCCCGGGGCACCGAGGTCGACCTCGTCGTCCCTCGGCACCCGGCCCGCCCCCGCGGCTACGAGCCCGGCATCCACTCCGTGGCCGGCCTGCCGGTGCCCAGCTACCGCGGGGTGCGCTGCGGCCTGGTCCGCCCCCGGCTGCTCACCGAGCTCTGGCGGCAGAAGCGCCCCCAGGCGATCTACATCGCGACCGAGGGCCCCCTGGGGCTAGCGGCCCTGCGGGCCGCCAGGCGGCTGGGGATCGCCGCTGTCAGCGGCCTCCACACGCGATTCGAGGCCTACAGCGACCACTACGCGCTCTCCGGCCTGCGGCCCTGGATCCGGCGCTACCTGCGCCACTTCCACAACCGCAGCGCGGCGACCCTGGTCCCGAGCCCAGAGCTGGCCCGCGGGCTGGCGGCGGACGGCTACCAGCGGGTCCAGACCCTATCGCGCGGCGTCGACCGGCGCCTGTTCCACCCGGCGCGCCGCTGCCCGCGGCTGCGCGAGGGGTGGCGGGCGAGGGAGGGCGCCCCCGTGGCGCTCTACGTCGGCCGCCTGGCCGCCGAGAAGAACCTGGCGCTGGCGATCGCCGGCTTCCGCGCCATCCAGGCCCGGCAGCCCGAGGCGCGGTTCGTCCTCGTCGGCGACGGCCCCCTGCGGGAGGCGCTGCGCCGGGCCCATCCGGACCTGATCTTTGCCGGCCCCCGGCACGGCGGCGAGCTGGCGCGCTACTACGCCTCGGCCGACCTCTTCCTCTTCCCGAGCTTGAGCGAGACCTTCGGGAACGTCACCCTGGAGGCACTCGCCAGCGGCTTGCCGGTCGTTGCGTTCCACTACGCGGCGGCGGCGACCTATATCACCGACGGCCGCAGCGGCCGGCTCGCCCCCCTGAACGATGAGGAGGCGTGGCTCGCTGCGGCGCGCGATCTCGCCGCCCTCGCGCCCACGGAGCGCCGCGCCTGGGGGCAAGCCGCCCGAGAGGCCGTCGGCCGGGCCAGCTGGCCCCGAATCGCGGAGCGCTTTAGCCGGATCTTAGCCAGCGCAGCCTCCGAGACTACCACCGACCCTGAAGGGGTGGCCGTATGCAGTGGACCCTGATTCGCCTGCAACGCTGGGAGATGGAGCTGTGCTTCGCCCTGGCCCGTCTGCAGCACCTGCGCCTGTCCAAGCTCCTGTTCGTCACGGTGAGCCGCCTCGGCGACGGCGTGCTGTGGTACGCCCTGATGGCGGCGCTGCTGATCGTCCAGGGCGGAGCGGCCATCCCGGCCGTGGTCCATATGGCCGCCACCGGGGTCGTCGGGCTGCTCCTGTACAAGCTCATCAAGAGCAGCACGCGGCGGCTGCGCCCCTGCGAGAGCGATCCGCAGCTCGTGCCCGCCACCCCCGCGCTCGACCGCTACAGCTTCCCCTCGGGGCATACGCTGCACGCGGTCGCCTTCACGATGCTCGCCACGGCCTACTTCCCCGCCCTGACCCTGTGGCTGGTACCCGTGGCGATCCTCATCGCCGCCTCGCGGGTGGTCCTCGGCCTGCACTACCCCACGGACGTCGCCGCCGGCGCGGCCATGGGCGGGGCGCTGGCCTACGCCAGCCTCACCTCCCCGATCGCCGCGCTCTTCGCGCTGGTGGGGTGAGCGCGGCGGATCCGCGGCGCAGGGATCGCTCCGTGCACCAAGCGGCTTCTTAAAGACGACGACCAAGGAGGAGAGCGACATGGCTTTCCGCGAGCGCCCTTCCCAGGCAGGGCCCGGGCCGACCCTCGAGATCCGCGAGAACCAGCCCCTGGACCGCTACCGCCTGGCCGGCCGGGCGGTCCGCGAGGCGCTGGGCCGCCAGCGCCGCGTCTGGATCGCCACCGGCATCCACCCGGAGGAGGTCGCGGCCCTCGCCACCGCCTTCATCCGCCTCGAGAGCCGGCATCCGGGGATGCTGCTGGTCATCGCGCCGGAGCGCCCCGGGCAGTGCAGCACCATCTACGCCCGGCTCCGGATCGAGGGCGGCTTCCAGGTCCGCCGCCACAGCGACGGCCACGGCTGCGACGCCGGAACCCAGATCTACCTGCTCGACACCCCGGGCGAGCTGCGGGCCTTCCAGGCCGCGGCCGACGCCGCCTTCATCGGCTCGAGCTTCGTCACCGCCGGCGTCGCCGACCCCACGGGGCCGGCGATGGCCGGCGTCCCCATGGTCATGGGCCCCTACGCCGAGGCGGACGAGGGGGCGCACGACCCGGGCATCCAGGCGCGGGTGCAGCGGCTGGTGCAGAGCGGGGGGCTGCGCCGGGCCTGCGACCCCCTGGAGCTGAGCGCGGCGCTCGACGGCCTGCTCGTCGACGGCCAGCTCAGCCGCGCCCTCGGCGAGTGCGCGCGCCGCGCCCTGGAGGCCTCCCTGCCGGCCTCGCCGGCGCCCGCCCCGGGCGCCGCCGGCCACCGCGCCCTCGCCCAGCGCGGGCTCGGATCGGCCGGCCCCTTTCCTGTAAACTGTCCGGACACTCACCCGAACGTGGTACTGCAATGAGCGAAAAGAAGCGCGTGCTGTTCCTGTGCACCGGCAACTCGTGCCGCTCGCAGATGGCCGAGGGGTTCGCCCGCGAGCTCGGCGCCAACCTCCTCGAGCCGCTCTCGGCGGGCCTCGAGCCCCGCGGGGTCGACGAGCGGGCGGTGCAGGTGATGGCGGAGGACGATGTCGACATCAGCGATCAGGCATCGACCCCGCTGACCGAGGAGCTGCTCGGCCAGGTCGACATGGTGATCACCCTCTGCGGCCACGCCCAGGAGCAGTGCCCCGCCCTGCCCGCGACGGTCACGCACTACCACTGGCCGCTCGAGGATCCGGCCCAGGCCACGGGCAGCGAGAAGGAGATCCTCGCCACCTTCCGGGCGAGCCGCGACGAGATCAAGGACCGGGTGCTGACGCTCGGCAACGAGTTCCGCGTGATCGAGGAGTTCTAGGCGTCGCCCTGACGCCTAGCCTCCCCGCTCCAGGGCCCGCCCCCTCGAGGCGCCCTACCCTATAGGCCGCATAGGCTGCCACCGGCGAGCGCCTCAGTGGCGGTCGCCGGTGGCCTCCTCCGCCATCTGCTCGTAGCTGGTGTGGCGGACGTTCTTGCCGCGGACGAAGTAGACCACGTACTCGCAGATATTCCGCGCCCGGTCGCCGATGCGCTCGAGGGAGCGGGCCGTCCAGACCACGTCCATGGCCCGCGGGATGGCCTCGGGGCTGCTCATCATCTGGTCCATGAGCCGGTAGACGATGACCTCGTACTGGCTGTCGGCGTGGATATCCTGCTGGGCCACCCGCACCGCCTGCTCGACGTCCATGCGGGCGAAGGCGTCCAGGGCGCCGTGGAGCATCCCCCGGACGTGCTCGCCGAGCTCGGAGATCGGCGCCGTCTGCCGGTCGAGCTCGAGGAAGTGCAGGGCCATGCGGCCGATGCGCTCGGCCTCGTCGCCGATGCGCTCGAGGTCGGTGATCGTCTTGATCACCGCGAGCACCAGGCGCAGGTCCGAGGCCGTCGGCTGGCGCCGGACGAGGATCTCGGTGCACTCCTCGTCGAGCTCCACCTCCTGGGCGTTGACCTTGTAGTCGCTGGTCACCACCTTCTCGGCGAGCTCGGAGCGGGTCTCCACCATGGCGGTCACGGCGTCGGCGAGCTGCTGCTCGACGAGCCCGCCCATGGAGAGGACGCGGCTGTGGATCTCCTCGAGCTCCGTGTTGAAGCGCTGGGAGATGTGCTGCTTGAAGAAGCTCTGCTCGATGTCGTCGTCGTTCATGGGGGCGCTCCTCAGCCGAAGCGGCCGGTGATGTAGTCCTCGGTCCGCTTCTGCCGGGGGTTGGTGAAGATCGTGTCGGTGTCGTCGTACTCGATGACCTCGCCGAGGTGGAAGAAGGCCGTATAGCGGGCGACGCGGGCGGCCTGCTGCATATTGTGGGTGACGATGATGATGGTGTAGTTGCTCCGCAGCTCGTCGATGAGCTCCTCGATGGTCGCGGTGGCCACCGGGTCGAGGGCCGAGGCCGGCTCGTCCATGAGGATAACATCCGGGTTCACGGCGATGGCGCGGGCGATGCACAGCCGCTGCTGCTGCCCGCCGGACAGGGCCGTGCCCGGCATGCTCAGCCGGTCGGAGACCTCCTTCCACAGCCCCGCCTTGCGCAGGCTCGTCTCCACCAGCTCGTCCATCTCCGCGCCCTTCTTGGCCAGGCCGTGGATGCGCGGGGCGTAGGCGATGTTCTCGTAGATGGACTTGGGGAAGGGGTTGGGCTTCTGGAAGACCATGCCCACCCGCGAGCGCAGCTGGACGACGTCGACATCGGGGCCGTAGACGTCCGTCTCGTCGAGCAGCAGCTGGCCCTGGATGGCCACCGAGGGGATGAGGTCGTTCATGCGGTTGATGCACCGCAGGAAGGTGGACTTGCCGCAGCCCGAGGGCCCGATCAGCGCCGTGACGTCCTTCTCGGGGATCCGCAGGCTGACGTCGAACAGCGCCTGGGTCTCCCCGTACCAGAGGTTCAGGCCGCGGACGTCCACCTTCGTCGGGTGGGTCGGCTCCTCGGCGTCGTGCCCGGCCGCGATCTCAGGGGCGCGGGTCACGCCGGGGGCTGCAGCGGGCTGCGGGCGGTGGTCTTCGCCTTCCACGGTATCGCTCCCCTCGCGTAGCTCGGCGCCCCCCAAGGAGGATCGTGCGGCGACCCCCCCCGAGTTCCCCGGATTGTCGTTCGGCTGAGGCATTCGCATGGTACAAGCTCCTTACCAGCGCCGTTCAAAGCGTTTGCGCAGGAGGACGGCGGTCGCGTTGAGGGTCAGCAGCACGGCCAGCAGGACGAGGATCCCGGCGGCGGTGAGCTCGTCGAAGGCCCGCTGGGGCATGGAGGCCCAGGTATAGACCTGTGCGGGCAGCACGGTCGCCGCGTCCGTCACCCCCTCGGGGGCCGCGGGGATGAAGGCCATCATGCCCACCAGCAGCAGCGGGGCGGTCTCGCCCATGGCCTGCGCCAGGCCGATGATCGAGCCGGTGAGGATCCCCGGCAGCGACAGGGGCAGGACGTGGTGGGAGACCATCTGCAGGCGGCTGGCGCCGACGCCGAAGGCCCCCTCGCGGATCGAGTCCGGCACCGCCCGCAGGGCGGCCCGGGTGGTGATGATGATGATCGGCAGGGTCATCAGCGCCAGGGTCAGCCCGCCGGCCAGGGCCGAGGAGCGCGGCACCCCCATGAAGTTGATGAAGATCGCCAGCCCCAGCAGGCCGTAGAGGATCGAGGGCACCGCGGCGAGGTTGTTGATGTTGACCTCGATGAAGCGGGTAAAGCGGTTGTCCGTGGCGAACTCCTCGAGGTAGACGGCGCTCATCACCCCGATGGGGAAGGCCACCGCCATGGTCACCGCCAGCGTGAGGATCGTGCCCACCACCGCCGACTTGATGCCGGCCATCTCGGCCATCTTCGAGTCGCCCCGGGTGAAGAAGTGGGAGTTGAAGGCGAGCTCGATCCGCCCCGCCTCCCGGAGCCGGTCCACCGTGGCCTTCTGCTCCTCGGTCAGCCCCGAGTGCTTGCCCTTGAGGTACTGGCCGACGGGGGCGTCGGCGGTGACCCAGCGGGTCACGGTCTGCCCCATCAGCCCCGGGTCCTGCTCGACGTGGTCAGGGAGCTGGCGCAGCCAGCCGCGGCTGACGAAGGGGCGCACCTCGCTGTCCACCGCCGCCGGCGGCAGGTTGACGGTGCGCTCGGTGTAGGTCACGTCCACCTGGATCTGCGCCTGGTAGAAGGCCGTATAGCCGCGCTGGATGATGTCCGTGAAGAAGAAGACCAGGAACAGGACCGAGAGGAGGATGGCCCCGACGCAGAGGGCCTTGAAGCGCCTCTCGCGGCGGTAGCGCTGCCGGATCCGCTTCTCGGCTTGTAGGTTGGGCGCAGCCATGCCGGTCTCCTCGGGGGTCACTCGTACTTCTCGTGGAAGCGGCGAACGATGGTCAGCGAGACGGTGTTCAGGATGAGGGTGACGAGGAACAGGACCAGCCCCAGCCCGAAGGCCGAGAGGGTCTCAGGGCTGCTGAACTCCTGGTCGCCGGTGAGCGCATCGACGATGCGCACCGTCACCGTGGTCATCGACTCGAGCGGGTTGGCGGTAAGGTTGGGGCGCAGCCCGGCGGCCATCACCACGATCATGGTCTCGCCCAGGGCGCGGGAGATGGCCAGGATGAACGCCGAGACCACGCCCGGCAGGGCCGCCGGCAGCAGCACGTGCTTGATCGTCTCCGAGGGCGTCGCCCCGAGCGCGAAGCTGCCCTCGCGCATGCTCATGGGGATGGCGCTGATCACGTCGTCGGAGAGCGACGAGACGAAGGGGATGATCATGATCCCCATGACGATCCCCGGCGTCAGGGCGTTCTGGTAGCTGGCGTCGAGCCCCAGGGCGGTGGCCACGTCGACGACCAGGGGCGCCACGGTGATGGCGGCGAAGAAGCCGTAGACCACCGTGGGGATGCCGGCGAGGACCTCCAGGGCCGGCTTGACGGCGCCGCGCACCCGCGGCGGGGCGTACTCGGAGAGGAAGATCGCCGAGAGCAGGCCGATGGGCAGGGCCACGGCCATGGCGATGGCGGTGATCATGAAGGTGCCGGCGAACAGCGGCACCGAGCCGAACTCCGCCTCGGCCTGCCCCTCGCCACCGCGGCCGGCGCCGCCGAGGAAGGCGGTATCCGGGCTCCAGGTGGTGCCGGTGAGGAACTCCCAGACGCTGACCATCTGGAAGAAGCGCATCGCCTCGAAGAGGATGGAGAGCAGGATCCCCAGGGTGGTCAGGATGGAGACCGACGCCGCCGTGATCAGCAGCCAGCGCACGGCCCCCTCGACGATGTTGCGCGCCCGCAGCCCCGGCTGGATGGTGCGCTCGGCGGCCCACAGGCCGCCGGCCGCCAGGGCCAGCGCGGCGGCCAGGATCAGGGTCGCGGGGGCGTCGATCAGGCCCAGCAGGTCGAGCAGCGTCGCCAGCAGGGCCATCGCCACGGCGGGCACGGCCATGAGCACCACGGCGTACCAGCCGTAGAAGCCCGGCCGGGAGTGGAGCGCCCGGTCCTGCCCGCCGGCGACGGCCAGCGCCCGGCGGCGCCCCAGGCCGTAGGCGAGCAGCGCCAGGGGCAGGAGCCCGGCCAGGAAGCTCAAGATGACTTGCCCAGTGCTCAACAGGAGACTCCTCGTGCGAAAGGGTGCGCCCTCGAGGCCTAGGAGGCCCTAGCCGGGGAGGGCACGCCGGTGGCGCGCTTACGGCAGCCTGGGGCTCCCGTAAACGCCCGAGAAGGTATCTCGAAAATGTGACAATATCGTGAAAAGCGGCGGCTGCCGGGACCGCCCTCCGGCCCCGGCAGCCCGCCCGGCCGCCCTACTGGTTCAGGGCCTTGACCTCGAGGCGGGTCAGCCGCTCCTTGTTGAGCACCGCCTGGCGGATCTCCTCGCGCCGGCCGGCGGGCAGCGGGATCAGCCCCTCGTCCTTGAGGTAGCCCATGTCGCCGATCATCCGCTCGGAGAGGAACATCTCCACGTACTCGTAGAGGCCGGGCACCTTACCGGCGTGGCCGTTCTTGACGTAGAAGTAGAGGCTCCGGGCGATCGGGTAGTCGCCGGCGGCGATGGCCTCCGTGGTCGGCTCGACGCCGTTGACCGGGGTGGCCTGGATGCGGTCGCGGTTCTGGTCGAGGAAGCTGTAGCCGAAGATGCCGAGGGCCTCCTCGTTCCGCGTCAGCTTCTGGACGATGAGGTTGTCGTTCTCGCCGGCGGGGACGTAGGCGCCGTCCTGGCGGATCTTGGTGTAGGGGCCGTCGTAGCCCATCTCCTCGGAGGCGGCCTCCATGACCAGCTCCTCGAAGGCGTCGCGGGTGCCGGAGGTGGTCGGCGGGCCGTAGATCAGGATCTCGTTGTGCGGCAGGCTCGAGTCGATGTCGTCCCAGTACTTGTTGGGGTTCTCCACCAGCTTGCCGTTCCGGGGCACCTCGGCGGCCACGGCGCGGGTGATCTGCTCGAGGGTGAGCTCGAAGCGCTGGGCGTCGGCGGTGTTGGCGAGGACGATCCCGTCGGAGCCGATCACCGCCTGGGAGATGCTCTGCACGCCGTTGTCCTGGCAGCGCTCGTACTCGCTGACCTTGATCGGGCGGCTGGCGTTGGTGATATCCGGGGTATCCGGGCCGTCACCGGCGCAGAAGAGCTTGAGGCCGCCGCCGGAGCCGGTGGACTCGATCACCGGGGTCGGGTACTGCGTCGTCGCGCCGAACTCCTCGACCACGTAGCTGGCGAAGGGGTAGACCGTGGACGAGCCGACGATGCGGATCTGGTCACGGGCCTCGGCGGTGCCGGCGGCGAAGAGGCTCGCCGTCGCCGCGGTCGCTGCGGCCGCGAAACCGAGTCTGTGCAACGCTTTCATTATCGAGTGCCTCCCATTCCGGGTTGCGAAAAGTCTGCGGTAGCCTCGTCAGTTGCGACGAACACGCTGATCGATGCCTAGCTGCCGTACAGCAGGGCTGAGTCTGCAGGCCGGATCTGACCTTGGCTTGACCGCCCCATTACAGTTCCTTTACGCGCTCGCGGCGGCGGCCTCGTAGGTGACGGCCTCCGGCGGGAAGACCAGGGTGAAGGTCGAGCCCTGCTCCGGCTCGCTGGCGATCTCCAGGCGCCCGCCGTGGCGATTGATGACGTGCTTGACGATCGCCAGCCCCAGCCCCGTGCCGCCCGTGGCGTTGGAGCGGGCCTTGTCGACGCGGTAGAAGCGCTCGGTCAGCCGCGAGAGGTGCTCCCGGGGCACGCCGATCCCGTCGTCGGCCACCCGGCAGTAGGCGCCGTGCCCATCGGCGTGCCACCCCACGCGGATGGTGCCGCCGTCCGGGGTGTAGCGCACCGCGTTGGAGAGCAGGTTGGAGATGGCGCTGCGCAGCTCCGACTCGGCGCCGAGGACGTTCACCCCCGGCTGCGCCTCGAGCTCGATGCGGTGGCCGCGCTCGCCGGAGAGGGCGCGCGCCTCGGCGCAGAGCTCGTCGAGCAGCGCCGGCATCGCCACCGGCTGGCGCTCGGCCGCCACCCCGCCGGTCTCGAGGCGCGAGAGCATGAGCAGGTCCTGGACGAGGCGCTGCATGCGCCGCGCCTGGTCGCGCAGCAGCTGCACCGAGGGCGCCCACTGGGGGTCCGCCTCGGCGAGCTCCTCGGCCATCTCCTCGGCGACGCCGTAGATGACGGTCAGGGGCGTCTTGAGCTCGTGGGAGACGTTGGCCACGAAGTCGCGGCGCATGGTCTCCAGGCGCTGCGTGCGGGTGACGTCGCGGGCGAGCAGGAGCCGCTGGTCGCGGCCGTAGGGCACCAGCCGCATCTCCAGGGGGGTCTCGGTATCCGCCGGCGAGGGCAGGATCAGCGACTCCCCGGCGCTGCCCGCCTGGGAGAGGAACTCGAGGAACTCGGGGGCGCGGATGAGGTTGCCGATGCGCTGGCCCTCGTCCTGGGGCCAGCTCAGCCCGAGCAGGCGGCGGGCGGCGTCGTTCCACCACAGCACCCGGTCGCGGCTGCGCAGCACCACCGTGGCGTCCGGCATGGCCTTCGCCGACTCCTGGTACTCGCGGATCGTCCGGCGCAGCCGCCGCCGGCGGTCCCGCTGGCGGCGGCGCTGGCGGTAGAGGGTCTGGAAGAGCTCGCCCCACACCCCCGAGGCGCTCGGCGGCTCGATCTTGTAGTCGAGCCGCAGCCAGCGCTCCAGGCGCTGGAGCTGCCAGAGGTTCCACAGCCAGGCGGCGGCGAGCAGCACCGCCGCCGTCTGCCACCACAGGCCGGTGGCCGCCGCCACGACGGCCCCGCCGACGGCGGCGGCGGCCACGCGCGCCGCGAAGGCTGGCCACGGGTTGCGGATCATCGCCGGCTCCCCTCCCCTCGCGCGGGCCTGGCCGGCGGCTCAGGCCTGCTCGGAGAAGCGGTAGCCGGCGCCCCGGACGGTCTGCACCAGGTACTCGTGCCCCGTCTCGGCGAGGGTCTTGCGCAGGCGCCGGATGTGCACATCCACCGTCCGCTCCTCGACATAGACGTTCGTCCCCCAGACGTGATCGAGCAGCTGCGCGCGGGTGAAGACCCGCTCCCGGTGGGTCATGAAGAAGCGCAGGAGGCGGAACTCCGTCGGCCCCATCTCCAGGGTCTGGCCGTTGCCGGTGACCCGGTGGCTGACGGGGTCGAGCAGCAGGCCGTCGACCTCCACCGGGTCGTCGGCGCTCGCCGGGGCCGTGCGCCGCAGCACCGCCTTGATGCGGGCGCTGAGCTCGCGCGGCGAGAACGGCTTGGTGACGTAGTCGTCGGCGCCGCACTCGAAGCCGCGGACCTTGTCCTCCTCCTCGCCCCGGGCGGTGAGCAGGATGATCGGGATCTCCCGGGTCGCCTCGTCGCCCTTGAGCTTGCGGGCCCACTCGACGCCGCTGACCTGGGGGAGCATCCAGTCGAGCAGGATCAGCTCCGGGGGCGCCTCGCGCAGCTTCTCCGAGGCCTGCATGGCGTCACTCGCCGCCGTGGTGTCGAAGCCGCCGCGCTCGAGCGAGCTGACGAGCATCTCGCGCACCGCCGGATCGTCCTCGACGATTAGGATCTTGCCTGTCATGCCCTCTCCTCGACACGGGTGACGCTACCCATGGACGATCATTAGAAGACATTCTATTTACAAGATTATGACGCCAGCGCCGGAGGCGCCCCCCCTAGCCGCGCAGCCGCGCCAGCGCCTCCCGGGCCCGGCGCCCGTAGTCGCTCTCGGACTCGGCGGCGATCCGGAAGTGCTCGACGGCCGCCTCGCGGGCGCCGCGCTGCTCGGCGAGGACCCCGAGCCCCCAGTGGGCGGGCGCCGTGGGCAGCAGGGCGTTGGCCCGCTCCAGGTGGCGGCGGGCCGTCTCGGCCTGGCCCTGCTCCTGGGCGAGCAGGCCGCGGCGCAGGTGCGGGGCGAAGTAGCGGCCGTTGAGCTCGATGGCGCGGTCCAGGGCCTGCGCCGCCTCGGCCTTGCGGCCCAGCTCGGCCAGGCTCGCCCCGCGCAGGGCGTGGAAGGCCGACTCCGCCGGCCGCTGGGCGATGGCCTCCTCGGCGCGCTGCAGGGCGACCTCCGCCTCCCCCTCGGCGAGCCGGCGGCGCCCCTCGTCGTAGGCGGCGTAGGCCTCCCGGTGGCGCTCGAGGGGGGCGATCCGCTCGGCGTAGCGCGCCTCGCCGACGCGCAGCGCCTCGCCCTCGTGCTCGGCGAGCAGCCGCTCGGCGAGCTCGCGGTTGCGCTCGACCCGCTCCCGGGAGGGCGGATGGCTCGCGAACAGCCCCTCGAGCCAGCTCCGCTCGCCGCCCTCGGCGAGGGCGACGAACTTCTCCTGGAGGCTCACCGCCGCCCGCGGGTCGTAGCCGGCGCGGGCCATGTAGCGGGTCCCGTAGCGGTCCGCCTCGTGCTCCGCCGCCCGCGAGTAGCGCTGGCTGACGAGCTGCATCCCGACGCCGGCGCCGGCGACCACCAGCGCCTGCCAGTCCCGCCCCCGGGTCGCCACGCCGAGCGCCGCCACGCCGGCCTGCATGAGCATGCCGCGCTCGAGGCGCTGCGCGCTGTGCCGCGCCGCCGAGTGGACAACCTCGTGGCCGAGCACCGCGGCGAGCTCCGCCTCGCTCTCCATCTCGCGGAGCAGGCCGCGGTTGACGGCGATCTTGCCGCCGGGCAGCGCCCAGGCGTTGGGCGTCGAGTCGTTGAGCACCGTGAACTCGTAGGGCAGGCCCGGGCGGTCGCTCTCGGCGGCGACGCGCTGGCCCACCCGCCGGACGTACTCGACGAGCTGCGGGTCGGTGGTGTAGGGGCCGCCCATGCTCTGCAGGGTCGGCTGGTACTGCTGCTCGCCGAGGGCGATCTCCTCGCGCTCGGAGACGAGCCGCAGCTCCCGCTCGCCGGTGACCGGGTTCTCGGCGCACCCGGCGAGCGCCAGCAGGGCGGCGGCAATCGCCACCGCGGTACGGCGGGCTCCCATGGTCGCTGTCCTCCCTCTGTGCCGTTGGCTCCCCCCCAGCATGGCGGGCCGCGCCGGCTGCCGCCCCCTCTAGCCCTCGGCGGCCCCCGGCCCCTCGGCCCAGGCCGCGAGGTCCTCGGC
>NZ_NRSH01000056.1 GCF_016584055.1 Halorhodospira neutriphila
ATCCGAGTGACATACATCCCGGTTCAGGAAAGATCGGCTGAGACGAATTGGGCAAGCGAAGACGTAATACGCGTGTAGGCCTAAAAAGGCGACATGGACAAGTCGCTTCGCATGGGCTCGGAATTTTCTATTAATTCTCCAGTAGAGTTTGGCTAACTCGTGGGAGCACTTTGCCAAGTATACACAGAAGGCTGGTCGTAGTTGTCAATACCTAACTGGTCATATACCAATTTAAGAAATAATTCGGGTTTCTCCTCGTACAACTTCTTGGGTTTTTGTACGGGGTTATGGCTCGAGTGCGCGCAAGGGGAAGTGGTGATTTTCAAGATAAGCGAAGACCTCAGCGAGCCGAGCCAGATCCAGCTCAACGATATCGACCGGCTTTTAAACCAGCGGCCGCGCAAGGCGCTGGACTTCAGAGCGCCCGAGGAGGCCATGACTGAAGAGATTCAGGCTTTCTCGGATACTTTTGCGCTTGATTCCTGAGACCAGCGGCTACTTGGTATGTTTAACAAAGTTCGCGCCTTTTTTAGAAGTAATTTCGGTCATTTTGCGAAAGAGGATTTCTGGCCCGGAAAGAAATGGATAGAGCCTACAAAAATCTTTTTTGTATGGGCGATCCCGGCTTTCTTTTTTGTGTTGTGGTCTTCTAAGTACGCCTCTGATGCTCAGTTCTTTCAGAGTGCGGTACGAGAAGGGATCGGGCCTAACCTATGGAATTTAATCGGGTCTTTAGGGTTGTTTGTTTTGGGGTTATCTGTGATTTTTCCTGGGTTTGACAGTCTTAGAGGGATTGCCCGAAACATACTTTTAAATACGTTTGCTATTGGTTCGCTCACTTTTGGTCTTCTTTTTGGGCGATTTTTTGTTAATTTTCCAATAGGGGGTATTTCATGGTGGAAGGAAGGATTGTTTGGGGTGACGTCAGCATTATTGTTTTTTGTGGTGTTTCTTTATAATCTAGCAATATGGTATCTTTCGTATTTGTTGGGTGTTGATAACATCGAAAAGTCTCCGTTTGTTTCTAAGATTGAGAGATGCAAATTGCCTGTACGATTTTTGATCGGTATATTTGTGTCGTTGCTGATTTTGTTAATTTTCTTGTCGGAAATTTGATAGCTATTGCAAGAGGCCGCCTACCTGTTGCGACCTGAGTGATTATATACTGCCAAGGGCAGTATGCTAACTCCCACCTGTCGTATTCACGAGAAGGCCGTGAGAGCCAAGATACGGCCTGCGGCCTTGTTGATGTCGGTGCTTGGGCAGTTCGTGACCAGCAGTTGGGCCCTGGGTGTCAAGGTATCTGACGACAGAGGACGCCGAGAAACGTGTATAACGTAGAACAGGGCGCCTAGGAGATCAGAGCGATGGCCGAGAACACCGAAGTGGTGACCGACCCGAAGCTGGAGTGACGCACGCGCAGGCAGTTCTCCGCCGCGGAGAAGCGCCGGCTGATTGCTGAGTATGACAACCTCCCACGCGGGGAGAAAGGCGTCTGGCTGCGCCGTGAGGGCCTCTACGGTGCTCAGCTGGCCAACTGGCGCAAGACGCTCAAGGAGCAAGGCGAGCAGGGCCTCGAGCCCAACAACGCCCCATATTTATTGAGCTTGCTTTATCACGGCCTCGATTAGCTTATGGACAGCCGTGTAGGGGTCGTCTTCCCGTGGATCTGAGTGCTTCTGATGCAGCCATTGAGCATGCTGGCAGGCCACATCCAGAACCGGTTGTGTTTTCTCGAAAATTTCTTTGTCATTCTTGCGGTAATTGGGAATGTGATTTCTCAAGCGATCAATTACATCATTGCATGATCCGCCGAAGGGAGAATCTGTGCACTCGTAATGGAGAAGAAGCCAAAGCTCAAAGCATGGCACGGAGGGGATGGCGTAGGCGTAGGCTTTTCCTGCTTTCTTACCATAGTCGCTGACCCGTTTAAGTTCCATACTATCTAGACGATTCAGAGCTTCATAATATTTGTCTGGTTCACAATCCCCGTCAAAAACGCAATAGACCCGATCAAAATTGCGGTCTTTATTAAATGCATATTCTGCATAATTTACCACCTGCAGTGGACCCGACTGGCACTCTCGACCACACACGCTGACATCCATTGTCGACAATCGGTGGAAGCCCCGTAATCTGCGAAAGTAGTTGGGCTCAGTTTTTTCACCTTCACAGACAATAAGGAACCGCTCTGAAGCATGCCGACGGGGTTTTTTACGCCGACGAAGCTGGTTAACAGATTTTCCTTTACGTTTTTGGGGCAAGGTTACAATTCCTTCAAGGCGGTCAATCTAAAATCGGTATGGCGCCGTAACGGCCGCGGAGGTAGCCGGCCTCTAGCGCTTCTTCCTTCCGTGGCTTGTAATCAGTCAGAGGATACAGCTCCGTAGCTCCCTCTTCTCCTTTCTCCGTGAACCATACCTGCTCACGCAGTAATAGATTCCGATCTTTGAGGATGCCAGTGTCATGAGTAACAAACACGATTTGGGCGCCATGAGGATTAGTTTCAGCTGACTGGATCAGGCGCACGAGATGCCGAACCAAAAGCGGGTGAAGGCTGTTGTCCAGCTCATCAATAAAAAGAGTCATGCCCTTATCCAGGATGTCCAGCCATGGACCAGCCCACCTGAAAAGCTGCTGCGTGCCGGCGGACTCTTTCGCAAGTGGTAACTGCATTTGCGCACCAGTCAGCCGCGATTTATGGATTAAATTGATATTTTTTACAAATTTCCCTTCGTGATCTTTACTAATTTTCTCCCTGATTTTTTTCGGCAATTTATCCGGTAGCACCTCAGGAGAGACGGGTTGTTTCTCGATCTTTACATCAACAATGCTCGGATCAGCATGCCGAAGAAAGTCAATTACTCGTTCGCTATCTTCGGCATTCTCACAGCGTTTTCCGGTGTAGGTCTCTTCCACTCCCGAGGGTGTAATAACCGACCCTAGACGGTCTCGGAACCAATGGAATACAGGCATCAACTGAGGATTGTTAAGCTGTGCCGCTGTAGACAGGAAAAGGGCATTATCTCGGGTCGTATTGATTAGGAATTTACGCTGCCCGCGGAAATGCTCGCCGAACTTCCAGTTAGTTTTTTCCTGTTCTGGCTCGTAGTACCTATGAAACCACTTTTGTCCCTTTTGTACACGACGTCCGGGCGGATAGGCTATGAGCCACTCTTCTACTACGCGCTTGGTTGTAGCTGCCACCCCATACTCATACCGTATCCCTTCTTGGACGAAGTGGATCTCGAACTCTGATGGCTCGAAGCCAGAGTCTTCCTTTAAAAGGAAGGGATCGGCTTCAATCGACTCTCCGGCCTGGCTCTCTTTGGAGGATTCCAGCACGAGGTAACGCAGAGTGCCCAAAGCCTGAATCAGGTTGCTCTTGCCGCTGGCGTTGGGACCATAGATTGCAGCGCCCCTGAGGAGGTCCGGAAACACCTTCGGATCGGAGGAGTGGATTAGACCGTGAGCGTCTTGGCCATGCTGGCGCGTAGCCACCAGGCTGAGTGTTTGCGGTTCCTTGAAGGAGCGGTAGTTAGCTACCGTAAATTCTACCAGCATCGACCAGCCTTACGAGTCTGAGAAGCTTCAAAGCATTTTGCACAGATATAGCACGCAAAAGCAAGTAACACAGAACGCTCTCCCTTGCCACTGGCCATCGCTACCTTAGTGCCTATCCGAATAACCCCGCCGCCGCTTGCCGGAAGGTGATCAGGCGCAGGCTAGATGGGGCATGGCTAGGTAGTTGCGGACCTTCTTCTCTCAGCGCATTAGCAAGCGTCAGACGCGATGCAGCCAGGAGTGTCTGCACTCGACAACCCAGTGCCTCGGTGCATGGCAGGACTTCTGCCGGTGTCACCCTACGGCACAACATGGAGGCCAGCGGCCGCCTGACCTGATGACTGAGTTACCCACACAATCCGGGACGGCGCCCGATATGGTAAAACCGCGCCGCACACGTGCTGTCAGCTACCTGCTGCGATCTGCATGACCCTATACCGCCAAGCCGTGATATCCCGCCCCAGGCCCGCTGGCTCGGCCACGCTCGGGCTGCCACCCGCCGCGGCCGTGGTCACCGGGGCGGCCAGCGGCATCGGCCGCTCGCTGGCCGTGCAGCTCGCCGAGGCCGGCCATCCGGTGCTCGCCGCCGACCGAGACGAGGCCGCCCTGGTGCGGCTCGCCGGCGCGCTCGAGGGCGCGGCCGGTGCCTGCCGGACCCGGGCGGTCGACGTCGCCGAGCCGGGGGCGAGCCGCTGGCTCATCGACGAGGCGCTGGCGGAGCTCGGGCGGCTCGACGCCTTCTTCGCCAACGCCGGCGGCGCCCGCTACCAGCCCTGGCACGAGGCCGATCCGCCGACGGCCGAGGCGCTCTTCGCCTGCCACGTCCTCGCCCCCATGGAGGCCGCCCAGGCCCTGCGCCGCCGCTTCCCCGCCGGGCCGCCGCGGCTGGTGATCACCACCTCCGCCCAGGCCGAGTGGGCCGTGCCGGGCTACGCCGCCTACGCGGCGAGCAAGGCGGCCATCGAGCGCTTCGTCGACGGCATCCGGGCCGAGGGCGAGGGCGGCTGGATCACGCTCGCCGACCCGGCGGCGACCGATACCGGCTTCTTCGCCCGGGCTGGGCCCGGCGTCCCCCGGGCCCTCGGCGTGCAGTCGCCGGAGGCCGTGGCGGCGGCGCTGATCCGTGCGGCGCGGCGGGGCCGGCGGCGGGTGACGCCGTCGCCGGCGTTCCGCTGGGCGCGGCGGCTCGAGCGGCTCCTGCCGGTCTTCCGGCGCCTCTACGTGCGCCTCGAGCGGCGCAAGCTGCGGCGCTGGCAGCAGGCGGGCTAGCCGAGGGGCTGGACAGCGGCCGCGGGGAAGGTCAGCCGGAAGGGCGCGGCGGCGAGGGCGGCGATGCGCGGCGCCTGGCGGATATCGGGGAAGCGGGCCGGGTCGAGCTGCTCGACGGCCGCCTGCGCACGGCGCAGCCGCCCCCGGGCGTGCGCCTCGACGCGGTAGGCCCGGCCCTCGAGCTCGTGGTAGAGGCGCAGGGGCCAGAGGGCGGTGCTCACCGGCAGGGCGGGGCGCTCGCTGATGCGCAGCGCGGCCTCGAGGAGGCCGTCGCCGACGCCGATGCGCTCGACGCCCCGGCGGTCGGCGGCGGACCAGGCGATAGGTACGGTCTCCTTGGGGATGCCCCAGTTGGCGCGGCCGCTGCGGGTGCTCGCCGCGCTGTCGACGAGGATGCGGGTGATGACGTGGCGACGCTCCCGGAAGCAGGTCCCCGGCGAGAAGAGCAGCTCGCGGTAGGGGCCGACGGGGCTGTCGTCGTAGGCGACGAGCATCGCCAGGGCGGGGCCGCCGTTGTAGTGGGGCCGCAGATGCTCGGGGAGGGCGGCGTGGCGGCGGACCCACGCCGGCGGCGTGCGCAGGAGCAGCACGACGCCGCGCCCCGTCAGGGTCCACGGCGCCGGCTGGATGGGGGACTCCGGGTCAGCGGGCGCCATCGGGTCGCAGCCGCAGCGCCCGCAGCCGTTCCCCCAGGTCGTCCAGGAGGCTGAACAGCACGGGCAGCACGACGAGGGTGAGGACGGTGCCCACCAGCAGTCCGGTGGCGGCGGCGATGCCCAGCGGGCTCATGCGCTCCAGGCCCACGGCCATCTCGAAGACCAGCGGCGTCAGCCCCAGCACGGTGGAGACGGTGGTCATGAGCACCGGGCGCAGCCGCAGGCGCACCGTCTCGACGATGGCCGCCTCGCGCGCCAGGCCCTCGGCCCGGGCCTGGCGCACGAAGTCCAGCAGCAGGATGCTGTTGTTCACCACGGTGCCGCCGAGCAGGATCAGGCCCATGATGGCCGGCATGCACATGGGCTTGCCGAACACCAGCAGGCCCCACAGGGCGCTGGCCACCGCCAGGGGGATGGCGGCGATGATGGCCAGGGGGTAGCGCACGGAGCCGAACAGGGCGAGGAGCAGCAGCGCCAGCATGCCGAAGCCGGGGAGCAGGGCGGCGCGCATGCGGCCCTGGTTGGCCTTCAGGTCGGTGACCGTGCCGCCCACCTCGACGGTGTAGCCGGCCGGCACGTCGAGCTTGGCCAGGCGCTGGCGGGCCTCCTTGGCCACGCCGGCGATGGTGTGGCCGCGGTTCACCGCGGTGATATCCAGCGTCTGCTGCAGGTCCTCGCGGGTGATGGCGGGCCGGGTCCACTGCAGCGAGGTGTCCGCCACCGCGCGCAGCGGCACGGGGCCTTCCGCCGTGGGCAGGTATACCCCGCCGACGCCGCCGGGCCGGTCCACATCGGCGTCGGCGTAGGCCACGCGGATGGGGACATCCAGGAAGCCCGTCAGGCGCAGGTCGCCGGCGGGCAGGCCGTCCACCGCCGCCGCCAGGGCCTGGCCCGTCTCCGCCGTGGACAGCCCCAGGCGCTGGGCCGACTCGCGGTCGACCGCGACGGTCTGCTCCGGCTTGTCGCGCAGCCAGCTGCGGCGCACGTCCAGCACCCCGGGCATGCCCGCCAGGGCCGCCAGGGCCCGCTCGCCGAGGGCGTCCAGGACCTCGGCCTCCGGGCCGCTGATGATGATATCCAGCGGCGCCTTGGTGGTGGAGATGGGGGTGGCCCCGAACTCGGAGACGGTGTAGCCCTTGACCCCGGGCAGCGCGTCCATGGCCGTGCGCCAGCGGTCCATGAGGGTCCAGATGTCCGCCTCGCGCCGGGTGCGGTCCACCAGGTAGACGGTGATGTTGACGGTCTGGGCGGTGGCGCCGCCGGCGCCGAAGCCGAGCTTGCCCGGCTCCGAGCCCACCACCGCGGAGATCCGCTGCACCCCGGGCGTGGCCGAGATCTCCGCCTCCACCCGGTCGAGCACGGCCTCCACCCGGTCCAGGTCGTAGTGGGCCGGGGTCTCCAGCTCGACGGTGGCGATGCCGGTGTCCATGGGCGGCATCAGCTCGTTGCCGATGAGCGGCGGCACGGTGCGGACGGTGCCGACGAGGAAGAGCGCCGCCGCGGCCAGCACCAGCCAGCGGCGGCGCAGGGCGGCGCGCACCACGTGGCCGGTCACCTCGGCCAGGCGGTCGGTCCCTGTGCCCACACGGCCCAGCCAGCGCTCCGGTGGGCTGGCGCCTTGGCGGGGCCGGTCCAGCAGCCGCGCCGCCAGGACGGGGATCACGGTCAGCGCCACCAGCAGGGAGGCGACGAGGGTCACCGTGATCATCAGGTTCAGCGGGCGCATGATGCGCTGTATATACCCGCCGGCGAACATCACCGGCAGCACCACCACGACGGTGGTGAGGATCCCGGCGGTGATCGCCGTGGCCACCTGGCGCGTGCCCGCCCGCGCCGCCTCGCGGGCGCTGCCGTCCGTGCCCTTGCGGTAGCGGCGGATGATGTTCTCCAGGACCACGACGGCGCTGTCGATCACCAGGCCCACGGCGATGATGAGCCCGGACATGGTGACCATGTTGAGCGAGTACGGGGTGAGGCCCAGGACGGCCAGGGCGGCCAGGAAGGCCAGGGGGATGCTTATCGAGGCCACGGCCGCCGCCCGCCAGTCGGCGAGGAAGACGAAGATCACGGCGACGGTGAGCACCACCGCCTGGAGCACGCTGTTGCGCAGGCCGCTGGCGTTGACCTCGATGAGCTCCTGCTGGCTGCCGGCGATCTCGAGGTGCAGGTCGCGGTACTCGGCGCGTAGGGCGGGCAGCTCCGCCTTCACCGCCTCGATGGCGGCCAGGGTGGCGCCCTCGCGGGGGCGCTGGATGCCGAGGGCGATGGCCGGCTCGCCGTTGCCGTGGTAGGCGCTGCGCGCCTCGGCGGTCCCCAGGCGCACGTCGGCCACATCGCCCAGGCGCACGGTGCCCTCGGGCCCCTGGCGCAGCGCCAGCCGCGCCAGCTCCCGCGGCGTAGCCGCCTCCCCGGCGACGGTGACCAGGTACTCCCCGCCCCCCTGCTGGACGCGGCCGGCGGGGATGGTGACGTTGGCGCCCTCCAGGGCGGCCACCACCGCCGCGACGCCGATCCCCTGGGCCGCCAGGGCCTCGCGGTCCACGGCCACCCGGACCTCCGGCTCGTGGCCGCCGAAGACCTCCACGTCGCCCACCGCGGGCAGCGCCAGCAGCCGGTCCTGGATGGGGTTCTCCGCCAGGAGGCGGACGTCGGCGAGGTCCTTGGGGCTGTCCGCCGCGGGGCGCAGGGCGAGGGTCATCACCGGGCTGGTGGCCTCGCTGACGGGGAAGACCCGCGGCCGCGCCACGTCGGCGGGCAGCTCGTCCGTGGTGCGGTCCAGGGCGTTGCTCACCGCCGCCACCGCCTCGTCGAGGCGCTTGTGGTAGCCGAAGGCGACACGGATGGAGGCCACGCCGTCGCGGCTGGTGCTGGTGAGATCGGTGATGCCGTCGAGGGTGCTCAGCTCCTTCTCCAGCACCCGGGTGACGTCGCTGGCCACGTCGCGGGCGCTGGCCCCGGGCTGGGTGGCCACGACCACCGCCTGGGGCGGCTGGGTGTCGGGGAAGAGGTCCACGGGCGTGCGGGCGAGGGCGAGCACGCCCCAGATCGCCACCAGCAGGACCACGGCCACCAGGGCGTGGGGGCGGTGCAGGGCCCAGTCGGTGAGCCTCAAGGCGTAGCCTCGGTGACCGGCATGCCGTCGGCCAGGCGGGTCCAGCCGAGATAGGGCGTGGTCACCACGGCCGCGCCCGGCTCGATGCCCGCCACGGCCACGCGCCCGCCGCTGCGCCCCTGGACGGTCACCGGCCGCGCCCGGGCCTTGCCGTCGCGCACCACGTACACCGTGGGCCGCTCATCGCCGCCGGCCAGGGCGTCGGCGGGGATCAGGGCCGCCCCCTCGATGGGCGGGAGGGCCACGGTCACCGGCACCTCCGCCCCCGGCGGCAGGGCCGTGCCCGCCGGCAGGTCCACCTCGGCCCGCGCCAGGCGGGCGGTGTCCAGGGCGGGGTGGATGCGGCTGATCGTCGCCTCGCGGGTGCCGCCGTCCAGCTCGAGGCGGACCGTCCGGCCCGCAGCCACCGCCGGGCGATCCGCGCGGGGGACGCCGAAGGCCAGGCGCATCTGCTCCGTGCTGCTGATCCGGATCAGGGGCTTGCCTGGTGCGGCCTGGTCGCCCGGGTCGACGGTGCGCTCCGTGACAACGCCGGCGAACGGCGCCTTCAGGGTGTAGTCCGCACGCTCCTGGCGCAGCTCCGCCTGCCGGGCGCGCAGCGAGGCCAGGCGGGCGGTGAGCGCCTTCACCCGCTGGCGGGCCGCCGCCAGGTTGCCGCGGGCCTCGTTGACCCGGTCCGCCGCCTCGTCCACCGCCGACTGGGAGACGGCCTCGTCCTCGCGCAGCCGCTGCAGCCGCTCCAGCTCCTTGCGCCAGTAGGCGGCGGAATCCGCCAGGGCGTCGCGGCGGGCCTCCTCGGCCGCGCGCTCCGCCCGGGCCTGCTCGAGGTCCGCGGCCACGCCGTCCAGCCGGGTGTCTACCGCCGCGCGATCCAGCTGGACCAAGGGGTCCCCCTCGACCACGGCATCGCCCTCGTCCACTGTGATCCCGGTGATCCGCTCGGTGACGCGCGCGCTCAAGGCGGCGGCGCGGACGGCCTCGGCCTCCGCCAGGTACTGCCGTGACCGCGCTAGCTCCTCCGCCCTCGCGGTGGCGGTATGGACGGCCACCGGCTCGGGCTGGAAGCGGGGGGCGGCGGCCATCTCCGCCTTGCGGCTGATGATGCCCCAGGCGGCTAGCCCGAGCAGGATGCCGACGGCCAGCAGCAGGAGGAGCCGGGCTCGCCGGCCCAGCTTGGGCTTGATCGCCATGCGTAGCCTTCCCATCCAGTCAGGACGATCGTGGACTGCATCAGACTCCGGGCGTTAGGGCAAGTGCCGCGGCTAGGCCGGCCGTGATGGGGCCAGGTGCCTAGGGCCAGGTCAGGAAGTGGGCCGGCTGTATAACTCGGATGCCGTGAAAGGGATCAAGCGCCAAAAGGTCCTGGTCGCCGGTGACGATGGCAGAGGCCTCGCCGCAGACCGCCACCTCCAGGAACTTGTCGTCCTTGGGATCCCGGCAGGCCTGGCATTTGCGCGTTATGGGCACCACACGCGCTACACCCCCCAGAAGCTCCAGGAAACGGCGCCGATCCGCGGTGCTCAGGTAAGGATCGAACTTCGGGCGCCCTAGCACCTCCACAAGCTCGCCGAGGGTCTCGTCGGAGACCAGCAGCACGCCCCGATCCAGGGCGTGGTCCACGGCCTGTGCCGCTACGCCGCCGGGTGCCAATAGCCGACTCACCAGTGTGTTGGTATCCAGCACCCACCGGGACTGCTCAATCATCCCGGAGCAGTTCGTCGAGCTTTTCCTCCGTTAGCCCGGCTTCCTTCGCAGCCGCTCCGACACGGTCGCAGAACTGCCGAAACTCCGCTACATTGAGGCGGGTCAGACGCTCGTACTCCTGGATCGACAGCACCACGGCCACATCGCGCTTCTGCCGCTGGATGAGGACCGGCTCGCGGCTCGCGTCCTCCAAGACGCGGGCCAGCCCCTGCTTGGCCTCGGTAGCGCTCACCGTGCGCATTGCCACCTCCGGTGGATGTACATTTTGTCTATAGAGTACACCTTCCCCGCGGCGGGCTCCACGGGAGGCCTCGGAGGAGCCGGTGGCCGTGCAAGGCCGACAGCGCCCGCGACGGCCACCGCGCCTACGGCGACCTTGTCACTGCGCGGCCTCCAGCCACTGCGCTACGCTTTTTCGGTCCGGCACGCCGCCGGCGTGGACCACCTCGCCGTCGACCACCACGCCGGGCGTGGACATGACCCCGTAGCGCATGATCTCGGCGGTCTCCTCGACCTTCTGCAGGTCGATGGCGACCCCCTGCTCGGCGGCCACCTCCTCGATGAGCGCCGCGGTGTTTTGGCAGTTGCGGCATCCGGAGCCGAGCACCTTGATCTCTCGGGCCATACGTTCCTCCTTCTGTCAGTATTCAAGCCAGCAGGTTGAAGCCCCACCCCACCAGCACGAAGGCGCCGGCGAGGATGGCGGCGTAGTAGGCCAGGGCCCGCCAGTGCAGGACCTTGCGCAGGATGAGCATCTCGGGCAGGGAGAGGGCGGCGATGGCCATCATCAGCGCCAGCACGGTGCCGATGGCGACCTCCTTGGCCAGCATGGCCTCGGCGACGGGGATGACGCCGGTGGCGTTGGCGTAGAGGGGCACGCCGATGAGCACCGCCGCCGGCACCGACCACCACTCGCCGCCGGCCAGGTACTCCGAGACCCACGCCTGCGGCACGTAGCCGTGGAAGAGCGCGCCCACGCCGATGCCGAGGAGCACCCACTTCCAGATGCGCCCGACGATCTCCCGCACCTCGCCGACGGCGTAGCGGTGGCGGCCGGCCAGGGAGTTGTCGAGCTTGGGGTGGGCCGTCTCGCCCATCTGGATCTGCCAGACGTAGCCGGCCACCCACCGCTCGGGGCGCAGGCGCTCCATGGCGATGCCGCCGACGTAGGCCACCGCCAGGCCGCTGGCGACGTACAGGGCGGTCAGCTTCCAGCCGAGGATGCCCACGAGCAGCACCACTGCCACCTCGTTGATCATGGGGCTGGCGATGAGGAAGGAGAAGGTCACCCCCAGCGGGATGCCCGCCTCGACGAAGCCGATGAACAGCGGCACCGAGGAGCAGGAGCAGAACGGCGTCACCGCGCCGAGCCCCACGGCCAGGGAGCGCGCCAGCCCCTTGGGCTTGCCGCGGACGTACTCGCGCACCCGCTCGGGGCTGATCATCGCCCGCAGCAGCCCCATGACGTAGATCACCGCCACGAGCATGGCGAAGATCTTGGCGGTGTCCATGACGAAGAACTGCACCGCCGGGCCCAGGGAGCCGTCGGGGCTCAGGCCCAGCAGGGTGTAGGCAATCCGGTCGCCGAGGGTAGCGAACATCGCGGCTCCCCGGGCTAGACGGCGGAGCGGTCGTCGGCGCCTTGTGCCTCGCGGCCGATCTCGTCCAGCCGGCGCTGGAGGCTCAGCCGGTCCAGGCGCTCCACGGGCAGGCTCACCAGCAGCCGGATGCGGGTCTGGACCTGGCGGAAGACCTCGGCGAAGACCGCCCGCTGCTCGGCCTCATTGACGGCCTGGTAGGCGGCCGGGTCCGGGAAGCCCCAGTGCGCCGACAGGGGCTGCCCCGGCCATACCGGGCAGGGCTCGGCGGCCGCCTTGTCGCAGACGGTGAACACGAAGTCCAGCGCCGGGGCATCGGGCCCGCAGAACGTATCCCAGGCCTTGGGGTACAGGCCCTGGGTCGGCAGCTCCGCCCGCTCCAGGACCTCCAGGGCCACGGGGTGGACCCGCTCGGCGGGGTGGCTGCCGGCGCTGTAGGCGTGGAAGCGGCCGGCGCCGTCGCGGTTGAGCAGGGCGGCGGCCATCTGCGAGCGCGCCGAGTTGCCGGTGCAGAGGAACAGGGCTTGGTAGGGGCGGTGCATCGAGGCTCCTCCTAGGCGCAGCGCGCCGCCTCGGGGCGGTTCGGCATGGCGTGCAGGGCCCGCCGATCGTCGCTGAAGGGGGGGGATCCGGCGCAGCCGTCGGTCCAGGCGGCGATCACCGCCTGGGCCCAGGGCGGCAGCTCGGGGTGGAGGCGGTAGTGGATCCAGGTGCCGCAGCGCCGTGGCTCCACGACGCCGGCCTGGCGCAGCTGCGCCAGGTGGCGGGAGACCTTGGGCTGCTCCATGCCGAGCGCGTAGGTCAGCTCGCAGACGCACAGCTGCCCCTCGGCCTGGAGCAGGGCGACACAGCGCAAGCGGGTCTCGTCGCTCAGGGCGCGGAAGAAGGCGGGGCTCTCCATGGGCGGCTCCTCACGCAAGGCCGATGGCGAGCCCTTTATACGCAGCCCCATGCCTCTATGTCAATATGCGTATATCCGTATATTGAGCTATAAAGGCCTCACGCCCTCCCCCATGAGCCCGGCCGCTAGGCCTAGCTCGGCTCGTACGGCCTTGAAGGCTGGGGAGCCTCTCGCCGCTACTCGCAGACCCGCTGCGCCGCCGCGATATCCGCCCGCCGTGCCGGCCCGATGCCGTCGATGCGCTCCAGCTCGGCCACGCCGGACCACGGCCATCGTCGCCGGGCGGCCTCGTGGCGCCAGGGGCGCCCGGAGGTCTTGGCGAGCAGCTCGGGGAAGCGCAGCACGCCCTGGCCGGTGACCGCCAGGCGGTGGCGGCGCGGCAGCCAGAGGTGGTCGTAGCGGCTGGCGTAGGCGCCGTCGGTGCTCGACAGCGTGGTGGCCGCGGCGATGGGCGCCGGCCGGGCCACCTCCTTGAGCGGCGCCCAGGCGGGGTGGTCCGGGGGGAGGTTGAAGTCGCCCATGAGCAGCCGGCGCTCGGTCTGCTCCGGGTAGATCTCGCCGAGCCACGCCCAGTAGCGCCGCAGGGCGCGGATCTCCGGGGTACGGTCGGCGACGCCGTCGCCGTAGAGGATGTGGACGGTGGCGGCGGCGAGGACCTCCCCCGAGCCGCGGTCGCGGAAGCGCGCCGAGAAGGGCTCGCGGGCGAAGGCGTCGCGGTCGTCGACGTAGACGACGGCGCCGTCGACGTAGGCCACCGCCGCCTCCCGCCAGATGAAGGCGTAGTGCTCCTGGTAGCCGTCGCCGACGGCGTGGGAGACCAGCGAGCCCCAGTCCTGCTGCGTGGCGGCCTCCAGGGCGCGCTCCAGCTCGGCGACGGCCTCCGGGGCCATGACCTCCTGCAGGGCGAGGAGGTCGAACTGGCTGGCGACCCGCGCCACGGCCGGGTAGCTCTTGGCGTTATCCCAGCCGAGGTGCTCGACGTTCCAGGAGGCGATGCGCAGCTCCGCGCCGGCGGCGGCGCTGGCGAGCAGGAGGAGGAGGGCGGTGAGCAGCGGAGCGAGCCGGGAGCGCATGGGCCGGTACCCTCTGGGGGGCCGGGCTCAGGCTCCCTCTGGGGCGCCGGCGGGATAGCTCGGGGCCGCGCTGCTCCCTGGCGGCCCTGCCTGGATGACAGCGCGATTCTACCGCCTTGCCGCGGCGGCGCTACAGCCGCCGCCCGCTACCCCTTCTGCCGCTTGCCCCTGC
>NZ_NRSH01000057.1 GCF_016584055.1 Halorhodospira neutriphila
CGGCCAGCGGCCGGCCCCGGACGTGCTCGAGCCAGTCGCCGCCGGCGATCAGCGGCGCCCCGGGCGGGCGCCGATTGAGCCAGTAGACCAGGCAGGGGCGCGGCCCCTGCGGGGCGGCGAGCGGCACGGCGACGGCCTGCTCCCGGCGGTAGAGGCCCGCGTAGGGGCGCTCGGGGTCGCAGTCCTCGTAGGCGTCGAGCACCGGGAGGACGCGCCGCGGCGCGAGGAGCTCGAGGAGCCGCCCGTAGACCCGGGCGGCGGCCGGCTCCTCGTCCGCCCCGAGGGGGACGGCGCCGGGGAAGGGCCCGAGGTCGTAGAGCCGGGCCGGCACGGAGGCGGCGCCCCGGTCGCGGGTGTGGCGCCGTACGGCCGCCTCGGCCTGGGGGTCGCTGGGCTGGTCCAGGAGGGTGCCGTAGGCGAGCAGCAGCGGGCGGCTCGTCATCGTGGGCTCCTGCGGCGCTAGAATGGTGGGCGCCTCGATCACGCCCGGTTCAGGGTAGAGGGGCTTGCCGCCGAGATGCCAGGGGGGTGGCCGTGCGCCTGATCAGCGAGAGCCTGGAAGAGGGGGGGGCGCTCCCCGAGCGCTGCGCCTTCTGCGCCCGCGACGCGCAGGCGCACGCCCGCTACGGGCGCAACCGCAGCCCGCACCTCGGCTGGGAGGGCCTGCCGCCGGGCACGCGCTCGCTGGCCCTGGTCTGCCACGACCCGGACGCGCCGAGCCAGCTCGGCGACGCCAACCGCGGCGACCGCGAGATCCCCGCCGACCTGCCGCGGCTCGACTTCTTCCACTGGCTGCTGGTGGACCTCGACCCGGCGCTCGGGGCGATCCCCGAGGGCGCCTTCGCCGACGGGGTCGTCGCCGGCGGCAAGCCGGGGCCGGAGGCGCCCTACGGGGCCCGCCAGGGGGTCAACAGCTACACCGAGCTCTTCGCCGGCAGCGCCGAGATGGCGGGGACGTACTTCGGCTACGACGGGCCCTGCCCGCCGTGGAACGACTCGATCCCCCACCGCTGCGTCTTCACGCTCTACGCCCTCGACTGCCCGCGGGCGCCGGTAGCGGGGGCCTTCGGCGGCGAGGCGCTGCTCGCCGCGCTGCGCGGCCGGCTCCTCGGCCAGGCCGCGATCACCGTGGCCTACAGCCTCAACCCGCGGGTCCCCGCCGGCTAGGCGCCGCTCCGGCCGGATCAGTCCTTGCCGTAGGGGTTGTTCATGACCTCGAACCACCGCTGGTGGTGCTCGCCGGCGGCGTCGCGCCACTGCTGCACCTGCTCGCGGCTGTAGTGGGCGCGGACGCGGTGGTCCGAGACCGGCCGGGGGTCGTTGGTCTCCTGGGGGCTGTCGCTGGCCATCCTCGCGTCTCTCCTCTCGGTTGTCGCTCTCGCTGGGGGGTTGAGGGGCGGCGCCGGCGCCTACTCGGGCGCCTCTCCGGCCATGCCGAGGCGCGTCAGCAGGGCCTCGATCCGCGCCTGGGCCTGCTCGTCGACGTTGAGGAAGCGGACCCCGGTGGCGTGGTAGGCGGGGTTGACGTCCGGGGCGGACCAGCGGACCTCGGCGTCCACCGAGAGGGCCAGCCCCTCGGTGAGCTCGCTGTCGGCCGGCCCCTCGAGGCGCAGGCGCAGCCGCTCCCCGGTGCGGTGGGGCTGCTCGCCGAGCATGAGCAGGCCGCCGGGGGAGAGGTCGGCGAGCAGCCCGAGCCGGGCACCGCTGTCGGCGTCCTGGATGGGGAGGTAGTAGAGCAGGGAGGAGCGCTTGCTCTGGCGGCGAAAGCGCGTGAAGCGCGGCTTGTACTCCCCGCCTCCGGGTCGGTTCGTCATCGCATTCCCCTTTCTCGGTCGCCTCAGGCCGTCACGTTGAGCCGCCCGCCTTGGCCCATGACCTGCGCCTCGGCCATCGTGTGGGCCGCCGTGAGCCTACATCATCAGCGCCTCGAGGTGGGCGGCGGCGCAGCGCCCGACGGCGGAGAGGCTGTAGCCGCCCTCGAGCACCGAGACGACCCGGCCCTCGCAGTGGCGCCGGGCGATGGCGACGAGCTCGCGGGTCGCCCAGCCGAAGTCGGACTCGTCGAGCTGCAGCGTCGCCAGGGGGTCGGAGCGGTGGGCGTCGAAGCCGGCGGAGACGAGGATCAGCTCCGGGCGCAGGGCGTCGAGCCGGTCGAGGATCTGCTCGGCGAAGACCGCCCGGAAGCGCTCCGAGCCGTCCCCCTCGGCGAGGGTGGCGTTGACGATGTTCGCCGGCGGGTCCGCCGAGGGGATCCCGGTCCCGGGGAAGAGGGGGTGCTGGTGGGTGGAGAAGTAGTAGAGCCCCCGGCGGCCGCGGCTGATCTGCTCGGTGCCGTTGCCGTGGTGGACGTCGAAGTCGACCATGGCCACCCGCTCGAGGCCGTACTGCGCCACGGCGTGGGCGGCCCCGACGGCGATGTTGTTGAAGAAGCAGAAGCCCATGGCCCGATCGGACTCGGCGTGGTGGCCCGGCGGGCGCACGGCGCAGAAGGCGCGGTGGGCCAGGCCCTGGAGGACGCCGTCCACGCCGTGGCAGACCCCCCCGGCGGCCCGCAGGGCGGCCTCGCCGCTGCCCGGGCCGAGCCGGGTGTCGGGGTCGAAGGGGGCGTGGCCCGTCTCCGGGACGGCGTCGAGCACCGAGCGGACGTGCTCCGGGTCGTGGGCGAGCTCGAGCTGCGCGACGCTCGCCCGGGGCGCCTGCTCGCGCAGCACGAACTCGAAGGTCGGATCCTCCAGGGCGCGCAGGATGGCGCGCAGCCGCTCCGGGCTCTCGGGGTGCCCGTCTCCGGCGTCGTGGCCGAGGCAGGCGGGGTGGGTCACAAGCCAGGTGGTCACCGCTGCTCCTCCCTCGTTCGGGCCCAGGCGAAGATCCAGGGGACATCGAAGGAAGGGATCTTCGCCTCCCAGTCTCCCCAAGCCTCGAAGGTCCCTTCAAGCCCGGCGCGGATCTCCTCGCGCAGCCCGGGCTCGTCGGCGCCGCAGCACTGCATGGCCATCACGCCGCCCGGGCGCAGGCGCTGCGCGACCTTGGCGAGGACCTCCTTGATGAACTCCGTGCGCGGCTGATCCTCGCGGATGGGGTCCATGGTCAGATCGTAGATGATGCCGTCCCACTGCGCCTCGTCGTCCAGGTAGGCGAAGGCGTCGCCGACGACGACCTCGGCGCCCGGCCGGTCGAAGGCGTCGCCGCAGAGGCTCGGCAGGTAGCGCCGGGCGAGGGCGATGACCTCGCCGTCGATATCCACCAGGACCGCCCGCCGCGCCCCGGCGTCGAGCACCGCGCGCAGGACGCCGCCGTCGCCGCCGCCGAGGATGAGGACCTCGCCGAGCGCCCCGCCCTCGACGAGCGGGCGGGTGATCGCCTGGTTGTACGGCTCGTCGGCGTCGGCGATCTGCAGGTCGTCGTCGAGGTAGAGCAGGTGGCCCAGGCTCGGGTCGTGGGCGATGACGATCTCCTGGTACGGCGAGCGCCGGCGCTCCACCACCGTCTGGTTGTAGCGGACGTACTCGGGCTGCATAGGCGTTCGCGGTCTGGTCCCTGTGGCTGGCGCGGCCCCCGGCTGCCCTGCGCGGCGGGCCGCTCAACAGGGAGGATTCTACAGCGACTGGGTGCCGCGCACGAAACGGTAGATGGCCACCTCGCCGAGGAGGTTCGGCGCGAGGTCGATCAGCGGGGTCGAGCGGTGGGCCCGGTCGAGCAGGCGGCGCTCGACGATCTCCACCCCCATGCTCGCGCACAGCTGCTCGAAGTCGCGCACGGTGCACAGGTGGATGTTCGGCGAGTTGTACCAGGCGTTGGGCAGGGCGGGGCTGCGCGGCATCGAGCCGCCGAGCAGCAGCTGCACGCGCAGGCGCCAGTAGCCCATGTTCGGGAAGGTGACGATGCCGTGGTGGCTGACCCGCAGCAGGTCCTCGATGAGCTTGTCGGGGTAGCGCACCGCCTGGATCGTCTGGCTCATGATGACGTGGTCGAAGCTGTCGCAGTGGAAGTCGCCGAGCCCCTCGTCGAGGTCGGCGCGCACCACGTTGACCCCGCGCTCGAGGCAGCGGTTCACCTTGCGCGGGTCGATCTCCAGGCCGTAGGCAGTGACCCCCTTGCGCTCGACGAGGTACTCGAGCAGCGCCCCGTCGCCGCAGCCGAGGTCGAGGACGCGGGAGCCGGGCTCGATCCAGTCGGCGACGATCTCCAGCTCGCGGCGCAGCGGGTTCACGCCCCGACCTCCCGGGCGACGTTGCCCATGTAGGCGGCGAAGCCCTCGAGGTAGCGCTGGATGGGCATGAGGAAGGCGTCGTGGCCCTGGGTGGCCTCGACCTCGATGTAGCTGACGGTCTTCTCGCGCTCGAGCAGCGCGCGCAGGATCTCCCGGGAGCGGGAGGGGGGGAAGCGCCAGTCGCTGGAGAACGACAGGAGCAGCGTCGAGCACTGGATGCCGGCGACGGCCGCCGAGAAGTCGTCGCCGTGCTCGGCGGCCGGGTCGAAGTAGTCGAGCGCCTTGGTCATGAGCAGGTAGGTGTTGGCGTCGAAGCCCTGGACGAAGCGCTGGCCCTGGTAGCGTAGGTAGCTCTCGACCTCGAAGTCGACCTCCTCGTAGTCGTAGCTCATGCCCCCGCGCAGGTCGCGGCCGAACTTGGCGCGCATGGCGTCCTCGGAGAGGTAGGTGATGTGGCCGAGCATGCGCGCCACCGCCAGCCCCCGCCGCGGCGAGACGCCGTAGTCGTAGTAGCGCCCGCCGTGGAACTCCGGGTCGCTCATGATCGCCTGCCGGGCGACCTCGTTGAAGCCGATGTTCTGCGCCGAGAGCCGGGGCGCGGCGGCGATCACGACGGCGTGGCGCAGCCGGCCGGGGAAGTCGATGGCCCACTGCAGCGCCTGCATGCCGCCGAGGCTGCCGCCGGCCACCGCCGCCCACTGCCGGATGCCCAGCCGGTCGGCGAGGCGCGCCTGGCTGCGCACCCAGTCCCGGACCGTGACCACCGGGAACTGATCGCCGTAGGGCGCGCCGGTCTCCGGGTTGATGCTCGCCGGCCCCGTCGAGCCGTGGCAGCCGCCGAGGTTGTTGCTGCAGACGATGAAGAAGCGGTTCGTGTCCAGCGGCTTGCCGGGGCCGATGCACGTCTCCCACCAGCCGGGCTTGCGGTCGTGCTCGGAGTGGTAGCCGGCGGCGTGGTGGTTCCCCGAGAGGGCGTGGCAGACCAGGATGGCGTTGGTCCGCTCGCGGTTGAGCTCGCCGTAGGTCTCGTAGACGAGCTCGTAGCCGGGCAGCTCGCGGCCGCAGTCGAGGGGCAGCGGCTCCTCGAAGACGGCCTTATGCTGGGTCACGAGTCCGACGGAGTCGGCCGGCGGGCTTCTGACCATCGACAATCCGCTCATGGAGCAAGGATGACGCAGTCTAGCGGCGAACGTCCGGCAGGGACAAGCCATCGGGCGGCCCGGGCAGCTCCTCGGGCCAGCTCGAGGGGGCGTCGATGCGGACGGTTTTCTCCCGCCCGCGCTCGCCGGCGACGAGCTGCACCGCGCCCTTCGCCGCCCCGAAGCGCCTCGCCAGGAGCTTGGCCAGGGCGGCGTTGGCCTTGCCGTCCACGGGCGGGGCCTTGAGCCGGACCCGCAGGCGCTCGCCGTCGACCGCCAGGCCCTCCTGCTTGGCGCGGGGGGTGACGCGCAGCCGGAGGGTCAGGCGGCCCAGCTCGTCGATGCTCGCCCAGGGCATCCCGGGCTCAGGCCGGCATCGGCAGCTGGCTGCGCAGCGGGTAGACCACCATCATCCGCGCCAGGTGGAGGAGGACCAGGGCGACCAGCGGGGAGAGGTCGATCCCCCCGAGATCCGGCATGTAGGAGCGGATCGGGCGCAGGAGGGGGCCGGTGAGCTGCTCGAGCAGGTGCAGCCCCGGGTGGTGGGCGGTGGGGTTGACCCAGCTGACGACCACCCCGATGAGGATCAGCACGGTGTAGAGGTTGAGCAGCAGCCCCAGGAGCCGCCCCACGGACTCGATGACCAGCCCGCCGAGCGGGGGCTGCTGGCCGTAGGCGAGCAGGAAGATCAGGTAGAGGGCGAGCAGCTGCAGGACGAACATCAGGGTGATCGCCGCCAGGTCGACGCCCCGGAAGGCGGGGATGAAGCGGCGCATGGGGTTGAGCACCGGCGAGGTGGCGCGCACCAGGAACTGCGAGATGGGGTTGAGGAAGTCGCCGCGCACCGTCTGCAGCAAAAAGCGCAGCATCACCGCCAGGATGTAGAGCGAGGAGACGGTGCCGATGAGGAAGATCAGGGGGTTGGTGACGTAGCTCGATGCCATTATCTACTGCTCTCCCAGCAGGTTGCCTAGCTCGTGGGCGCGGTGGGCGGCGGCCTCGGCGGCGCGCTGGATGGCGCCGCGCAGGTCGGCGTCGTCGAGCACCCCCAGGGCGCGCTCCGTGGTGCCGCCGGGGGAGGTGACGCGCTCGCGCAGGCGGGCCGGGGTGTCCTCCGACTCCAGGGCCATCCGGGCGGCGCCGGTGGCGGTCTCCAGGGTCAGCAGCCGCGCCGTCTCCCGGTCGAGCCCCAGCTCGACGCCGGCCTCCTCGAGCGCCTCCATGAGCAGGAAGAAGTACGCCGGGCCGCTGCCGGAGATGGCGGTGACCGCGTCCATCTGCGCCTCGTCGGTGAGCCACTGCGTCTGCCCCACCGCGCGCAGCAGGGACTCGGCGAGGCTGTGCTGCGCGGCGCTGACCTGCGCGTTGGCGATCAGGGCCGTGGCCCCGCTCTGGATCAGCGACGGCGTGTTGGGCATGGCCCGGACCACGGCCGCCTGCGGGCCGAGCCAGCGCTGCAGGTCGGCCAGCCGGACCCCTGCGGCGATGGAGATGGCCACGGCGCCCGCCTGGCCCAGGGCAGGGGCGATCTCCTCGGCGACCGTGCGGACGGTCTGCGGCTTGACCGCCAGGACCACGGCGTCGGCGCCCTCGAGCGCCTCGCCGTTGTCCGCCGTGACGGCGACCCCGAAGCGGCTGCGGAGCTGCTCGCGCCGCTCGGGCTCCGGCTCGCTGACGGTGATCCGCTGCGCCGGGTAGCCGTCGGCGATGAGCCCGCCGACCAGGGAGCGGGCCATGTTTCCGCCGCCGATGAAGGCGATTTGCGACTCGGTGCTCATTGCTGCCCTCCTTCCGTTGCCTCGGCCTCGCGCGGGCCGAAGATCGCCGTCCCGATGCGGAGCAGGGTCGAGCCCTCGGCGACCGCCGCCTCGAGGTCTTCCGTCATGCCCATGGAGAGGGTGTCCAGGGCGAAGCCCTGCCCGCGGAGCTGCTCGTAGAGCCCGCGCAGCCGGGCGAAGGGGCGGCGCTGCTGCTCGAGGCCCGCGGCCGGGGCGGGGATGGCCATCAGGCCCCGCAGGCGCAGGCGCGGCTGCTCGGCGACCGCCGCGGCGAGCTCGGGCAGCGAGCCGGGGTCGCACCCCGCCTTCTGCGGCTCGCTGCTAACGTTGACCTGCAGGCAGACGTTGAGCGCCGGGAGCCCGTCCGGGCGCTGCTCGCCGAGCCGCCGGGCGATCTTGGCCCGGTCGACGGTGTGGACCCAGCTGAAGGCCTGCGCCACCGGGGCGGTCTTGTTCGACTGCAGGCCGCCGATGAAGTGCCAGACCGGCTCGAGGTCGGCGAGCGCCTCCTGCTTGGCGAGCGCCTCCTGGAGGTAGTTCTCGCCGAAGGCGGTCTGCCCGGCGGCGTAGGCCGCCCGCAGGGCCTCGCTCGGGTGGCGCTTGCCGACGGCGAGCACGGCGACGCTGCCGGGCCGGCGGCCGTACTCGGCCTCGGCGGCGCGGACCCGTCGGTGGACGGCCTCAAGGCGTGCGGCGATCTCGGTCATCGGGGTCCCGTTCAGCGCTGCTCCACGGCCTCTGCGGTGCCGGCATCTTGGATGATACGGCGGATGCGGCGCCGCGTCGAACCCGCGGCGCCGATCGGGGCGCGGTCTTTTTCCATGCTATAATTCAGGGAATAGCGGAGAGGAGTCTCCCCGTATGCTTCGGATGGCCTTGTCGACCCTGCTCGGGATGGGGGCGCTGGTATCCGCCTCCATCACCGCCCACTCCCTGCAGAGCCCCCCCTGGGAGAGCGCCGCCCTGCCCGCGGAGGGCGGCGGCGCCGTAGCCGCCGTGCTCGCCCCGAGGCCGGCGGCGCTGCTGCCCGAGGTCCCCCGGGCCGTGATCCAGGCGGTGATCAACGCCTATCAGCGCCGGGGGCGCTCGTCGTGGCTCGGCTCCAACCGCGCCATCGCCGACCCGAGGCTGCGCCGGCTCGTCGCCGAGGCGGCCGAGCGCTCCGGCCTCGAGCCGGCCCTGATCCGGGCGGTGGCGCGCACGGAGAGCGACTACCGGCCCGGCGTCGTGAGCAGCGCCGGCGCCGTGGGGCTGATGCAGATCCGGCCGGTGGCGGCCGCCGAGGTCCGGGACGCGGTCCCCGAGTGGGCGGAGCGCGTCTCCCGGGACCAGGGGATCAGCCCGGCCGCCCTGGCCGAGCCGCGCCTGAACCTGCTCGTCGGCAGCCACTACTTGGCCCGCCTCCGGGAGCGCTACGCCGCCTACGGCGATCCCCTGGGGCTCTGGCTCGCCCTCGCCGCCTACAACTGGGGCCCCGGCAACGTCCACCGCCACCTGACCTCGAACCCGCGGCTGCAGAGCCTCAAGGACCTGCGCTGGCTGCTCTACCGCCACGCGCCCCACGAGACGCGCGCCTTCGTCCAGCGGGTGCTCCAGCGCAGCGGGCTCGCCGGCGACGCCTTCCGGGAGCAGCAGGGGTGAGGGGCGGCGCCCCTCAGTAGAGCAGCTGGAAGAGGCGCTGGCGGTAGCGGCGCGCCTCGGGGTGCTCCGGGCCGAGGACGCCGAGGACCTTGAGCGCCAGGTCGTGGGCCTCGTCGCGGCGCTGGCGGTCGCGCTGGACGAGGTGCAGCAGGTGGTCGAGGGCCTCGAGCTCGCCGCCGGCGACCACGAGCCGCAGGGCCAGCTCGAGGCGGGCCTGGCCGTCGCCGGGGTCGGCCTCGACGCGCTGCTCGAGGGTCTCGGTGCCGGGCAGGTCGCGCACCCGCTCGGCGAACTCCTTGCGCGCGAGGATCCCCTGGGCCCGCGGGTCCTGCTGCTCCTGGGAGGGCAGCCCCTCGACGAGGGCGAAGGCCTCGTCGCTCTCGCCGCTCTGGAGCAGGGCGCGGGCCAGGTCGATGGTGACGCTGGCGTCGTCGCTGCGCTGCTCGCGGGCCGCGCGCAGGTAGGGGACGGCCTCGGCGGCCCGGCCCTCGGCCATCAGCCCCCGGGCCTGCTCCAGGGGGTCGGCCTGGGGCGCCTCCACGTACTGGTCGAGCCACTGGCGCAGCTCGCTCTCCGAGAGCGCCCCCGTGAACTGGTCGACGGGCTGCCCGTCCTTGACCAGCAGCACCGTGGGCAGGCTCTGGACGCCGACCTGCATGGCCAGCTGCTGCTCCTGGTCGCAGTCGACCTTGGCGACCTGGAAGCCCCCCTGGTACTCGTCCGCGAGCCGCTCCAGCAGCGGGCTGAGGCTCTGGCACGGGCCGCACCACTGCGCCCAGAAGTAGATCAGGACAGGCTGCTGCGTGGAGGCGTCGATCGCCTGCTCCTTGAAGGTCTCCGCAGTGACGTCGATGACGTAGGGCGAGTTGCTGCTCACGGTTGCCTCCGGGCTAGAAGATCATGTTTATCGGACGTGGACCGTTCGGCCGCCGACCACCGTGGCCGTCACCGTCCCGGCGAGATCCCAGCCGGTGAGCAGGGTGTTGTGGCCGCGGCTGCGCAGGCTCTCCGGCGTGACGCGCCAGCGGGCGCGCGGGTCGACCACCGCCACGTCCGCTGCGGCGCCCGGGGCGAGGGTGCCGGCCTCGAGGCCCAGGGCGCGGGCGGGGCCGGCGGTCACCCGCCGGATCGCCTCGGGCACCGACAGGAGCCCCTCATCGACCAGGCGCAGGGTCAGGGCGAGGAGGGTGTCGACCCCGCTGATCCCCGGCTCGCTGTCGGCGAAGGGGCAGTCCTTGGCGTCGGGGTCGTGGGGCTGGTGGTCGGAGCAGACGGCCTGGAGCGTCCCGTCGGCCACGCCCCGGCGCAGCCTGTCGCGGTCCGCCGAGCTGCGCAGCGGCGGCCGGACGTGGGCGCGGGTATCGTAGCCGGCGCAGTCGTGCTCCGTGAACAGGAGCTGGTGGATGGCGACATCGGCGGTGACCGGCAGCCGGGCCTGCTGCGCCGCGGCGACCATCTCCACGCCCCGGGCCGTAGAGAGCCGGCCGAGGTGGACCGGGGTGCCGCTCTCCTCGGCGATGGCGAGGATGCGGGCGAGCGCCGCGGTCTCGGTGGCCGCCGGCTGGCTCGGCAGCCCCAGCCGGGTGGCGGTCTCGCCGTCGTGGACGTGGCCGCCGGCGGCGAGGTCCGGGTCCTCGGGGGTGAGCACCACCGGCAGCGAGAAGGTCGCCGCGTACTCCAGGGCGCGGCGCAGGACGAGGCCGTTGGTGACGGGCCGCCCGCCGTCGGCCATCGCCGGGCAGCCGGCGTCGCGCAGCGCCGCCATCTCGGCGAGGCGCTCGCCGGCCAGGCCCTGGGTCAGCGCCCCGAGGGGGCGGACCCGGGCGCCGTCGGCGCTCTGCGCGCGGCTGTGGATGAGCTCCACCACCGAGGGGGTGTCGGTGACCGGGCTCGTGTCCGGCGGCTGGAGGAGGGTCGTGACCCCGCCGCCGGCCGCGGCCCGCGCCTCGGGGATGATCCCGCCCTTGCGCGTGGCGCCCGGCTCGCGCAGCCGCGCCGCCAGGTCCACCAGCCCCGGGATGACCAGCTGCCCGGCGGCGTCGAGGCGCGCCTCGGCGGCGAAGCCGTCCGGGGCCGGGCCGATGGCGAGCACCCGCCCGTCGCCGATGTGCAGGTCCGCGACCTCGTCGCGGCCGCTCTCGGGGTCGACGACCCGGCCGCCGTGGATCGTCAGGCGGCTCACCCGGCCACCTCCTCGATGCTCGCCGGGGCGGCCTCGCCCTGGCCGCCGAGGACCATGGACATGACCGCCATGCGCACGGCGATGCCGTTGGTGACCTGCTGCAGGATCACCGAGCGCGGGCCGTCGGCGACCCGGGGGTCGAGCTCGACGCCGCGGTTGACCGGGCCGGGGTGCATGACGATGGCCTGCGGGTGGGTGCGCTCGAGGCGCTGCTCGGTGAGCCCGTAGCGGCTGAAGAACTCGCCCTCGCTCGGCAGCAGGGCGCCGCGCATGCGCTCGCGCTGCAGGCGCAGCATGATGACGACGTCGGCGCCCTCGAGGCCGGCGTCCATGTCCTCGTAGAGGCGCACGCCGAGCTGCTCGATGCCCCGCGGCTGCAGCGTCCGCGGCGCGATCGCCCGGATCTCGCCGGCGCCGAGCCCGCGCAGGGCGTGGATCTGCGAGCGCGCCACGCGGGAGTGGAGGATGTCGCCGACGATGGCGATGGTCAGCGGCTCCAGCGCCCCCTTCTCGTGGCGGATGGTGAAGGCGTCGAGCAGCGCCTGGGTCGGGTGGGCGTGGCGCCCGTCGCCGGCGTTGACCACCGCCACCCCCGGCGCCGCGTGCCGGGCGATGAACTCGGCGGCGCCGCTGTCGGCGTGGCGGACGACGAAGGCGTCGCACTGCATGGCCTCGAGGTTGCGCAGCATATCGAGCAGGCTCTCGCCCTTGCTCGTCGAGGAGCTGGCCACGTCGATGTTGAGCACGTCGGCGGAGAGGCGCTGCGCGGCGAGCTCGAAGGTCGTCCGGGTGCGGGTGCTCGGCTCGAAGAAGAGGTTGATGATGGTCCGGCCGCGCAGCAGCGGGACCTTCTTGACCGACTTGCCGATCACCCCCGAGAACGACCCGGCGGTGTCGAGGATCCGGGTGAGCAGCTCCCGCGGCAGCCCCTCGGTGGTGAGCAGGTGGCGCAGGTTGCCCTGGGCGTCGAGCTGCACGCTCACGGCGAGGCCTCCTCGAGGGTCAGCCGCAGCGGGTCGGGGCCGTGGAGCTTGAGGCGCTGGCGGGCCGCCAGCTCGAGGCACTCGCCGCAGACATCGGGCTGGATGGGCAGTTCGCGGGCGTCGCGGTCGACGAGCACGGCGAGCAGCACCGCCGCCGGGCGGCCGTAGTCGAACAGGGCGTTGAGCGCGGCCCGCGCGGTGCGCCCGGTGTGGATGATGTCGTCGCAGAGGATGACGGTGCGCCCGTCGACGGTGAAGGGCACCTCCGAGGTCCGCACCGCCGCCTTGAGCCCCGAGGTGGCGTGGTCGTCGCGGTAGAAGGCGACCTCCAGGGTGCCGAGCGGCGGGCGGGCGCGCAGGCGCTCGTGGAGGGCCTGGGCGACCCAGACCCCGCCGGTGTGGACGCCGACGAGGATCGGCGGGCCGCCGTCGCGGCGCTCCAGCTCACGGGTCAGCCCGGCCGCCATGCGCTCGAGCAGCGGCGGGACGTCGAGCTCGCGTTCGCTCATGCGGCGCCTTGCGCGAAGTAGGTCTCGAGGATGACGCTCGCCGCCTCGCCGTGGACGGCCGTGGGGTCCCGCCGCCGGGTGCGCGGGTCGAGGCGCAGCGCCGCCTCGTGGGAGGAGAGGCGCTCGTCGACCGTCGCCACGGGCAGGCCGAAGCGGCCGTGGAGGCGCCCGGCGAGGCGGCGGGCGAGGGCCGTGCTCGTCGAGTCGCTGCCGTCGGCGTGCAGCGGCAGGCCGACGACCAGCGCCCGGGGGCGCCAGCGCTCGATCAGCTCGGCGACCTGCCGCCAGTCGGGCTGCCCCGCCCGGGCCGGCAGGCTGCCCAGGGAGCGGGCGCTGGCGAGCAGGCGCTCGCCGACGGCGACCCCGATGTGCTGCTCTCCCGGGTCGAAGGCGAGGAGGGTGCCGTCCTCGCCCGGCTCAGGCATGGCCGGTCTCCGAGGAGAGCAGGGCGATATCGACGCCGATCCCGGCGGCGGCCGCCCGCCAGCGCTGGGCCGACTCGGTGTCGAAGACCACCTCCGGCGAGGCCGGGCCGGAGAGCCAGGCGTTCTGGCCCATCTCCTCCTCCAGCTGGCCCGCCCCCCAGCCGGCGTAGCCGAGGGCGACCAGGCAGCGCTCCGGCCCCTCGCCGCGGGCCAGGGCGGCGAGGATGTCGCGGGAGGTGGTCACGGCGATCTCCTCGGAGATCCGCAGGGTGGCGTCCCACTCCTCGCCGGGGGGGTGGAGCACGAAGCCGCGGTCGCGCTGCACGGGGCCGCCGGCGTAGACGACCCGCTCCTTGGCCCGGCTGTCGTGGATCTCCAGCTCCAGGTGCTGGAAGAGGTCCTCGAGGGTGACCTCGGTGGGGCGATTGATGACGATCCCCATGGCCCCCTCCGCGGAGTGCTCGCAGACGAGGGTGACCGTCTGGGCGAAGTTGGGGTCGTCGAGGGCCGGCATGGCGATCAGGAAGTGATTCGCCAGGCAATCGCCGCCATTGTGGAGATCCCGCTCGCTCATGCCTCCAGTATCCGTTACCCCGCGCGCTTTTCACAAGGCCCGCGGCGCCAATCAGTGCGTCTCGAGGCGCCCGCCGTCGACGAACTCCCAGGTCCGGGTGATCACCAGCTGGTCGTGGCCGTCGAGGACCTCCTCCGGGATCTCGCTGAAGGGGGCCGCTAGCCGGACGGTGCGGACCGCCGCCTCGTCGAGCAGCCGGTGGCGCGAGCGCTCGACGACGCGGACGGCCTCGACGGAGCCGTCGGGCCGGAGGGTGACCTCCAGGATGAGCCGCCCCGAGAGGCCGCGGCGGCGGGCCGCGCTGGGGTAGTTGAGGTTGCCGACGGCCTCGACCTTGCGGCTCCAGGCCTCCATGTAGGCGGCCGCCTCGTGGGCGCGGGTGCGGGCGTTGAGGAAGCGCTTCGACGGCTGGCGGGGCTGGCGCAGCCGCTGGTAGAGCGCCGCGGCCTCGGCGGCGGCGTCGCCCCGGGTGTCGGCCTGCTGCTCGCGCTCGGGCGCCTCGG
>NZ_NRSH01000058.1 GCF_016584055.1 Halorhodospira neutriphila
CTGTCGAGGCTCCCCAGCGGAGTCCCCCGCGCGAAGGGGGGAGTGGGTCACGTGGGCGATTGTAGCGATCTTCTGGCTCTCACTCATACTGCCTCCCCAGCACCCCAACCTTTAAGGCTTAAAGGCCGGGAGCTGGCAAGACAGCCCGCTCTGCTCCCGGCCGCCGTTACTGCTGCAGCAGCTGCACCACCTGCTGCGGCATCTGGTTCGCCTGGCCCAGCACCGAGGTGCCGGCCTGCTGCAGGATCTTCGTCCGCGTCAGCTCGGCGGTCTCCTCGGCGAAGTCGGCGTCGAGGATGCGCGAGCGCGCCGCGCTGAGATTCTCCGAGGAGATGTTCAGGTTGTTGATCGTCGCCTCGAAGCGGTTCTGGATCGCGCCGAGATCGGCCCGGTTCTTGTTGATCTGGCGCAGCGCGTAGTCCACGGCGACGATCGTGTCCGAGGCCTTCTCGCGGGTCGTCACGTCGGCGGACTCGCTGATGACGTACTCGGAGGTCTCCAGCGGCGCGCTCGAGCTCGTGGTCGACAGGCCGAGGTTCGTCAAGGCGTCGTTGGCGTTCACGTCGCCGACGACGGAGAGGTTCAGGTCGTCGCCGTAGTCCGTGGACAGGCTCAGGCCGCGCTCGACCAGCAGCTTGCCGCCGCTGCCCTCGGTCGCCGCCCCCGTGCCGACCTGCTGGCCGCCGACGCTTAGCGAGCCGGCGCCGGCGTACTCGAGCTCGAAGTTGTCGGTGGCGGTGAAGCTCCAGGCGATCTGCTGGCCGCCGGCGGAGACGTCGCGCTCCAGGCGCACGCCGGTATCGGGGGCGCGCTCGTTGATGCGGGCCGCCAGGTCGCCCATGCCCTCGACATCGGCGAAGTCGATGTGGATATCCTCGCCGTTGATCCGCAGCCGGGCCTGCCCCTCGCTCGGGATCTCGAAGTCCACCGCCTGGGAGGTGGCCTGGTCGGCGCGGTTGGCCCGCACCCCCGTCCGGGCCTGCAGCTCGTTGATCTGCTGGGCCACGCTGTTCATGTCGTCAGCGCCCTCGAGATTGATCTCGTGGCCGTTGACCGCGATCTTGGGGGGGATATTGCTCTCGGGGCTGCTCGAGGCGTAGCGCTGGACGGAGAGGCCGTCGATCACCTCGGCGCCGAGGCTCTGGGTCCGCACGTCGACGCCGCTGGTGCTGATGCTCTGGCCCCGGTTGGCGCCGACCTGGAAGAAGAGCTCCTCGAGGGAGCCGTTGAGCACGTTCTGGCCGTTGAACTGCGTGCTCTGGGCGATGCGGTTGACCTCCTCGACGGCAGCCTGCACCTCGCGGTTGAGGGCCCGCCGGTCGGAGGGGGAGTTGGTGTCGTTCGCCGCCTGCACGGCCAGCTCACGGACCCGCTGGAGGAGGTTGCTCATCTCCTCCATGGCGCCCTCGGCCGTCTGCGCGAAGGAGACGCCGTCGTTGGCGTTGCGGGCGGCCTGCTCCATGCCGTTGATCTGCGCCGTAAAGCGCTCGCTGATGGCCAGGCCTGCGGCATCGTCCTTGGCGCTGTTGATCCGCTCCCCGGAAGAGAGCCGCTCCAGGGCTACCTGCATCTCTTCTTTGGACTCGTTCAAGTGCCGCTGCGCATTCAGCGATGCAACATTGGTGTTGATCACCTGTGCCATAACCCGATCTCCTCACGTTGAGCGCCCTTCGGCGCCAGTCGCTGACCCCAGCGCGAGCGCCCCCATCGTTGGGTTCGTCTATCGCGCTCTTGCCCCAACGTATCGGCGCCCGGCCGCGCAGCTTTAGCGGCGCTGACGCCGATAGGACGGCGCCAGCCCACCTCGGCTGAGCCGGAGTCGGATTATGGGCAGCGGCCCTCCGCTCACCCTTGGCGGGGCAGGCCGGGCGCGGGGACGCCGGGCGCCCCCGCGGCGGCCTCCCTAGTGGGCCACTACTGCAGCAGGCTCAGGACGCTCTGCGGCGCCTGGTTGGCCTGGGAGAGCACCGAGGTGCCCGCCTGCTGGAGCACCCGGGAGCGCGTCATCTCGGCGGTCTCCTTGGCGAAGTCCGCGTCCATGATCCGGGAGCGGGACGCCTCCATGTTCTCCGAGGCGTTCTGGAGGTTGTTCGTCGTCGCCTCGAAGCGGTTCTGGATGGCACCGAGGTCGGCCCGCACCTCGTTGATGCGCCCCAGGGCGAAGTCCGCCGTGCGGATGGCGTCCTGGGCGGCCTCCTGGGTCTCGACGCTCATCGCCTGGGGACCGCTGACGGTGTGCGTCTGCGCCTCGATGGTATTCCCGTCGCCGTCCGTCAGGCCGAGCTTGCCCAGCCCCTCGCCGCTGAGGCTGGCCTCGCGGCCGACGTCGCTGGCGAGCTCGATCCCGCGCTCGAAGCGGGTGCCGTTATCGCCGATAGCGTCCGCATTGGCGAAGGGGCTGTTCCCGCTGCCGGTCTCGGCCACGCGGAAGTCGGAGTTCGAGGTCAGCTGGAAGGTGCCGCCCTCGCCCTTGGTGGCCTGGACGCCGGTGTCCTGGGAGTTGGCGTTGACCTTGTCGACGAAGTTCTGCAGGGCCTGGGCGTCGTCGTCGGCGCCCTGGAAGGTGATCCGCTCACCGTTGACGTTGATGCTGCCCTGCGCGTCCGAGCCCGGGTTGGTGAACTCGAACTCCTGGGTCACGGCGCGATCGGCCCGCGAGGCCTGCACGCCGGTGGAGGCGGCCACCTCGTTGATCCGGTCGACGGCGTCGGCGACCTCACGGACCCCGTCCATCGAGATCTCCTGGCCGTTGACGCTGACGTTGCCGACCTCGAGGCTGCCGGCGTTGCCCTCGGCGTTCAGGCTGCGCTGGACGCTCTGCCCCTCGGTGATCTCGGCGCCGAGCTGCTCGCCCCGCACGTCAATGCCGTTGACGTTGATGCTCTGGGCCCGGTTGGCCCCGACCTGGAAGGAGAGCTGGTCGAGGGAGCCGTTGAGCACGTTCTGGCCGTTGAACTGCGTGCTCTGGGCGATGCGGTCGATCTCCTGGACCGCCTGCTCGAGCTCGGAGTTCAGGGCCCGCCGGTCCGCGGCCGTGTTGGTGTCGTTGGCCGCCTGCACCGCCAGCTCGCGGGTCCGCTGCAGGAGGTTGCTCATCTCCTCCATGGCCCCCTCGGCGGTCTGGGCGAAGGAGATGCCGTCGCTGGCGTTGCGCTCGGCCTGCTCCATGCCCTTGATCTGGGCAGTGAAGCGCTCGCCGATCGCCAGGCCGGCGGCGTCGTCGGCGGCGGAGTTGATCCGCTGCCCCGAGGAGAGGCGCTCCATCGCCTGCTGCTGATCGGCCTTGCTCGCGTCCAGATGCCGCTGGGCGGTCAAGGACATGACGTTGGTGTTGATGACCATTCCGCTACTCATGGCTTCCTCTCCCTCTGCGTCGTTATGCCGAGAAGGCCTGGGCGGCGATGCATTGCCGCTTTTGCCGGCCCTGTTCCGCCTTCAGTCACCTTGTCGGCACTCACCGGAAAGACTTAACCTTATTCCGGCAAGAGTTTGCCACTTTTGCCGAGGGAGGCAAACCGTGGCCTGCGCGCCCCGGCTCAAGCGGCAACACCGCGCCGCCGCTTGCCGGCCGAGACGGGAGGTCTGGCAGGGGGAGCCGGCAGGCCGACGGGGGATCGCCCTAGCGGCCGCGGCCAGCGGGCCGGCGAATGGCGCCAGCGCTCACAAGAGGCTCACAGCCGGTGCAGAGCAGCGCCGGGGAAGGCATGGCGATAACGGCAGAGAGGAGAAGGGGGAAGAGCGGGGGCAAGGCGCCGGCCCGGGGCGAGCCGCCGTCTGGGTCCAGGGCAGCGCCCCGGAGCTGGCGGCTGCAGAGCGGAGCGGGGCGCGGGCTGGGCGGCGGGGCCGCCTACCCCCTCCGCCCGGCGAAGGGGGGCGAGCGCGGCCCTAGAGGTACTTGAACAGGGAGAGGCCCTGGACCCGGCTGAAGGTCGACTGCGCCGCCTGGAGCCCCGTGAGCTGCTGGTTGAACCGCCCCGTCGCCTCGGCGTAGTCGAGGTCCTCCGCATCGGAGAGGGCCTTGTTGAGGTCGACGAGCGCCGCCTCGTTGCTCGCCTCCTCGGCGTCGAGGGCGGAGAGGCGGGCCCCGATCTCGGCGCGCTCCTCGGAGATGTTCTCCATGGCCAGGTCGATATCGCCGAGGGCGCGGTTGACGGCGTTGTGGAACGCCTCGCCGGTGCCCTCGCGCTCGAGGGCGGTGGCGAGCTTGTCGACGGTGGCGAAGACCGACTGCGGCCGGCTCGCGGTGACGGAGAAGGTATCGCCCGGAGCCGCGGCGGCGAAGCTCTCCGCCCCCTCGGGCTCGCCCTTGATGACCACGCGCACGCCGTCCGCCACCTCGATGGTGCCGCCGGGCTCGTAGCGCGGCGCCTCGGAGACGTCGGGCGCCTGGCCGTCCTGGGCGGGCGGCTGGACCCACTCCCAGTCCTCCGGGCCGCCGTCGGCGTCGCGGGTGCGCTGGACGGCGTAGCGGAGGTTGCCGTCCTGGTCCTCGGCGAAGCGCACCCGGTACGCCTCGAACTCCGAGCCGATCCCCTGCACGCCGGTATCGGCGGGGATGATCACCCCGGAGCCCTCGTTCCCCGGCGCCTCGCGGACCTGGTAGTGGCCGTTGCCGGTGCCCCCATCCATGAAGACCTCGAAGCCGGAGCTGTCCACCGACATCTGCCGCCCCGGCCCGACCCGGACCTCGCGGGTGTTCTGGTCGCCGCGGTACTCGACGGTCCCGCCCGAGGTCATGTGGAAGGGCTGGGTCCGGGTCCGCGAGCCGGCGAAGAGGTACTCGCCGCTGCCGTCCCGGCTGTTGGCGAGCTGGAAGAGCTGCTCGCGGCGCTCGCGCACCTCGGCGGCGATCTGCTCCCGGGTCTCGGGGGTCTGGCTGCCGTTGGCCGCCTGGACGGCCAGCTCGCGGATCCGCTGCAGGTTATTGCCGGCCTGCTCGAGGGCCGACTCGGACATCGACAGCCGGGTGCGGGCCATGTCGCCGTTCTTGTTGAAGCGCTCCACCGCCGAGATCGCCCGCTCGAGGTCGAGGGCGCGCGCCGCCGCCGTCGGGTCGTCCGAGGGCTGGCGGACGCGCAGGCCGCTGGAGAGCTTGTCCTGGGTCTCGTTGATCCGGCTCTGCTGGCCGGTCATGTTCTGGACGCTGGTGTTGTGGAGCTGGTTCGTCGATACCCGCACGGCTTAGCCTCCCTTAGCGGCGGACCGCACTGAGCATCTGCTGGAAGATCTCGTCGGCCGTGGTGATGATCTGCGCCGCGGCCTGGTACGCCTGCTGGTACTCCATCATGTTCGCCGCCTCCTCATCGAGGTTCACCCCGGAGACCTCCTCCCACTGCTTCTCGGCCTGGTCGAGCAGCGCCTGCTGGGCGTCGCGGTTCGTCTGCACCCGCTGGGTGAAGCCGCCGACCTCCCCGACCATGGCGCTGTACGCCTCCTGGAAGGTGCTGTTGCCGCCGTCCATGACCGTCTCGTCCATGAGCTCGGCCATGCGCAGGGCGTTGGCGTTGTCGCCGACGCCCTCGTAGTTGCCCTCGACCTGGAAGCGATCGCCGGGGTCCGGCGAGCCGGAGAGCCGCACCGAGACATCGAGCCCGCCGAGCCCCTCGACGCCCGAGAGGTTGTACCGCTGCCCCGCCTCGGCGTCCTCGGGGGCGTACTCGAGCCGGCCGCGCGGCGCCGACTCGTCGCCGACGTAGACCTCGAAGTAGCCCTGGCCCTGCTCGCCCTCGGCGTACTCGAGCTCGACGCCCCGCTCGAGGGCGCCGCCGTCCTTGAGGGCGGCCGCCACCCCGTCGCCGTCGCCGACCTCGGGCGAGCCGATGGCGCCGCTGCCGGTGTTCTGGCTCTGCCCCTTGGCGGTGAGCGCCTCGCCGCTGACCGCCGGCGCCGCCGCCGCCACCTGCTCCGGCCGGGAGAGGCGCATCTCCAGCCCCTGGGCGGCCTCCCGGTTGGGCTGGATCTGGAAGCGGTCGCCGGCCTCGGCCTGGGCGGGCAGGCGCAGGACGAGGCCGTCGAAGCGGTAGGCGCCGTCCTCGCCGGCCTCGATGTCCTCGCCGAGGGTGCGGACCTCGCCGTCGCCGAGCCCCCTGAGCTGCCACTGCGAGCCGTCGTAGCGCAGCCGGTAGCCCTGGGCCTCGAGCTCGCCGATGCGCTCGGCGTCGTAGCCGACCTCCGGCGCCGCCCCGCCGCGGTTGTCCGCGTGGGCCTGGACCTGGACCTCGGCCCGCTCGAAGAGCGCGCCGCCCTGCTCGGGGCGGCCGTTGGCGTAGTGGACGCCGCGGGCGTGCTGCGCATTGAGGGACACGGCGAGCGAGTTGGCGACCCGGCCGATCTCGCTGCGCGTCTCGTCGAGCACGCCGCCGCGGAACTCGAGCAGCCCGCCGAGGGAGCCCCCCTGCACCGCGTCGGTGATCTGCCGGTGGCCGTCCTCGACCTCCAGGGCGATCTCCGGCCGCTCCGGGGTGTAGGCGTTCTCCACCACCTCCAGGTCGTTGACCTGGGTGCCGTTGACCAGCGGCTGCCCGTTGCCGATGGCGACGCTCACCGTGCCGTCGCCCTGCACCCGGGCGTTGACGCCGACGAGCTCGGCGAGCTCGCGGACCTTCTGGTCGCGCTGGTCGAGCAGGTCGTTCGGCGGCTGCTGCGGATCGTGCCAGCGCTTGCGGATCGCCGAGTTGACCTCGGCGATCGACTCGGCGAGGCCGTTGACCTGCTCGGCCTGCAGGCGGACGCGCTTGTTCACGTCGCTCTGCAGCTCGAGGAGCCGGTTATCGATGCGCTCGAAACGGTCGGCCAGCGCCTGCCCCTTGGTCAGCAGCTCCTGGCGCGCCACGGTGTTGGCCGGGTCGTTGGCGACCTCCTCGATGGCGCTGGAGAACGCCCGCAGCGCCGGGCTGATCCCCGCATCCTTGTCGGCGACGAGGTTGTCGATGCGCCCCGTCATCTCCTTGAGGGTATCGAGGCGCTCGAACTCGGCCTGGTTGCGCCGCAGCGCCTCGACCCGCGTCTCCTCGCTCAGGCGCTGGACGGTCTCGACGTGGGCCCCGGTCCCCATGGCCCCCCGCGGGTGGTACTGGGGGGGATTGGTCTCCTGCTCGACGCGCTGGCGGCTGTAGCCCTCGGTGTTGACGTTGGAGATGTTGTGGGAGGTCGTCGCCAGGGCGCGCTGGGAAGCGCGAAGCCCCGTGATCCCGGTCTGCAGGATATCCACCATAGACAAACGCCCTTATCTGTACGGAGGCCCGGCGAGCCCAGGGCCTACCTAGCCTCTCGGCACCGATTCGGAAACCTTGAGCGAGTCCGCGCCGGCGCGCATCTGCGGCTCCACCTGCCGCTCCAGGATCCCCTGGATCTTCTCGGCGTAGGCCGGGTCCGTGGCGTAGCCGGCCGCCTCGAGCTCGCGGGCGAACGCCTGCGGGTCGTCGCCGACCTCCAGCGCCCGCCGGTAGCGGGGATTGCTCTCGAGGAGCTCGGCGTAGTCGTTGAAGCTCGCCTCGAGGGAGTCGTAGGCCCGGAAGTCGGCCATCTCCCGCTGCGGGAGCCCCTGCCGGTACTCGAGCGTCGGCACGCGCACGGTATCGCCCTGCCAGCCGGCGGATTGCGCCTTGATGTTGAACAGGTTGTGGGAGCTGCGCCCCTCGCTGTCGCGGATGACGTGCTGGCCCCAGCCGGTCTCCAGCGCCGCCTGGGCGACCAGCGCCTCGGGGGCCACGCCGAGCCGCTCGGCGGTGCGCCGCGCCGCCGGGGCGAGATCCTCGACGAAGGCCTCGGGGCTCGACCAGACCGGCCCCTTATCCCCGAGCCCCGGCGCCGGCCCGCCGGCGCTCGCGGCGCCCGCCTCCGCGGAGGCGCTACCCGCCGGCGCCTCGCCGCCGCTCGGCGGCGTCGCCACCGGCGAGCGGCGGTAGTCGGCGAGCTCGTGGGGCGGCCCCTGGACGTGCTCCGTCTCGAGCCCGGCGTTGCGGCGCAGCTGGCGCTCGATCATGGGGGCGAGCCCCATCCCGCCCTCGTCGCGCGACATCTCGACGGCCATCTGGCGATCGAAGAGGTCGCGGTAGGTCTTCTCGGCGTTGCCGCCGAAGAGCTCGTTGCCCGGCGTGGTCGAGCGCATCTGCTCGAGCATCATCTCCACGAAGACCGCCTCGAACTGCTGCGCCACCTGGTGCAGGTCCTGCCCCGAGGGGTTCTGGGCCTTGCCCCGCAGCTCCCGCAGGCCCTGCATATCGAGGGCGCTGCCGATACTCGCCGCCTCGCGCACGTCCGCCCCCCTCCTTAGATGACCGTCAGCTCGGCGTTCAGCGCCCCGGCGCGCTTGAGGGCCTGGAGGATGGCGACGAGGTCGCCCGGCGCCGCCCCGACGCTGTTGATGGCGTCGACGATCTCGTTGAGGTTGGCCCCCGGCTCGAAGACGAAGGCCGGCTTGCCGCCCTCGACCTCGCCGAGCTCCTCCTGCGGCACCATCAGCGGCTCGTCGAGGCCGAAGGGGTCCTCGGCGACCTGCTCCGGCGCCTCGCCGATGGCGACGGTCAGGTTGCCGTGGCTGACCGCCGCCGGCTCCACGCGCACCCGCGAGCCCATCACGATGGTGCCGGTCCGGGAGTTGACGATCACCCGGGCCGGCGCCTCGCCCGGCTCCACCTCGAGGCCCTCGAGGTAGGAGATGAAGCTCACGCGCTGGTCGGCCTTGCGCGGCGCCTGGACGCGGACCGAGCCGGCGTCCTGGGCCCGGGCCGTCCGCGGCCCGAGCTTGTCGTTGATCGCCTCGGCCACGCGGCGGGCGGTGGTGAAGTCCGGGTTGTTGAGGTTGAGCACGACCTCGCTGCGCTCGGCGAAGTCCCCCTTGACGCGGCGCTCGACGATGGCGCCGTTGGGGATCGACCCGCCGAGGGGGTTGTCCACCGGGATCTCGTTGTTCTCGCCGCCGAAGCCGCCGACGATGACCCCGCCCTGCGCGACGGCGTAGACATTGCCGTCGGCGCCGCGCAGGGGGGTCATCAGCAGCTCGCCGCCCTGGAGGCTGTCGGCGTTGCCGAGGGAGGAGACCTTCACGTCGATCTCCTGGCCGGGCCGGGTAAAGGCCGGCAGCTCGGCGGAGACCATCACCGCGGCGGTGTTGTCCGACTGCGGGTCGACGTCGTCGGGGATGTTGACCCCCTGGCTCGAGAGCATCGAGCGCACGCTCTGGTCGGTGTAGGGGGCGTCGTCGCCGGTGCCGTCGAGGCCGACGACCAGGCCGTAGCCGACGAGCTGGTTGCTGCGCGCCGAGGCCGTCGAGGCGATGTCCTTGATCCGCTCCGCCGCGGCGCCCCCCGAGAGGACCAGCCCCGCGGCGAGGAGCGCGGCGGCGGCGCCCCAGCGCCACCGCCGGCCGCCGCTGGCGGGCTCGTTGCCGCTGCTCATGCCACGATCCTCATCCCTCATCTTCTGCCCTCTCCCCTGTGCTGGAGGCCTCGCCGGTGCCCGCCGCCGCGTGGCGCCCCGCTAGTAGCGGCGCATCAGGAAGCGGGTGAGCCAGCCGGGCTGGGCCGAGTCGTCGATGGTCTCGCTGCCGGTGTAGCCGACCTGGAGGTTGGCGATCCGGCTGGAGGGGACCTCGTTGTTCGCCCTCACATCCTCGGTGCGCACGAGCCCGGAGATGCGCAGGTACTCCTTGCCCTGGCTGACGGTGACCGTTTTCTCCCCCTCGATCACCAGGTGGCCGTTGGGCGTCTTGTCGACGACCACCGCCGTGATGGTGCCGGTGAGGTTGGTGGACTGGTCGGCGCTGCCGCTGCCCTCGAAGCTGCTCTCGCCCTCCTGCTGGAAGGCGAAGGGGCGCCCGGCGATGTTGAGCTCCTCGCCGCCGATCTGCGGGGCCGGCAGGTCCGCCTCCTGGGTGCGCTCCATCTGCGAGCTCACGGACTTGTCGCCGCTCATCTGCTCCTCGACGACCACGGTCAGCAGCTCGCCGACCTCCCGGGCGCTGCGATCCTCGAAGAGCCGCATCCGCTGGCGCTCGTCGAAGATGGAGCGGCTGTCGTCCTGCCCGGAAGGGTCCACACGGGGCGCGGTGATCGGCGAGGGCTCCGGCGCCTTGGGCGGCGAGGCGCAGGCCGACAGCAGGACCGCCGCGCCCGCCAGGGCGCTCACGGCAGCCCGGCTGCGGGCGCCGGCGGAGGCTCCCCTTCCCCTGGCACTCATGGTCACACGGTCTGCGTCATGAACTGCAGCATCTGGTCCGTCTTGGAGATCGCCTTCGTGTTGGTCTCGAAGGCGCGCTGGGTCTCGATCATATTGACCAGCTCCTCGGCGATGTTGACGTTGGACGACTCCAGGGCGCCCTGCATCACCTCGCCGAGGGCCTCCTGGCCCGGCACGCCTACCATCGGCGCCCCGCTGGCGGCGGTCTCCACGAAGAGGTTCTCGCCCACCGGCTTGAGCCCGGCCGGGTTGGTGAAGTTGGCCAGCTCGATCTGGCCGAGCTGGGCCGGCTCCGCCTGGCCCGGCATCTCGGCGGTGACGGTGCCGTCCCGGCCGATGGTGATCGACTGGGCCTGCTCCGGGACCTCGATCATCGGCTCCAGGGGGTAGCCGCTCGAGGTCACCAGCTGCCCCTGGGCGTTGAGCTGGAAGCCGCCGTCCCGGGTGTAGGCGATCTGGCCGTCGGGGCGCAGGACCTGGAAGAAGCCCTCGCCCTGGATGGCGACGTCGAGGCTGCGCTCGGTCTGCTGGACGTTGCCCTGGGTGTGGATCTTCTCCGTGCTCACCACCCGCGAGCCGGTGCCGAGCATCAGCCCCGAGGGCAGCGTCGTGTCCTGGCTCGAGCGCCCGCCGGGCTGGCGCACGGTCTGGTAGAAGAGGTCCTCGAAGTTGGCGCGGTCCTTCTTGAAGCCGGTGGTGTTGACGTTGGCCAGGTTGTTCGACGTCACCTGCATGCTCTTCTGCTGGGCGTCGAGGCCGGTCTTGGCCACCCAAAGCGCGGGATTCATGGCGTCTCCTCCGTCGTTCTACGGCCGCGGCCGGCTCAGCTCGGGTGGCGCAGCAGCTGGCTGCTGCGCTGGGCGTTCTCATCGGCGCTCTTGAGCATCTTCATCTGCCGCTCGAACTGCCGGGCGTTGTCGATCATCTCCACCAGCGAGTCGGCCATGTTCACGTTGCTCCCCTCCAGGGCCCCGGAGCGCACCTGCACCGCGGCGTCGGGGGCGGCCGCTCCGCCGTCCCTCGTCCGGACCAGGCCGTCCTCCCCCTTGACCAGCTGCCCAGGGTCCGGGTTGACCAGGCGCAGGCGGTCGACCTCGATGGCCGTCGCCTGCGAGCCGCCCCGGGGCGTGGCGGTGATCGTGCCGTCCTTGCCGATATTGACCTCGGAGTTCGGCGGGATGGAGATCGGCCCGCTCTCGCCGAGCACGAGGTGGCCCTCGCCGTTGACCAGCAGCCCCTGGGAGGTGGTCTCGAGATCGCCCCGGCGGGTGTACGCCTCCCCGCCGTCGGGGGCCTGGACGGCGAGCCACCCCTGGCCCTGGACCGCCACGTCGAGATCCCGCCCGGTGGTGCGGAGCGCCCCCGGCGAGAAGTCGGTGCCGGCGCGCAGCTCCTCGGCGTAGGCGCGGGTCGGGAAGCCCGGCCCGTAGACCGGCGCCTGGTAGGCGCTGGCCAGGTCCGCCCGGAAGCCCGGGGTGTTGGCGTTGGCCAGGTTGTGGCTGGTGTGCTGCTGCGCCTGCAGGGCGTGCTTCGCCCCGGTCATGGCGATGTAGACTTGCCGATCCATTGCGAAACCCCTTGCTCGCTAGCGGCCCGCGGCGAGGCGCGGTTACGCGCGGTTAGCGGATGTTGAGGACCTCCTGGGTCATCTGGTCCTGCGCCTTGATCATCCGGGCGTTGGCCGAGAAGTTGCGCTGGGCGGTGATCATGTCGACGAGCTCCTCGGAGGTCTCGACATTCGACTGCTCCAGGGCGCCGCTCTCGATGGTGCCGAACTGCCCCTGGTCCGGCGTCCCGATCAGCGGGTCGCCGGCCGCCTGGGTCGCCTTCCAGCCGGTCTCGCCCGCCTTCTCGAGCTCGCGCTCCGCCCGGAAGTTGGTCAGCGCGACCTGGCCGACCGCCTGCGACTCGCCGTTGTTGTAGCGGGCGATGATCTTGCCGTCGCCCTGGATGTTCACGCTCTGGAACTCGCCGGCGGCGTGGCCGTCCTGGGAGGCCTTATTGACGCTGAAGGGGCGGGCAAACTGGGTCATGTCACTGAAATCGACGGTGATATCGAGGTCCTCGACACCGTCCCCGAGCGCCGCCTGATAGGTCCCCTCCTTGTACGGCGTTCCCTCATCGTCGATGAGGTTGCCCGCCTTATCGAACTGCAGCTCATGGGGATCGCCCAGGGTTCCGTTCTCCCCTTGGCCCTCTACCCCCTCGACCTTGGTATGCACCTGCCAGGTGTTGTCCCCTGTCTTGACGAAGTAGTGGGTCGCGTTGCGGGCCTTACCCTGGGAGTCGTAGACCGTGGTCGTCGTCGAGTGGTTGTAGGTATCCGGATTCCCGGGGTCGAATCCCCCCTCCCCATCCTGGTTCAGGACCTTGGCGTCGGCGCTGAGGTTCGCCCCGAGCTCGACACTCTTTGTGGCCTGCGCCTGCATACCGTCGGTGGGGAGCTTCAGGGCCTGGCGGCCGTCGCCGACCCGGTTGCCCTCGGCGTCCATCTGGAAGCCGGTGAGCTGCTTGCCGTTCTTGCTGCTGACGATGTAGCCGTTGTCGTCGACCTGGAACTGCCCGGCCCGGGTGTAGGTCACCTCGCCGCCGTCCTCGAGGCGGAAGAAGCCCCCGCCCTGGATGCCGAGGTCGAGGCTGCGCTCGGTGAACTCGAGCGACCCCTGGGAGAACATCTGCCCCACATTGGCCAGCTGCGCCCCCTGGCCGACGGCGTTACCGGAGATCCCCATCTGGTTCATGGCGAGGATGCTGTCGAACTCCGCCCGGGAGCGCTTGAAGCCGGTCGTCCCGGCGTTGGCGAGGTTGTTGCTGGTCGTCTCCAGGTCTTTGGATGCCGAGTTGATGCCTGTTACTGCGGTCTCGAATGACATACCGTCCCCCTCATAGCCCCCGTGGCTCGATTGTGATTACCGGACCCGCTGCACCTCGGACAGGGAGAGCTCCCCGAGACCGGCGACATTCAGCTGGGGCGGCTGGCCGCCCTGGCCCATGGAGACGCTCGTCACCGGCGCCCCGACGAGCGTGGTCACCGACTCGCGGCTCTCGCCGGCGCCGGCGTAGGCGTTGACCTGGTAGCTGCCGGGCGAGAGCCGCTCGCCCTGGTCATTGGTGCCGTCCCAGGTGAAGGTGTGCTCCCCCTGGCCGAGCTCGCCGAGCTGCTGGCGGTGGACGGTCTCGCCGGCCTGGTTCTGGACCTCGACCGTCACCCCGGAGACCGAGCGCTCGAGCTGGAGCAGGGCGCTCAGCTCCCCCTTCTCGGGCAGCCGGGCCTTGCTCCCCTCGGCCATCACCTCGCGGCCCACGAGCTGCGCCGCCCGCAGGGACTGATCGGAGCGCATGTGCTCGAAGAACTTCTCGAAGTCCGACTGCAGCTGATCGATCCCGGAGGCCGTGGTGAGCTGGGCGATCTGCCCCATCATCTTGTCCGTGTCCTTGGGATTGGTGGGGTCCTGGTTCTTGAGCTGGGTCATCATCAGCTGGAGGAAGTCCTCGTGGCCGATGCTCTTGGCGCCCTCCGCCTGGGCCTGCTGGCCCTCCTCTGGAGCGGCGCTGCGCAGCTCCGGGGGCAGGCCGCCGCTGCCCTTTGAGGCCTCGCCCGCCCCGGCGGCC
>NZ_NRSH01000059.1 GCF_016584055.1 Halorhodospira neutriphila
CCGCCGAGGACGCTCATGCGGCTGTCCTCGATGTTGCACCCGGTCTCGCTGACCGCCGCGCCGAGCTCCTGGACGATGCCGGGGCGGTCGTGGCCGAGGCCGGTCATGGCCTGGCGCACCACCTGCTGGCCCGGCTCGGTCAGCCGCGTCATCGGCAGGCGGATCGCCGGCCCGGCGAGGCCGAGCTGCTCGACGGCCCACTTCGCCGGGATGGGGTTCGGCTCCGAGAACATCGCCTGGTGGAGCTCGGCCAGGCGCGCCTCGATCTGCTCGGCGCGCGCCATGTCGCCGTCGAGGGCGGCGGCGCAGAGGTCGTGCATCTGCCGCGGGGCGACGTTGGCGCTCACCGAGACCACCCCCTTGCCGCCGACGCGCATCATGCCGAGGGCGTTGAAGTCGTCGCCGGCGAAGACGTCGAGCCGGTCGCCGCAGCGCTCGATGACCGCCTGGGCGCGCTCCACGGTCCCCTGCGCCTCCTTGAGGCCGACGATGTTGGGGATCGCGGCGAGGCGCTCGACGGTCTCCGGGAGCATGTCGCAGCCGGTGCGCCCGGGGACGTTGTAGAGGATCTGCGGGATGGGGACCTCCTCGGCGACCGTCGTGAAGTGCTTGACGAGGCCCTCCTGGCTCGGCTTGTTGTAGTAGGGCACCACCAGCAGCGCCCCGTCGCAGCCGCTCTCCATGGCGCTGCGGGTCAGCTCGACGGCCTCCCAGGTCGAGTTGGCGCCGGTGCCCCCGATCACCGGGATGCGGCCGCGGGCGGCCTCGACCACCCGGCGGATGACCCGGCAGTGCTCGTCGTAGTCGAGGGTCGCCGACTCGCCGGTCGTCCCCACGGCGACGATCGCGTCCGAGCCGTTCTCGACGTGGAACTCGACGAGCCGCTCCAGCGCCTGCTCGTCCACGGCGTCCCGGATCCCGTCCTGCGTCTGCATCGGGGTGACCATGGCCACCATGCTGCCGTGGAACATCACACCACCTCCGTCCTGCGCCAATTGCCCTGCAAAGGATTTATGGTACTAACAGGGGGGAACGCCGCCAAGCGCGCGCCCGCCGCGGGTGGGACGCGCCGGCGCCGCCCCCCTGAAACGCCCCCTATCCGTGGTATATTTCAGGGAAGATAGCTGAACCGCAGAAAGCGAGCGCGCCATGCAGAACCTAATGGTCATCACCGCCCTCGGCCACGACCGCCCCGGCATCGTCCAGGAGCTCGGCGCGGCGGTCAGCGAGACCGGGTGCAACATCGAGGACAGCCGCATGAGCGTCCTCGGCGGCGAGTTCGCCATCATCCTCATGGTCTCGGGGCGCTGGAACGAGCTCGCCAAGCTCGAGTCGAGCCTGCCCAACACCGCCAAGCGCATGGGCCTGGAGGTCCACATCCGGCGCACCGAGCCGGCCCAGGGCGGCGAGCAGCTGCGGCCCTACACCGTCGAGGTGGTCTCCCTCGACCACCCCGGCATCGTCGCCGAGCTGGCCAACTTCTTCGCCACCCGCGAGATCAACATCCGGGACCTGAGCACCGCCAGCTACGCCGCGGCCCACACCGGGACCCCCATGTTCTCGGTCCACATGACCGTCGACGTCCCCGCCGGCGTCCACATCGCCGGGCTGCGCGACGAGTTCATGGACTTCTGCGACCAGCTCAACCTCGACGCGCTCATGGAGCCGGCGAAGTAAGCGCCCCGCCGGCGCCGCGGCGGCGCCGGCCCACGAGGATCGCGCACCATGACCACGCCCAAGCCGCCGGAACGCCGGGTCTACCTGCTCGACACCTCGGTGCTCATCCACGACCCGACGGCCCTGTTCCGCTTCGAGGAGCACGACATCTGCCTCGCCATGGCGGTGCTCGAGGAGCTCGACGCGGCCAAGGAGGGGCTCTCCGAGGTCGCCCGCAACGCCCGGCAGGTCAGCCGCTTCCTCGACGCCCTGCTCGCCGGCCACGCCCCCGGCGAGCTCGCCGAGGGGGTCCCGCTCGGCGCCGGCGGGCCCGGCGACCCGGCCGGGCTGCTGCGCTTCGAGACGAGCCCGGGCGGCGGCGACGCCGCCATCCTCGCCGCCGCCCAGCAGCTGCGCGAGCGCCTGCCCGAGCAGACCCCGGTGCTGGTCTCCAAGGACATCAACCTGCGCATCCGCGCCCAGGTCGCCGGCATCGCCGCCGAGGACTACGAGAGCGACCGGGCCATCGACGACGTCGACCTGCTGCCCACCGGCGTCGACCCCCTCCCCGCTGAGGCCTGGGCCGCGGCCACCGCCGAGGGCCAGGGCTGGCGGGTCGAGCGCCCGGCCGGGGCGCCGTGGCGGGTCAACCAGTGCCTCTACACCGCGGACGGCTTCGAGGGCGTGGTGCGCTCGGCGGACGGCTTCGAGGGCGTGGTGCGCTCGGCGGACGCCGAGGCAGTCCACCTCGAGCCGGTCAGCGACTACCGCCACCGGCGCTCGGTCTGGGGCGTCCGGGCCCGCAACCTCGAGCAGAACTTCGCCCTGAACCTGCTCATGGACCCGGAGATCGACCTGGTCTCCCTGATCGGCCCTGCCGGCACCGGCAAGACCCTGCTCACCCTCGCCGCGGGGCTGGCCCAGACCCTCGACGAGGGGCGCTACCGGGAGATCATCGCCACCCGGGCGACCGTCGCCCTCGGCGAGGAGATCGGCTACCTGCCGGGCACCGAGGAGGAGAAGATGACCCCCTGGATGGGGGCGCTGATGGACAACCTCGAGGTGCTCACCGCCCCCGGCGCCGGGGCCGCCAGCGACTGGGCGCGGGCGGCCAGCGCCGACCTGCTCCACTCGCGGGTGCGCATCCGCTCGCTGAGCTTCATGCGCGGGCGGACCTTCCTCGAGAAGTTCGTCATCCTCGACGAGGCGCAGAACCTCACCGCCAAGCAGATGAAGGCCCTGATCACCCGCGCCGGGCCGGGGACCAAGATGGTCTGCCTCGGCAACATCGGCCAGATCGACACCCCCTACCTGACCGAGGCCACCTCGGGGCTGACCTACGTCGTCGACCGGCTCAAGGACTGGCCCCACAGCGGCCACGTCACCCTGCGCCGCGGCGAGCGCTCGCGCCTGGCCGACTACGCCTCGGAGGCCCTCTAGGCCTCCTCCGGCGCCGCCGCGGCGCGCTCCGGCTCGGGCGGGGGCTTGCGGCGCATCCACGCCTTGATGATGGCCTGGATGAACGTCGCCAGCGGGATGGCGAAGAAGATCCCCCAGAAGCCCCAGATGCCGCCGAAGACCAGGATGGAGACGATGATCGCCACCGGGTGGAGGTTGACCACCTCCGAGAAGAGCAGCGGCACGAGGACGTTGCCGTCGAGGACCTGGATGATGGCGTAGGCGATGACGGCGTAGATGAACGGGTCCGAGAGCCCGTACTGGAAGTAGGCGATCATCGCCACCGGCAGGGTGATCGTGAACGCCCCGATGTACGGGATGATCACCGACAGCCCCGTGGCCACGGCCAGGAGCATGGCGAACTGCAGCCCGAGCAGCGAGAAGGTGACGTAGGTGACGAACCAGACGATGAGGATCTCGATGAACTTGCCGCGCACGTAGTTGCCGATCTGCAGGTCCACCTCCCCCCAGACCTCGGAGGCCAGGGCGCGGTGGCGCGGCAGGTGGTTGCTGAGCCACTCCAGCAGGGAGCGCTTATCCTTGAGGAAGAAGAAGACGAGGAACGGCACGAGCACGGCGTAGACGGCCAACGTCCCGAGCACGAGCAGCGACTGGACGGTCACCGAGGCCACGACCCGCTGCCCCCATTCCGTGATGTCGCGCCGCGCGGCGTCGAGGATCTGGCGGATCTGCTCCTCGGAGAAGAGCTGCGGGTAGTGCTCGGGCAGCTGCAGGAGCAGCTGCTGGCCCTGGGCGAGGATCGCCGGGAGCTGATCGACCAGCTGCGCCACCTGCCGGTAGAGCATGGGGATCAGGGCGAAGAGCACCAGCACGAGGAAGGCGGTCAAAAAGAGGATGACCACCGTCACGGCCAGCAGCCGCGGCACGCCGAAGCGCTCGAAGGCGTAGACGACCCCCTCGAGCAGGTAGGCGATGACCAGCGCGGCGATCACCGGCGCCAGCGCGTTGCCGAGCAGCAGCAGCGCCGCCAGCCCGGAGACCATCAAGACGATGAACGCGGCGATCTGGGGGTCGTTGAACGTGCGACGGAACCAGCTGCGAATCAGCTCCACAGGGACCTCCTGGGCGGCTACTCGAGCGGATGATAACCCAGGCGCGGCCGCGAGCAGGCCGAGCTCCTCCAGGATCCCGAGATCAACCAGTACGTCCAGGACCTCGGCCGCCGGCTCCTCGCCTACGGCGACCCGCCGGAGCTCGACTTCCACTTCTTCGTCATCGAGGACGGGCGCATCAACGCCTTCGCCATGCCCGGCGGCCACATCGGGGTGCACACCGGGCTGATCCGCAAGACGCGCTCCGAGAGCGAGCTCGGCGGGGTCATCGCCCACGAGATCGCCCACGTCAGCCAGCGCCACATCGCCCGGCAGCTCGGCCACTCCCAGCGGCTCAACCTGCAGACCGCCGCGGCGCTGATCGCCGCCGTGCTCCTCGGCAGCCAGGACCCGCAGGCGGGCAGCGCCGCCGCCATGGCCGGCATGGCCGCCCCCATCCAGCAGCAGCTCGGCTACTCGCGCCAGCACGAGCGCGAGGCCGACCGCACCGGGGTGCGCATCATGGCCGACGCCGGCCTCGACCCCCACGGCATGCCGCGCTTCTTCGAGCGCCTCGCCGAGGCGTCGCGCTACGCCGAGCGGCCGCCGGAGTACCTGAGCACCCACCCGCTCACCCAGGACCGCATCGTCGAGGCCCGCGACCTCGCCGAGCGCGCCCGGCCCGAGGACCCCTTCAACAGCGGCCACCACGCCTTCGTCCGGGCGCGGCTCGAGGTCCTCGCCCGCCAGGCGGACAGCAGCAGCGCCGTGGCCGCGCTCCACGACGAGCTCCGGCGCGCCGCCGGGCCCACCGAGCGCGCCGCGGCGACCTACGGCCTCGCCCTCGCCCTCTCCCGCGAGGCGCGCCGGCACGAGCAGGCGCTCGCCCTGCTCGGCACCCTCGCGCCGCTCCACGCCGACCGGCTCTACGTCCTGCTTGGCCGCGGCGAGATCCTGCGCCGCGCCGGGCGCCCCGAGCCGGCCCTCGCCGCCTACGCCGAGGCCCGCTCCCTCTACCCCGGCAGCAGCGCCGCCGTCTACCGCCACGCCGAGACCCTGCTGCAGCTCGGCCGCGCCGAGCCGGCCCGCCGGCTGCTCAGCCGCGCCGTGCGCGACGGCCACGACGCCCCGCAGCTGCTGCGCCTGCTCGCCGACGCCGCCCACGCCAGCGGCCGCGAGGCCGAGGGCTACATCGCCCTCGCCCGCCACTACCACGCCCTCGGCGAGCGCGAGACCGCCCGCGCCCAGCTGGACAACGCCGTCCGCACCGCCGAGAGCGCCTACCAGCGCGACCGCGCCGAGGCGCTCCGGGAGCGCTGGACGCCGTAGCGCACCACGCCGCCCTGCTAGTGTTAGACTGCGCCACCATACTGTACGAGTGGCTCGGGAATGGGGGCAGACGAGGCCTACGGCAGCGAGTGGCGCCACTTCCGCCACACCGCTGAGGCGCTCGATGCGCTGTGGGAGGCGCTGCAGGCCGACGAGGCGGTGCGCGCGCAGGCCCTGCGCTCGGCCGTGCACGGCCTGCAGGGGCAGCTCGACGCCGCCTTCACGGCCCTGCAGGCGGCCGCCCAGGCCCCCCTGCCCGACGACCCGGAGGCCGGCGAGCACTGGCTCGGCCCCTGGCTGCAGGCCGCCGCCCGCCTCGGCCCCCTCCACGAGCAGGCCGAGCGGCTCCAGGCGGGCCGGGCGGCGCTAACGCGCTACCGCCAGGCGTACGCCGAGTGCTGCGGGCTGCTCCACGAGAGCGCCCGGGAGGGGCTGGCGCGGCTCGAGGCCCGGCTGCTCGAGGAGGCGCCGCCGGAGAGCCTGCGGGCGCTCTACGAGCTGTGGCTCACCGAGGGCGAGGCCGCCTACGAGGCGCTGCTCGGCTCGGAGCGCTGGGCCGACGCCTTCGGCCGGCTGGCCAACGCCTCCACGGAGCTCATCGGCTGCTACCAGGCGGCCCTCGACGAGGGGCTGCGCACCCTCGACCTGCCCAACCGCCAGGACCTCGTCGACACCCAGCGCCGCGTCGCCCAGCTCGAGCGCCAGAGCCGCCGGCAGGCCGCCGCCGAGGAGGTCCGCGGCCTGCGCGACGAGGTGGCCCGCCTGCGCGCCGAGCTCGACCGGCTCCAGGCCGCCCCCTCCGCCTCGCCGGATGAGCCCTCGGCGTAATGCCGCGCCGCGGGCCCAGCGCCGAGCTCCTCGACTGGCAGCAGCGCCTCGCCCGCGCGCTCGACGGCGTTGCCCAGGCCCCGGCGGCGGGCGGCCAGGGGGCCACCGCCGCCGAGACGGCGCACCGCTACAGCGAGCGCATCCGCCTGCAGCGCTACACCCCGGAGCGCGGCGGCGGCGCACCGGTGCTCATCGTCTACTCCCTGGTCAACCGCCCCTTCATCCTCGACCTCACGGAGCGGCGCTCGCTCATCCGCGCCCTCCTCGAGCGCGGCCACCCCGTCTACCTCCTCGACTGGGGCTACCCGCAGGGCGCCGACCGCTTCCTCAGCCTCGACGACTACATCGGCGACTTCCTGGCCAGCGCCGCCGAGGACGTCGCCGCGGCCGAGGGCGCCCGCCCCCACCTGCTCGGCGTCTGCCAGGGCGGGGTCTTCGCCCTCTGCCTGGCGGCGCTGCACCCCGAGCGGGTCCGGCGGCTGGTGACCCTCGTCACCCCCGTCGACTGCCGCACCGCCGACGACCACCTCAGCCGGATGGCGCAGCACGTCGACTTCGACCGCGCCGCCGAGACCCTCGGCAACGTCTCGGCCCACTGGCTCAACGCCGTCTTCGTCGCCCTCAAGCCGTACCGGCTGCTCTCCCAGCGCTACGTCGACCTCCCCGAGCTCGCCGACCAGCCGGAGGCGCTGGACGACTTCCTGCGCATGGAGCGCTGGATGTACGACAGCCCCGACCAGGCCGCCGCCGCCTTCGCCCAGTTCGCCCGCGAGCTCTACCAGCGCAACCGCCTCTACCACGGCACCCTGGCGCTCTGCGGCGAGCGCGTCGGCCTCGACCGGGTCCGGGCCCCCGTGCTCAACGTCTACGCCGCGCAGGACCACCTCGTCCCGCCGGCGGCGGCGCAGGCCATGGGCCCCCTGCTGGCGAGCCGCGAGTACGAGGAGATCGCCTTCCCCGGCGGGCACCTGGGGGTGTTCATCAGCCGCCGCGCCCACCGCGAGCTCATCCCCCGGATCGCCGAGTGGCTCGGCCGGTGAGCCCGCCTTGCCTCGCCGCGCTGCGGTGTACAAGAATGCCCGGGAGAATAAGCGCCGAGCCGCAGGCCGAGCCGTGCGGCCGGGCAAAAAAAACCCCCTCAGGGAGGGGGCAAGCGTTGGCGACGATTGGCCTCCTTAATGGAGACGCCGCCAGGAGGAGACTGGCTAAAGAAGAGCACCGCGTCGATGTTGCTGTGCAACATGATAGCCGGCTCACAAACCGGCTGTCAAACCCCTGTAAGCGTCCGCGCCCCTAGAAGCTGCAGAACAGGCCGCCGTTGACCGGGATGTTCGCCCCGGTGATGTAGGCCGACTCGTCGGCGACGAGGAAGGCGATCACCCGGGCGATCTCCTCCGGGCGCGCCAGGCGGCCGACGGGGACCTGCGAGACGATGCGCTCGAGGGTCTCGTCGGGCATCTCGGCGGTCATGCTCGTGTCCACGTAGCCCGGCGAGACGGTGTTGACGGTCACGCCCTTGCTCGCCCCCTCCTTGGCCAGGGCCATGGTGAAGCCGTGCATGCCCGCCTTGGCCGCCGAGTAGTTCGTCTGGCCGAGCTGCCCGGACTGGCCGTTGACCGAGGAGATGTTGACGATGCGGCCGAAGCGGCGCTCGCGCATCCCGGCGACGAACTGCCGGGTGACGTTGAACACGCCCCGGAGGTTGACGTCGAGGACCGACTCCCAGTCCTCCGCCCCCATCTTGTGGAAGAACTTGTCGCGGGTGATCCCGGCGAGGTTGACCAGCACCTCCACGGGGCCGTGCTCGCGCTCGAGCTCGGCGGCCGCGCGCTCGCAGGCCGTGATATCGGTGACGTCGCACTCGATGTAGCCGACGCTGTAGCCCTCCTCGCGCAGCCTCGCCTGCCAGCCGGCGGCGTCCTCGGCCCGGGCATCGATACAGGTGGCGACCACCCGGTAGCCCTGGGCTGCGAGCTCGCGGCAAACCGCGGTCCCGATCCCGCCGTTGCCTCCGGTAACCAAGGCCAAGCGACCTGCCATGACAACACCTCACTTCGCGGAGAGGGCACGGCCCTCGAAAAATGGTAAGCATGGCTGCAGCGCACCATTGTTGTGCACTGCGGCATGAGCTACGCCGAAAGCATATGCTGCGATGCAGCGAGGTGTCAACAAGGCGGGGCTCGGGTCCGTCCCGAGGCCGCTCGGGGCCGTCGCGGGGGCTATCGAAGCCGCTCATCTGCCGCCACATGGCGAGGTTGCGCTCGGCGATCTGGGTCAGCAGGCTCATCGGGCTGTGGTCCATGAGCTCGCGGGTGCGCTCGTGGAAGACGCGCTGCTGGTCCGCCCACAGCTCGAGGCTCTTCTCGAGGTAGCTGGTGAGCATGCTCTGCATGTTGCCGCCGTAGGCGCGGATGAGCTGGGCGAGCAGCTGGCTGGAGAAGATCGGCTCGCCGCCCTCCTCCTCCTCGCTGATGATCTGCAGGAGGATCGAGCGGGTGATGTCCTCGTTGGACTTGGCCTCGACGACCTGGAAGTCCACCGCATCGAGCACCAGCCGCTTGACGTCGGCGAGGGTGATGTAGCTGGAGATGGCGGTGTCGTAGAGCCGCCGATTGGGGTATTTCTTGATGATCCGCTTATCCGACATGGGGGTCCCTCCGGGCGCAAGCCTGCTGCACGCTAGGCCGCGCCCCCTCGAGTGTCAAGGCTAGCCGAGGCTGTCCTGGTGGACCGCCGCGGCGCGCGCCTCCTCGCGCTCGACGAGCCCCTGCTGGAGGAGCTGCTGCAGGCACTGGTCGAGGGTCTGCATCCCCACCGAGCGCCCCGTCTGGATCGCCGAGTACATCTGCGCGACCTTGTCCTCGCGGATCAGGTTGCGGATCGCCGAGGTGCCGATCATCACCTCGTGGGCGGCGACCCGGCCGCCGCCGATGCGCTTGAGGAGGGTCTGCGAGACGACCGCCTGCAGCGACTCCGAGAGCATCGAGCGGACCATCGCCTTCTCCGCCGCCGGGAAGACGTCGATGACCCGGTCGATGGTCTTCGCCGCCGAGCTGGTGTGCAGGGTCCCGAGCACCAGGTGCCCGGTCTCCGCGGCGGTCAGCGCCAGGCGGATCGTCTCCAGGTCGCGCAGCTCGCCGACGAGGATGACGTCCGGGTCCTCGCGCAGGGCGGAGCGCAGGGCGTCGCTGAAGGCGTGGGTGTCGCGGTGGACCTCGCGCTGGTTGATCACGCAGCGCTGGGAGGCGTGGACGAACTCGATGGGGTCCTCGACGGTGAGGATGTGGCCGTACTCCGAGCGGTTCTTGTGGTCGACCATCGCCGCCAGGGTCGTCGACTTGCCGGAGCCGGTCGGCCCGGTGACCAGCACCAGCCCCCGCGGGCGGTCGGCGATGGTGCGCAGCACCTCGGGGGCGCCGAGCCCCTCGAGGGTCGCCACCTCCGAGGGGATGGCGCGGAAGACGGCGGCCGGGCCGCGGCTCTGCTGGAAGGCGTTGACGCGGAACCGGGCCAGCTCGGGGACCTCGAAGGAGAAGTCGACCTCGAGCCGCTCCTCGAACTCCCGGCGCTGGCGATCGCCCATGACCTCGTAGATCAGCCCCTGGAGCGTGCGCGCATCCAGGGCATCGACGTTGATCCGGCGCACATCGCCGTCGACCCGGATCAGCGGCGGCATCCCCGCCGACAGGTGCAGATCCGAGGCGTCTTGCTCGACGGCGAAGGCGAGCAGCTCTGTGATCTCCATACCCCTGCGCTCCCCGTGGTTGCCCAAAGCCCCCTCACGCTCTTCGGGGGAATGTCCTGAGCACACTAGCAGAGCCGCCTCGCCGAGGGATACGGCCGGCGCCGCTGCGTCGTGATCGCTGTTACAATTGGGATGCTTTAACGATAGCAATGCGCATCCCCACGCTCACCCAGCCCGCAGGCCCGAGATGACGACGCTCGAGCAACTCGGCGGCCGCGAGACGCTCCCCGCCCTGCCCTACGCCGCCCACGAGATCCTGGTCGCCACGAGCAGCGAGGAGCCGGATATCAGCGATGTCGCCGCCACCATCGCCCGCGAGCCGGGGCTGACGGCGCGCATCGTGGCGATCGCCAACCACGCCTTCTTCAAGCGCCAGGAGACCGTCTACGGCCTCGAGCAGGCGATCCTGCGCATCGGGCTCAACCGGGTCCGGGTGCTGGCCACCTCGCTGCTGCTCAACCAGGTCTTCGACGCCTCCGCCTGCCCGGCCTTCCAGCTCGAGCGCTACTGGCACGACGCCCTCGCCACCGGCTTCTGCGCCGCGCGGCTCGCCCCGCACACGGCCCCCGGCGAGGACCAGGAGGCCGCCTACCTCGGCGGCGTGCTGCACAGCATCGGCCTGCTGCTGCTCGTCCACACCTTCCCCCACACCATGAACCGCGTCCTCGCCGAGCACGAGGCCGACCCCGAGCGCTCCCTGGCGGCGCTGAGCTACGCGGCCCTCGGCTGCGAGCACGGCGAGGCCGGCGAGCTGCTCCTGCGCGAGTGGGAGGTCCCGGAGGCGATCGCCGTCATCGCCGGGCACGCCCACCAGCCCGGCTACCGCGGCGAGCACGCCGCGCTCGTCGAGACCGTGCGCTTCGCCCACGAGTGGCTGCAGCAGGGGCTCGACCCGCAGCGCACCGAGGGGGTGCCCGACCTCCCGGCGCCGACGCTCGAGCGCATCGCCCGCGCCTGCGAGGCGGAGCGCGAGTCGCTCGCCGCCTTCGCGCAGCTGCTCGCCGAGGGCTAGCCGCCCGCGCCCTGCGCCAGGCCGAGGAAGGCCACCGCCTTGTCGAGGGTCTCCTGGCGCTCCGCCTCGCACGTCGAGTCGGCCACCACCCCGCCGCCGGCCCAGTAGGTCATCCGCCCCTCGGCGCAGACGGCCGTGCGGATGGCGACGCTGGTGTCCATCCGCCCGTCGAGGCCGAGGTAGCCGATGGCGCCGCAGTAGACACCCCGCGGGCCGGGCTCGAGCGCCTCGATGATCTCCACGGCGCGGCGCTTGGGCGCGCCGGTGATCGAGCCGCCCGGCAGGCAGTCGCGCAGCAGGTCGGTGGCGCCGCGGCCCGGGCGCAGCCGCCCGGTCACCGTGCTCGTCAGGTGGTGGACGGTGGCGAAGCGCTCGGCCCGGCACAGCGACGGCACCGCCACCGTGCCGGTGGCGCACCCCTTGCCGAGGTCGTTGCGCAGCAGGTCGACGATCATGACGTTCTCGGCGCGGTCCTTGGCGCTGGCGAGCAGCGCCCGGCGGTGGCGCTCGTCCTGCGCCGGGTCGGCGCCGCGGGGCCGCGAGCCCTTGATCGGCTCGGTGGTCACGCGGCCCGCGCCGTCGAGGCGCAGGAAGCGCTCCGGCGAGAGGCTGAGGACATCGAGCCCGGGCAGGCGCAGCCAGGCGGAGAACGGCGCCGGCGAGGCCGCCCGCAGGGCGAGGTAGGCGCCCTGGGGGTCGCCGGCGTAGGGCGCCGAGAAGCGCCGGGCGAGGTTGACCTGGTAGCAGTCGCCGCTGCGCAGGTACGCCTGGACGCGCTCGAAGGCCGCCGCGTAGCCGGCGGCCGCCGGCTCCTCGGTCACGCCCCCGGTGACCCGGAAGGCGCCCGGCGCCGCCTCGCCCGCCAGGCGCCGCTCCAGGGCGGCGAGCCACTCCTGGTCCAGGCGCGGCCCGACGGCGGTGCTGCACCGGCGGTGGTGGTCGACGACCACCGCCGTGTCGTAGAGGCCAACGGCCATCTCCGGCACCGCCGGGGGGCGTCCCGCCACGCCCAGCAGGCGCCGGCCGAGGTCGTAGCCGAAGTAGCCGACGGCGCCGCCGACGAACGGCACCGCCTCGCCCCCCGTGACCCCGCCCCGCTCGGCGAGCGCCTCGGCGAGGTGGCACAGGGGGTCGCCGCGGCGGCGGACGGTCCCGCCGGGACGGCGGATCGTGGTCACCCCGCCGGCGGCGGTGAGCGTGACGGCCGGGCGGGCGACGAGGATGTCGTAGCGCCCCGCCCCCTCGCCGCCGCGGCCCGAGTCGAGCCACGCCGACCACGGCTCGCCGGCGAGCGCGCGCAGCGCCGCGGCGCCGTCACCGATGTACGGCAGGGAGGCGGTCTGCAGGGGAGCGGTCATAGCGGGCCTTTGGGCAGGTCGACAGCGTGGTATCCTTGGGGGCTGCTCCACTCACAATGGCGAGAGTCTACCGAGACCCATGGCCGGACACAGCAAATGGGCCAACATCAAGCGCCACAAGTGGGCGCAGGACGCCAAGCGCTCCAAGATCTTCACCAAGCACATCCGTGAGATCACCGTCGCCGCCCGGCTCGGCGGCCCGGACCCGGAGACCAACGCCCGGCTGCGCCTCGCCCTCGACCGCGCCTTCGCGGTCAACCTGCCCAAGGACCGGGCCGACGCCGCCATCAAGAAGGGCGCCGGGCTCGAGGAGATCGTCAACTACGAGGAGATCCGCTACGAGGGCTACGGCCCCGGCGGCACGGCGATCATGGTCGACTGCATGACCGACAACCGCAACCGCACGGTCTCCGAGGTCCGCCACGCCTTCAGCAAGCACGGCGGCAAGATGGGCACCGACAACTCCGTCGCCTACCTCTTCCAGGAGCGCGGCGTGCTCACCTTCCCGGCGGAGACCGACGGCGACCGCCTGCTCGAGGTCGCCCTCGAGGCCGGCGCCGAGGACCTCGCCGAGAACGACGACGGCTCCCTCGAGGTGCTGACCACGCCGAGCGCCTACCGCGAGGTCCGCGACGCCCTGCTCGCCGCCGGCCTCGAGCCGAGCGAGGCGGACGTCACCCAGCGCCCGGACATCACCGTCCACGTCGAGGGCGACGAGGCGCGCAGCACCCTCAAGCTGCTCGAGTGGCTCGAGGACCTCGACGACGTCCAGCACGTCTACACCAACGCCGAGCTGCCGGCCGAGGCGTACGAAGGGGCCTAGGGGGCATGCCGCGGATCCTCGGCATCGACCCCGGCTCCCGGATCACCGGCTACGGCATCGTCGACGACGCCCGGACGCCCCGGCTCGTCGCCGAGGGGACCCTGCGCCTGCCCCGCGGCGCCGCCCTCGGCGTGCGCCTCGGGCGGATCTACACCGGCGTCAGCGAGCTCATCGCCGAGCACGCCCCCGACGAGGTCGCCCTCGAGCAGGTCTTCGTCCACCGCAACCCGGACACCGCGCTCAAGCTCGGCCAGGCCCGGGGCGCGGCGCTGACCGCCTGCGTCAACGCCGGCCTGGAGATCGCCGAGTACGCCCCGGCGCAGATCAAGCAGGCCGTCGTCGGCGGCGGGCGCGCCGACAAGCGCCAGGTCGGCTACATGGTCCGCGCCCTGCTGCGGCTGACCGCGACGCCGGCCGAGGACGCCGCCGACGCCCTCGCCGCCGCCCTGTGCC
>NZ_NRSH01000060.1 GCF_016584055.1 Halorhodospira neutriphila
CGCTGAGCCCCCGCCCGGGCCGCGAGGGCGGCGGACCGGGCGGGGGCTCAGCGGGCGGGGACGGCGCTCGGCCCCTGCACGCCGGCCGCCCGGAAGTGCTTGGCGTTGAGCCGCAGGACCAGCAGGATCGTCGCCGCCTGGATGGCGATCGCCACCCCGGTCAGCACCCAGTAGACGGGGCTGAACGGCGCCAGGGCGCCGTGCTTGACCAGCCCGACGTTGGTGAAGAAGTGCAGCATCACCGCCAGCGCCACGCCGGGGCAGACCAGCGTGTAGGAGCCGGCGGAGTTCTCGGGGCCGAAGATGAAGCGCTTGAAGTAGCCGTAGCGGCGCATCACGACCCAGCCGAGCAGCCCGAAGGCGATCTGCGTGACCAGCAGGTAGCTGAGCATCCCCAGGGTCTCGATCCCGCCGGCCTCGCTGCCGAAGTGCACGTGGAAGCCGTGGGTCTGGCGCACCAGCGTGATGCCGATGACGGTGAGGATCGGCACGACGAGCCACAGGCTCGGGGCGCTCACCGGGTTGGCCCTCTGCTCGAGCATCGCCCGGATGCCGAGCACCAGCATCACGGCGCCGGAGAGCACGGCGCTCACCATGAAGAAGCTCGACAGCACGAGGCTCACGGCGGCGGTGCCGGGGAGCTGGCTCATGGCCGCCGGCGCCGCGAGCCCGACGCCGACCATCGCCAGGGCGAAGGAGGGCAGCAGCTGCGCCAGGCTGTTATCGGCGGCGCAGTCGCAGTGGCTCTCGGTGAGCACCCGGCCCCAGAAGTCGCCCAGCCACCACAGCGCCCAGACGCCGACGGCGAGGAAGCCGGCCATCGCCGCCGGGAAGAGCCACTCCACCACCGACCAGAGGCCGGGCACGAAGACCGCGCCGACGACGAAGCCGACGTTGATGGTCATCGCCACCGCCAGCGGCGCCGCCAGCAGCTGGATCTCCGTGCGGTCGTTGAGCATCTGCCGGTAGGCCGGCGTCCGGCGGAAGCCGCGGAACTCGCGCAGGTTCCACAGCAGCAGCCGGACGTGCATCAGGGCGAAGGCCGCGATCCCCGTCCACGCCCCGGCGATCGCGGCCCGCCTGAGGAAGCCGCCCTGCTCGAAGGCCGCGGCGATATCCGCGAATACGGGGATGGGGTGGCCGGGCGAGGGGATCCAGAAGAGCAGCCACATGAAGAAGGAGACCGCCAACCCCCCGGCGCCGAGGGCGGCGAGGAAGTACAGCGGTGAGTAGCTCGAGCCGAGATCCCGGGGCATACGGCGTAGCATCGCGCCTCCTTCCAGCGGCCCGTCGCGCCGCGGTCCTCTCAGGCCCTCGGCGCAGGGCGGGCGAAAAGAGATAATTTATGCACTTTTGGGAATGCATTGTCAAAAGGGGACACCCCGCCCGCCCCGCGCGCCCGTGTTAGGATGAGCGCGGTGTCATGAGCAATCGGCGGAGAGTCGTTCAATGGGGTTTCTGCAGAATAAGCGCATCTTGATCGTGGGGGTGGCCAGCGACCGCTCCATCGCCTGGGGCATCGCCGAGGCGATGCACCGCGAGGGGGCCGAGCTGGCCTTCACCTACCAGAACGAGAAGCTACGCGACCGGGTGGCCAAGCTCGCCGCGTCCGTCGGCAGCGAGCTCGTCTACCCCTGCGACGTCAGCTCGGACGAGGAGATCGAGGGGGTCTTCAGCGCCCTCGCCGAGCAGTGGCCGGACGGGCTCGACGGCATCGTCCACGCCGTGGCCTTCGCCCCGCGCGAGGAGCTGACCGGCTCCTTTGTCGACAACACCACGCGCGAGGGCTTCCGCGGCGCCCACGAGATCTCCGCGTACAGCTTCGTCGCCCTCGCCCGCTGCGGCCGGGCCATGCTCCGCGAGCGCCAGGGCGCCCTCGTGACCCTGACCTACCTCGGCGGCGAGCGCTCCCTGCCCAACTACAACGTCATGGGCGCCGCCAAGGCGAGCCTCGAGTCGAGCGTGCGCTACATGGCCGCGGACCTCGGCCCCGAGGGGATCCGGGTCAACGCCATCTCCGCCGGCCCCATCCGCACCCTCGCGGCCTCGGGGATCGGCAGCTTCAAGCAGATGATGAGCCACAACGAGCAGGCCTCGCCGCTGCGCAAGAACGTCTCGACCCTCGAGGTCGGCAACGCCGGCGCCTTCCTGTGCTCGGACCTCGCCTCGGGGATCACCGGCGAGATCGTCCACGTCGACGCCGGCTTCCACAGCGTCGCCCTCTCCGGCGCCGAGCTCTAGCCGGCCGGCCCACCTTCCGCGCCCCGCCGCCGGAGCGGCGGCGGGGCCGGCGAGGCGGCGCGGGCCGCCCGCCCTCCCCGCTCCTAGAGCCGCTCGTCGTGGATCTGCACCTCGGCGTCGGCCCGCAGGGCCCGGATCAGGGCCTGGAGCTCGGAGCGCCCGGCCATGGCGCGCACCTGCTGGCGCAGCTGCTCGCGCTCCTGCTCGGCAAGCGCCTCCCAGTCGCCGGGCTCGACCCCCTCGAGGCGCACGAGCGCCGCGGAGCCGTCCCGGAGCTCGACCAGGCGCACCTGGCCGACCCCCATCTCGAAGGCGGCGCGCCGGACCGGCGCCGGCGGCCCCTGGTCGCGGCGGCGCACCTGCTCCGCCGTGTGCAGCCGCGCCGCGCTCTCGGCCACGGCCTCCTCAAGGCCCTGCCCCTGGGCCACCGCCTCCCGCAGCTGCTCGGCCCGCTCCCGGGCCCGCTCGGCCGCGCGCTGGTCGCGCAGCGCCTCGCGGATCCGGTCGGCCACCGCCGCCAGCGGCCGCGGCGCCGGCGGGCGGCGCTCCGCCACGCGGACCACCGCGAAGCGCTCCTCGCCGAGCTCGACGAGCTCGCTGTTGTAGCCCTGCTCGAGGACCTCCTCGCTAAAGGCGGCCTCGACCACCGCCGGGAACCGGGCCAGCCCCTCCTCGCCCCCGCCGCGGGGGATCCAGCCGCTGGTCTGCACCGTGAGGCCGAGCGCCTCCGCGGCCGGCTCCAGGCTCTCAGGCTGCTCGAAGGCCCGGTTGGCGAGCTCGTTGCGCCGCTCGGCGAACTGATCGCCCACCCGCTCGCGCAGCAGCTCGGCCTCGATCTCGTCGCGCACCGCCGCGAAGCTCTGGGCCTCGCCGCGCTCGGTCTCGTCGACCCGGATCAGGTGGTAGCCGAAGCGCGTCCGTACCGGCTCGGAGACCGCCCCCTCCTCGAGGCTGAAGGCGGCCTCCTCGAAGGGCTCGACCATCTCGCCGCGGGAGATCCAGCCGAGCTTGCCCCCCTCCTGGGCCGAGCCCGGGTCCTCGGAGTACGCCTCGGCGAGCTCGGCGAAGGAGGCGCCGCCCGAGCGCAGGCGCTCCCGCAGCCGCGCGATCTCGGCGCGCACCTGCTCGGCCCGCGCCGCACCGGCGTCCTCGTCGAGCGGCAGGAGGATATGCCGGACCCGGCGCCGGCCGCCGTCGGCGTAGGCGCCGCGGCTCTGCTCGTAGCGCTCGCGCAGGGCCTGCTCGTCGATCTGCGCCTCGTCGCGCAGGTCCTCGAGGCGGAGCTCGACGTACCTCAGGCGCACGGCCTCCGGGGTCATGTACTCGAGGGGGTGCTCCCGGTAGTAGGCCTCGACGGCGGCCTCATCGACGCTCACCCCCTCCCGCATCGCCGAGGCGGGGACCTCGGCGTAGGAGAAGCTCCGCGCCTCGTCGCGCAGGCGGACGATCCGCTCGAGGCGCGCGGGGGTGGCGAGGCCGCTGGCCTGGACGCCCTGCTGGAGCTGGCCGACGAGCAGGTCGCGGCGGACGAGGGCCTCGTAGTCCGCGGGGGCCATCCCGTTGCGCTGGAGGAGGCTGCGGTAGCGCTCCTCGGAGAACGCCCCGTCCTGCTGGAACAGCCCCTGGCCCCGGATCTCGCGGGCGACCGCCTGGTCGCTGACGCGCAGCCCCTGCCGCTCGACGTAGTCGTAGAGCAGCGTCCGGTCGATCAGCTGGTCGAGGGCGCCGCGGCGCAGGGCGGCCTCGTCGAAGCTGCCCTCGGGCAGCTCGCCGCCGAACATCTCGCGCAGCCGGGCCCGCTGGCGCTGCACGGCCTGCTCGAGCTGGCGGCGCTGGATCTCCTGGTCGCCGACCTTCGCGACCACGGCCTCGCCGCCGCCCCCGCGGAAGTACTCGGCGCCGCCCATGAAGAGGAACGGCAGCGCGATAAGGGCCACGATCAGCCAAGCGACCCAGCCCTTGATCCCGTCTCGTATCGACTGAAGCATGCCTCGCCTTCTACCGGTTCAGGTGGAACGGAGCCGCCACGGCGGGCGCCTGCGCCGGCGGTCGGTCTAGCGCACACAAAAAAGGCGCCTCGAGGGCGCCTTCTTTGCCGGCATCGCTGCCGTGCTGGATATGGCGGAGCGGACGGGGCTCGAACCCGCGACCTCCGGCGTGACAGGCCGGCGTTCTGACCAACTGAACTACCGCTCCGAGTTGCTCGCTTCTCGAGCTCCTGGTGGGTGGTGAGGGGCTCGAACCCCCGACATTCGCCTTGTAAGGGCGACGCTCTCCCAGCTGAGCTAACCACCCCGTTCAGGAGTCTCTTAGTTTATCGCATCTTTGAGCGCTTTGCCAGGCTTAAAGCCCGGGACTTTCGAAGCCGGGATCTGGATGGTCTCACCCGTCTGCGGGTTGCGGCCAGTCCGGGCGGCCCGATCCCGAACCGTGAAGGTGCCGAAGCCGACCAGCGTCACCTGGTCCCCCTCACGGAGCGCGTCGGTGACCGACTCTACCATAGCGTCCACGGCACGTGAAGCCGCCGCCTTGGACAGATCAGCAGAGTCGGCTACCGCCTCGATGAGCTCACTTTTGTTCATCCCGATGTCCTCTTCCTCTATTGGTCGGTTGTCTCGTGGCCTCGCAACCCCCAAGGCTCGCGCGCCCCGCCGCCCCGGCTTAGCGCGGCGAGGTGAGCCGTCGGATGGGGGAGGTTTATAGCAACGCCTTTTCTCCCGTGTCAACTTGCCCCTGGCTCAGTGGGGGCGCGTCGTATCCGTCTGGGTCTCCGAGACCGAGGAGCGCGAGGCGACCTGGACCTCAGCCTCGGCGCCCGGCTCCTCCCCCTCGGGCTGCGGCAGCGGCTGCGGCTGGCGCGTCAGGGCGACCTCGAAGACCTCGTCGATCCAGCGCACCGGACGGATATCGAGCCGGGCCTTGACCTCCTTGGGCACCTCCGCGAGGTCCTTCTCGTTCTCCGAGGGGATCAGCACCGTGGTGATCCCGCCGCGGAGGGCGGCCAGGAGCTTCTCCTTGACGCCGCCGATGGGCAGGACCTCGCCGCGCAGCGTGATCTCGCCGGTCATCCCCACCCCGGAGCGGATCGGGATGCCGGTCAGCGCCGAGACGAGGGCCACGCACATGCCGATCCCCGCCGAGGGGCCGTCCTTGGGGATCGCCCCCTCGGGGACGTGGATGTGGTAATCGTACTTGGTATAGAAGTCCGGTTCGAGCCCCAGGGCCCGGGCGCGGCTGCGCACCACGGTGGTGGCGGCGTCGATGGACTCCTTCATGACGTCGCCGAGTTGCCCGGTCTGGGTCGCCCGCCCCTTGCCGGGCACCACGGCGACCTCGATGGTCAGCAGCTCGCCGCCGACCTCGGTCCAGGCCAGGCCCGTGGCCTGCCCCACCCGGTCCTCGGTCTCGGCGACCCCGTAGCGGTAGCGGCGGACGCCGAGGTACTTGTCCACGTTGCGCCGGGTGACCTGGACGCGCTTGCTCTTGGCGCCCTTGCGCTCGCCCTCGACGAGCCCCTTGACCACCTTGCGGCAGACGGTGGCGAGCTCGCGCTCGAGGTTGCGCACGCCGGCCTCCCGCGTGTAGTGGCGGATGACGTCGCGGATGGCGCTCTCCTTGACCTCCAGCTCGCCCTTGCGCAGGCCGTTGGCCTTCATCTGCTTGGGCAGCAGGTAGCGCTGGGCGATGGCGACCTTCTCCTCCTCGGTATAGCCGGGCAGGCGGATGACCTCCATGCGGTCGAGCAGCGGCTCCGGGATGTTCATGGTGTTCGCCGTGCAGACGAACATCACGTCGGAGAGGTCGAAGTCCACCTCCAGGTAGTGGTCGTTGAAGTTGTGGTTCTGCTCCGGGTCGAGGACCTCGAGCAGCGCCGAGGAGGGGTCGCCGCGGAAGTCCATGGCCATCTTGTCGACCTCGTCGAGCAGGAAGAGCGGATTGCGCTTGCCCGCCTTGCTCAGGTTCTGGACGATCTTGCCCGGCAGGGAGCCGATGTAGGTCCGCCGGTGGCCGCGGATCTCGGCCTCGTCGCGCACGCCGCCGAGGGACATGCGGGTGAAGCGCCGGTTCGTGGCCCGGGCGATGGACTGCCCCAGGGAGGTCTTGCCGACGCCGGGCGGGCCCACGAGGCAGAGGATCGGCCCCTTGAGCTTGCGCACGCGGCGCTGCACGGCCAGGTACTCGAGGATCCGCTCCTTGACCTTCTCGAGGCCGTAGTGGTCCTCGTCGAGCACACGCTGGGCGCGCTTGAGGTCGTGGCGCACCCGGGTGCGGTCCTTCCACGGCAGGCTCACGAGCCAGTCGAGGTAGTTGCGCACCACCGTCGCCTCGGCGGACATGGGCGACATCATCTTGAGCTTGTTGAGCTCCTGGCGCGCCTTGTCGAGCGCCTGCTGCGGCATGCCCGACTCCTCGATCTTGCGCTCGAGCTCCTCGACCTCGTTGGGGACGTCCTCGAGCTCACCCAGCTCCTTCTGGATGGCCTTCATCTGCTCGTTGAGGTAGTACTCCCGCTGGGACTTCTCCATCTGCTGCTTGACGCGCCCGCGGATGCGCTTCTCGATCTGCAGGACGTCGATCTCGCCCTCGATGAGCCCCATCAGGTGCTCGAGCCGGGCCCGCGGGTCCTCCATCTCGAGGACGTTCTGCTTCTCCTCGACCTTCAGGGACATGTGGGCGGCGATGGTGTCGGCCAGCCGCCCCGGCTCCTCGATGCCCGACAGCGAGGAGAGGATCTCCGGCGGGATCTTCTTGTTGAGCTTGACGTACTGCTCGAAGAGGTTGGTCGCCGAGCGCGCCACCACCTCGATCTCGCGGTCCTCCGGGTCGTGCGCCGGCTCGGGGGTGACCACCACCCGGGCCGAGAGGTACTCGCCGCTGTCGGCGAGCTCGACGAGCTGCGCCCGCTCGCTGCCCTCGACGAGCACCTTCACCGTGCCGTCGGGGAGCTTGAGCATCTGCAGGATCGAGGCCACGGTGCCGTAGGCGTAGAGGTCGTCCCCGCCCGGGTCGTCGACCTCGGCGCTGCGCTGGGCGACGAGGAAGATCCGCTTGTCGTTCTCCATGGCCGACTCGAGCGCGTGGATGGAGCGCTCGCGGCCGACGAACAGCGGGATGACCATGTGCGGGTAGACCACCACGTCGCGCAGCGGCAGGACCGGGGTCTGGTCCATCGTGGGGTACGATTGCGGTGTCTCGGTCGTTGATGCCATGGGGTTCGGACCTCGCTGACGTGTGCCCGTGCAGGGCGCACGGCCGCAACCTTAGGCGCCCTGCCACTCGCCTAAGGGTTGGGATCGATCGGTGGGGTTTCAAGCCGCCGCCGGCGGCGGCCGCCTCACTCGTCGGAGGCGGCCTTGGAGTGCTCCGGGCCGGCGTAGACGATGTACGGGCGGCTGTCGCCGGCGATCACGGACTCGTCGACGACCACCTTGCTGACGTTCTCCATGGAGGGGAGCTCGTACATGGTCTCGAGCAGGATCTGCTCGATGATGGTGCGCAGCCCGCGGGCGCCCGTCTTGCGCTCCATGGCCTTGTGCGCCACGGCGCGCAGGGCGTCGTCGCGCAGGTCGAGCTCGACGCCCTCCATCTCGAAGAGCTTCTGGTACTGCTTGACCAGGGCGTTCTTCGGCTCCTTGAGGATCTCGATGAGCGCCGTCTCGTCGAGCTCGTCGAGGGTGGCGATCACCGGCATGCGGCCGACGAACTCGGGGATCAGCCCGTAGCGCACCAGGTCGCTCGGCTCCACCGTCTGGAGGATCTCGCTGACGCTGGCGCGCTCCTTCTCGCTCTTGATCTCCGCCGAGAAGCCGATGCCGCCGCTCTCCGAGCGCTCCTGGATGACCTTGTCGAGCCCGGCGAAGGCGCCGCCGCAGATGAACAGGATGTTGCTCGTGTCGACGTTCACGAACTCCTGCTGCGGGTGCTTACGCCCGCCCTGGGGCGGCACCGAGGCGGTGGTCCCCTCGATGAGCTTGAGCAGCGCCTGCTGCACGCCCTCGCCCGAGACGTCGCGGGTGATCGACGGGTTATCGCCCTTGCGCGTGACCTTGTCGATCTCGTCGATGTAGACGATCCCGTGCTGCGCCTTCTCGACGTCGTAGTCGCACTTCTGGAGCAGCTTCTGGATGATGTTCTCGACGTCCTCGCCGACGTAGCCCGCCTCGGTCAGGGTGGTGGCGTCGGCGATGGTGAACGGCACGTTGAGCAGCCGCGCCAGGGTCTCGGCGAGCAGCGTCTTGCCCGAGCCCGTCGGGCCGATGAGCAGGATGTTGCTCTTGGTCAGCTCGACGTCGTCGCCGCTGGCGCCGTGCCCCTCGAGGCGCTTGTAGTGGTTGTAGACGGCCACCGAGAGGACCTTCTTGGCGTGGTCCTGGCCGATGACGTACTCGTCGAGCACCCGGTGGATCTCGTGGGGCTTGGGCAGCCCGCCGCCCTCGCTGGCGCTGCCCTCCTGGAGCTCCTCACGGATGATGTCGTTGCACAGCTCGACGCACTCATCGCAGATGAAGACCGAGGGCCCGGCGATGAGCTTGCGCACCTCGTGTTGGCTCTTCCCGCAGAACGAGCAGTACAGGACCTTGCTGCTGTCGTCGCTCTTGCCCTGATTCCGGTCAGTCATGCCACGGCCTCGGCTTCTCAGCTATTCGGCGGTTATCGATAACAATGCACCCTTTCCGGGGGGGACGCAACAGCCCCCGGCGCGGATCACTCCGCACCGTGGCGCCGCTGGAGGACGTGGTCGACGAGCCCGTACTCCGCCGCCACCTCGGCGCTCATGAAGTTGTCGCGCTCGGTGTCGTTGCGGATCTTCTCGAGGTCCTGGCCGGTGTGGTGGGAGAGGATCCGGTTGAGCCGGTCGCGCATGCTCAGGATCTCGCGGGCGTGGATATCGATATCCGTCGCCTGGCCCTGGAAGCCGCCGAGGGGCTGGTGGATCATCATCCGCGAGTTGGGCAGCGCCGAGCGCTTGCCCGGCGCCCCGGCGGCGAGCAGCAGCGCGCCCATGCTCGCGGCCTGGCCGACGCAGAGCGTCGCCACGTCGGGCTTGATGTACTGCATCGTGTCGTAGACCGCCAGCCCGGCGGTCACCGAGCCGCCGGGCGAGTTGATGTAGAGGTGGATGTCCTTGTCGGGGTTCTCCGACTCCAGGAACAGCAGCTGGGCGACCAGCAGGTTCGCCTGGTAGTCCTCCATGGGGCCGACGAAGAAGACCACCCGCTCCTTGAGCAGGCGCGAGAAGATGTCGTAGGCCCGCTCGCCGCGCGGGGACTGCTCGACGACCATGGGCACCAGGCCGCTCGCCTGGGGGTCCAGCGGCGTCTGGCCTTGCGGTTCGGTCATGGCTCGGGGACTCCTGCGTGGTTCGCTGCGGTCACGCCGTGGCGGCGTCGTGGTTCATGAGCTCGTCGAAGCTCATCGGCTGGTCCTCGACCTGGACCTGCTCAAGGAGCCAGTCGACGACCTGCTCCTCGATGACCGAGGCCTCGAGGCTCTCCATCAGCTGCCGGTTCTGCGCGTACTCCTGGAGCGCCTCCCGGGGGTCGTGGCCGGAGCTGGCGGCCATCTCGCGCAGCTGCTGCATCAGCCGCTCGCGATCGAGCTCGATGCCCTGGCTGCGCACGAGGTGGTTGACCAGCAGCCCGAGCTTGACGCGGTGGCGCGCCGTCTCCTCGTAGGCCGAGCGCTCCGAGTCCGGCACCTCCTCGCCCTCGCCGGCGCCGGACTGCTCGCGCAGGGCCTGGATCTCGCTGTCGACGAGCGTCTGCGGGATCTCCAGCTCGTTGCGCTCGGCGAGCTGGTTCAGCGCCTGGCGCTTGAGCCGCTGGCGGACCGCCTGGTCGCGCTCGCTCTCGAGGTTGCTGCGCAGCGCCTCGCGCAGGGCCTCGACCCCGCCCTCCTGGATGCCGAACTGCTGCGCGAACGCCTCGTCGAGCTCGGGCAGCACCGGCGCCTCGACCCGCTTGAGCCGCAGCTCGAACTGCGCGGTCTTGCCGGCGAGGCGCTCATCGGAGAGGTCCTCGGGCAGGGTGTGCTCCACGGTCCACTCGCCGCCGGCCTCGGCCCCCTGGAGCACCTCCTCGAAGGCCTGCGGCAGCTGCCCGGCGCCGAGCACCGCCGGGGCATCCTCGGCCTGGCTGCCGGTGAAGGGCTCGCCGTCGATGGTGCCGGAGAAGTCGAGGATGACGCGGTCCTCGTCCTGCGCCGGGCGCTCCACCGGCTCGTAGCTGGCGTGCTGGCGGCGCAGGCGCTCGAGGACGTTGCCGAGGTCCTCGTCGGTGATCTCCACGGCGGGGCGCTCGACGCGGATCTGCTCGACGCCGCCGACCTCGATCTCGGGCAGCAGCTCGAAGCTCGCCTCGTACTCCAGGTCCTGCCCCTCCTCGGCGCTCTTGAGCGAGATCTGCGGACTCCCGGCGGGGCGCAGCCCCTCCTGCTCCAAGGCCTCGGAGTAGCTCTGCTGCACGACCTCGTTGAGCACCTCGCTGCGCACCTGCTGGCCGTACTGCTTGCGCACCACCTTCATCGGCACCTTGCCGGGGCGGAATCCATCCATCTTGACCCGGCCGGAGAGATCGCGCAGGCGGCGCTCGATCTCGTTCTCAACGCGCTCGGCCGGAACGTGGACCGTCATGCGCCGGCCCAGGCCTTGGGTCGTCTCCACGGAAACTTGCATCGGGAAGTCCTTAGGGATCTAAACGTTGGGTCGTGAATCGTCTCGACAAGGCCGCGCCCTGAGCGGCGCGGCCGCGCGATCTGGTGCGAAAGGAGAGACTCGAACTCTCACGGGGCGCCATGCCCCACCGGGACCTAAACCCGGCGCGTCTACCGATTCCGCCACTTTCGCACGATCGAGGGGGCACAAGCAGCGAATGACCTGCCCCCAACACAGCGCTAGTATAACAGCGCTAGGCCGCTGACCCGCAACGTCCGCATAATGGGCCGGGATCGGCGCCGCTGCCGAGGGACAGGGGCGCCGATCCCCCTAGGCGAACAAGAAGCGAGAGACCCCTTGCCCGCAACGCTCGGTATCGTGCTGCTGCTCCTGCTAGCCGTCGCCCGCGAGGCCACCGCCGCCCGGGTCCGCCGCCTCGCCCCGGCGAGCGCGAGCGCCCGGCAGTGGCGGGCCGCCCGGGCGTGGCAGAGCGGCGCCCTCGCCCTGGCCGCCGCGGCGCTGATCCCGGCGCTGATCACCCGGCCCTCGCCGCCCCTGCTCGGGCAGGCGTACAGCCTGCTCGACCGGCTCGCCCCGCTGCTGCTCGTCGGCGCGGCGGGCGCCTTCGCCATGGCGGCCCGGCTGGTCGGCCCCTGGGCGTGGCGGCAGCTGCGCCGCTACGGCACGGGCCGCAGCGGCGCCGCCGACGCCGAGCCCGGCGAGGCCGGGCTCAACCCTCAGCACACGCCCCGAACCCTACGCGATTGGATCCGCGAGAACGGCCCCGAGTTCCACTACCGCTTCGACGTCGGCACCGCCGCCGGCGTGGCGAACCTGCTCATCGACACCGACGAGGCCCGCTACAGCGTCTACATCCTCGCCCCCGAGCAGTTCAACCAGGGGCTCCCGGCGGCGCTGGGGCGGGCCGCCGCCATCGGCGAGGCCCTCGGCGCCCAGGCGATCATCTGGATCGCGGATACCTCGACGCGCCAGGCCTACCGCAGCACGGCCCACCCGGTCGACCTCGTCTCCGGCGGGATCCCCGACGTCCTGCGCCTGGTCGCCGTCAAGGACCGGGCCGCCCGCCGGCGCCGCGAGCGCCGGGAGCGCCGCCTGCGCCAGGAGGAGCAGCGCCAGGGGCGGGTGCGCTGGGGGAGCCAGGACGCCGAGGCCGCCCGCGAGGGCCACGACGGCGAGGCCTGGGAGCGCTTCGTGCGCAAGGCGCCGATCCACCCCTACATGCGCAGCCGCCTCTTCCGGCGCCACGAGGGGCGCTGCGCGCTCTGCGGCGAGAGCCTCGAGACGGCGGAGCCGGACTGGGAGGCGCGGGTCGCCGACTACGACCACGCCTGCCAGAGCCTGGCCACGACGCAGCTCATCCCCCACGGCGAGCGCCAGGCGCTGCGCTACGAGATGCCCGACTGCGAGCAGTGCCTGATCGACACGCCGAGCTACTTCGACAGCTGCATCGAGCGCCTCGCCCCGGTCCACCCGCAGTGCTGGCGGGCGCGGCAGGAGGCGCAGCAACGCCCGGGCACCAGTGAGGCGGAGGCATCGGCATGAGGCGTATCCACCCCCTGCTCACCGCCCTGCGCGACTGCTGGGCGGACGATCCCGCCGGCCGCGGCGCGGCGAAGGTGCTCGCCGGCGGGGCGCTGATCCTCGTCGGCGCGGTCACCGGCTTCGGGGGCGTCTCGGGGGTGCTCGTCGGCGCCCTCCTCGGCGGGGCGCTCCTGCTCGCCGGCCGCTACCTCCAGCCCCCGGAGTACCCGGACCAGCGCACCACCCAGGGCTGGGTCGCCGAGGTCATCGAGCTCGCCCAGGAGGCCGGCCCGCTGCGCTACCGGCCGGTCTACGCCTTCGAGGCGGCGGGGCGGGACCACCAGGTGCCGGCCCGGATCCGCGCCCGCCGGCCGCCGCCGCTCGGCGAGCCGGTGCGCATCGCCTACTCCGCGGCGAACCCGGGCAACGCCCACCGCGCCGACGGCCTCGAGGGCAACCTCCACCGGGTCGCCTACGCCGTCGGCGGCGGCGCGCTCCTGATCTCCCTGCTCAGCCTCGCGGTGAGCCTCGCCATGGTGATCGGCGGCTTCCTGCTCTGGCGCTCCGGCAGCGCCGAGCGCATGGCGACGCCGCAGGCGCAGGGCCTGCTCCACGACCTCCAGGCCATGCTCCGGCGCGCCCGGCAGGCGGCGGTCGGCGCCGAGCCGCCGCCGGGCCCGCGACCGCCGCAGCGCCGGCGCTGAGCCCGCCGGCGCGAGATTGCTATGCTATCCGAGGATACCCTGGCCGATACCGAGGTCTTCACCCCTTGAGCACCGAAGACGAGCTCCGCGCGCTGCTCGACGAGACCCTGCAGCTGCGCGGCCGGGCCCAGGCGTTCACGGCCGAGACGCGGCTGCTCGGCGAGCTCCCCGAGCTCGACTCGATGGCCGTGGTGCTCATCGTCGAGGCCCTCGAGGAGCGCTTCGGCCTGCGCCTCGAGGAGGACGAGGTGACCGCGGAGCTCTTCGCGACCCTCGGCTCACTGCAGGCCGTCGTCGACGCCAAGCGCGCCCCCTGCTGAGCCGCCGGGCGGGCGCCCCCGCCCAGCGCCTCACCCGAGATCGAGCCGCCAGACCAGCGTCCGGTCCACCGCGGGCCACGCGAGGGGCGCGGCGCACTCGGCCCGCCCGCGGCCGAGGCTGGAGTCGATCCCGGC
>NZ_NRSH01000061.1 GCF_016584055.1 Halorhodospira neutriphila
CGCATCGAGGGGGCGTGGGTCCGGGCCGAGGCGGGGGTGCCGAGCCCCCGGCTGGCCCGGGAGAGCGTGCGCAGCGGCCTGGCGGGGCTCGAGTTCCTGGCCGGCGTCCCGGGGACCGTCGGCGGCGCCCTGGCCCTGAACGCCGGCGCCGAGGGCGGCGAGACGTGGGCGGCGGTCCACGAGGTGGAGACCGTCGACCGCCGCGGCCGGCTGCGCACACGCCCCCCCGAGGACTTCCGCGTCGGCTACCGCGCGGTGGGCGCGCCGCCGGGCGAGGCCTTCGTGGCCGCGACCTGGCGCTTGGCGCCCGCCGATCCCGAGGCCCTGCGCCAGCGCGTGCGCGGGCTCCTGGGGCGGCGCAAGGCGACGCAGCCGGTGGGGCAGCCGACCTGCGGCTCGGTGTTCCGCAACCCGCCGGGGGCGGCCGCCGGGCGGCTGATCGAGGCGGCCGGCTGCAAGGGGCTGGCGGTCGGCGGGGCCTACGTCGCCGAGCGCCACGCCAACTTCATTATCAACGCCGGCGGCTGCGCGGCGGATATCGAGGCGCTCATGGCGCACGTCCAGGACCGGGTCGAGCGCTGCCACGGTGTCCGGCTCGAGCCCGAGGTCCACACTTGGGGGGAGGCGCTGCCGTGAGCGTGGTACCGGATCCGCAGCGGGCCGGGCGCATCGCCGTGCTCATGGGCGGCGGCTCCGCCGAGCGCGCGATCTCGCTGCGCAGCGGCGAGGCCGTGCTCGCCGCGCTGCGCCGGCGCGGCTACGACGCCGCCGCCTTCGACCCGCGCGACGAGCCCCTCGAGGCGCTGCGCGGCTACGACGGCGCCTTCATCGCCCTCCACGGCCGCGGCGGCGAGGACGGGACCATCCAGGGGGCGCTGGAGACCCTCGGCGTGCCGTACACCGGCAGCGGCGTGCTCGGCTCCGCCCTGGCCATGGACAAGTGGCGCTGCAAGCGGCTCTGGCAGGGCTGCGGGCTGCCGACGCCGGCGGCGCGCCTGCTGCGCTCGGGGGAGGCCGAGCAGGTGCGGGGGCTGGGCTGGCCGCTGATCGTCAAGCCGGCGCGGGAGGGCTCGAGCCTCGGCATGGCCCGGGTGGAGAGCGCCGCGGAGCTGGCGGCGGCGTACCGGCAGGCGGCGGCCTACGACGAGTACGTGCTCGCCGAGGCGTGGGTCGCCGGGCAGGAGTACACCGTGGCGCTGCTCGGCGACCGGGCGCTGCCGTCGATCCGCCTGGAGACCGGGCACGCCTTCTTCGACTACGAGGCCAAGTACCGCGCCCCGGATACCCGGCACGAGTGCCCGAGCGGGCTCGGCGAGGCCGAGGAGCGGCGGCTGGCGGCCCTCTGCCGCGAGGCCTTCGCGGCGGCCGGCGGCAGCGGCTGGGGGCGCGTTGACGTCATGCGCGATGGCGCCGGGGCGTGGCAGCTGCTGGAGGTCAACACCATCCCCGGGCTGACGGACCACTCCCTGGTCCCTATCGCGGCCGCCGAGGCGGGGATCGGCTTCGACGAGCTGGTCGCCCGGATCTTCGGGGAGGCGCTGGCATGAGGGCGGCGGACCTGCGCCGCTGGCTGTGGGCGGGGGCCGGCCTGCTGGCGGGCCTCGGCGCGCTGGCCGGGCTCGCTGCCGCGGTGCGCGGCGGCCACCTGCTGCCGCTGGAGCGCATCGAGCTCGCCGAGGCGCCGCAGCGGGTGACCCGCGAGGAGGTCCGCGCGGCGGTGGCACCGCACTTGCATCGCAGCCTCCTCGGCGTCGACGTGGCCGGCGCCCGGCGGGCCCTCGAGCAGCTAGCCTGGGTAGCGGAGGCCGAGCCGCGCCGCAGCTGGCCCGGGACGCTGACCATCCGCCTGCGCGAGCGCCGGGCCCTGGCCGAGTGGCGCGGCGGCCCGGCCCTGGTGGACCCCCGGGGCGAGCTCTTCCGGCCGCCGGCGTCGCGCCGGCCCTCGGGGCTGCCGAGGCTGGCCGGCCCCCGGGGGCGCCGGGGCGATGTGGTGCGGGTCTTCAGGGAGGCTCGGCAACTCTTTGACGAGACCGGCGTCAATCTGGCGGCGTTGAGCCTCTCGCCCCGGGGGCTGTGGCAGGCGCGGCTCGGCGGCGGGGCGCGGCTGGTCATCGGCCGTGAGCGGCCCGTACCCCGGGTCGAGCGCTTCGCCGCGGCGCTGCCGACCCTGCGGGCGCGGGAGCAGGGCCGCAGCATGGAGCGGGCGGATTTGCGCTATCCCAACGGCTTCGCCGTCGCCTGGGAAGCAGCGGACGAGACGGATTGAGCGTGGAGCAGACCATGGTTCGGAAGACAGAAGACAGCCTCCTGGTCGGCCTCGATATCGGGACCTCGAAGGTCGTCGCCATCGTGGGAGAGGTCAAGGAGGACGGGGAGCTGGAGGTCATCGGCGTCGGCAGCCACCCCTCCCACGGGCTGAAGAAGGGGGTGGTCGTCAATATCGACTCCACCGTGCAGTCGATCCAGCGGGCGGTGGAGGAGGCCGAGCTGATGGCCGGCTGCGAGATCCACTCCGCCTACGTGGGGATCTCGGGCAGCCACATCCGCAGCCTCAACTCCCACGGCATGGTCGCCATCCGCGACAAGGAGGTGATGCGCGCCGACCTCGAGCGGGTGCTCGACGGCGCCAAGGCGGTGGCCATCCCGGCCGATCAGCAGATCATCCACGTCATCCCGCAGGAGTTCGTCATCGACAGCCAGGAGGGCATCCGCGACCCGCTGGGGATGTCCGGCGTGCGGCTCGAGGCGCGGGTGCACATCGTCACCGGCGCCGTCTCGGCGGCCGACAACATCACCAAGTGCGTCCGCCGCTGCGCCCTCGAGGTCGACGACATCGTCCTCCAGCAGCTGGCCGCCAGCTACGCCGTGCTCACCGAGGACGAGAAGGAGCTCGGCGTCTGCCTGGTGGATATCGGCGGCGGGACGACGGACATCGCCGTCTTCACCAGCGGCGCCATCCGCCACACGGCGGTCATCCCCATCGCCGGCTACCAGGTGACCAACGACATCGCCGTGGCCCTGCGCACCCCCACGCACCACGCCGAGGACATCAAGGTCCGCTACGCCTGCGCGCTCTCGCAGCTGGCGAACCCGGAGGAGACCATCGAGGTGCCCTCGGTGGGCGACCGCCCGCCGCGGCGCCTGTCGCGCCAGTCGCTGGCCTCGGTGGTCGAGCCGCGCTACGAGGAGCTGCTCAACCTGGTGCAGGCGGAGCTGCGCAAGAGCGGCTTCGAGGACCTCATCCCGGCCGGCGTCGTGCTCACCGGCGGCAGCTCGAAGATGGAGGGGGTCACCGACCTCGCCGAGGAGGTCTTCCACCTGCCCGTGCGCATCGGCGTCCCCAAGCACGTCACCGGCCTCTCCGACGTGGTCCGCAACCCCATGTACTCCACCGGCGTCGGCCTGCTGGCCTTCGGCGCCCGCAACCGCGGGGCGGGCGTGCCCGCAGGGCTGAGCGCCGAGGGGGGGATCAACGCCCTGTGGGGACGGATGAAGAGCTGGTTCAAGGGCAATCTCTAGCGGTCAAGGCGCAGCAGCAGAACACACGCAGTATCGGGAGGCAGCACCATGTTCGAGATCATGGACACGCAGAACCAGAACGCCGTCATCAAGGTCATCGGTGTCGGCGGCGGGGGCGGCAACGCCGTCCAGCACATGGTCACCGCCGACGTCGAGGGCGTGGAGTTCATCTACGCCAACACCGACGCCCAGGCGCTGGCGAACACCTCGGCGGGGAACACCGTCCAGCTCGGCTCGGGGATCACCAAGGGCCTCGGCGCCGGGGCCGATCCGGAGACCGGCCGGCAGGCGGCCGAGGAGTCCAAGGAGCGGATCCAGGAGGTCCTCCAGGGCGCCGACATGGTCTTCCTGACCGCCGGCATGGGCGGCGGCACCGGCACGGGCGCCGCCCCCGTCGTCGCCGAGGTGGCCCGGGAGATGGGGATCCTCGCCGTGGCGGTGGTCACCAAGCCGTTCCCCTTCGAGGGCGGCAAGCGCATGGAGATCGCCGAGCAGGGCATCAAGGAGCTCGAGCACCGGGTCGACTCCCTGATCACCATCCCCAACGAGCGCCTGCTGCCGGTGCTCGGCAAGAACCTCACCCTCCTCGACGCCTTCAAGTCGGCCAACGACGTCCTCCTCGGCGCCGTCAAGGGGATCGCCGAGCTGATCACCCGCCCGGGGCTGATCAACGTCGACTTCGCCGACGTGCGCACCGTGATGTCGGAGATGGGCATGGCGGTCATGGGCAACGGCGTCGCCTCCGGCGAGGGCCGGGCGCGCGAGGCGGCCGACCGGGCCATCGCCTGCCCGCTGCTCGAGGACTTCAACCTCGCCGGGGCCAACGGCGTGCTCGTCAACGTCACCGGCGGCTACAACCTCTCCATCGGCGAGTTCGACGAGGTCGGCCACGCTGTCCGCGAGTACGCCTCCGACGACGCCACCGTGGTCGTCGGCGCGGTCATCGACCCGGAGCTCGAGAGCGAGCTGCGGGTGACGGTGGTGGCCACGGGCCTCGGCAAGCCGCGCCAGGCGGCGGCGGAGGCGGCGAAGTCCGCCTCGGCGGCGCGCAAGCCGAGCGGCGAGGTCGACTACAACCAGCTCGACCGGCCCACGGTGATCCGCCAGCAGGCGGCCAACGAGCGCGGCGGCGAGGGCGACGCCGACAGCGATATGGAGTACCTGGATATCCCGGCCTTCCTGCGCCGGCAGGCCGACTGAGGGAGTATGGTGCAGTGCAGCACTATCCCGGGGGGCGTTTTTACACTAAAATGACCCCCCTTGCTGCCGCTAACAAGGTGTAGGGAGGCCCTGCCGAGCAGAGCCCCGGGCGGAGGGAGGCCAGGAAGGCGGAGCCCGACGAGGCGGAGCCCATCCCCTTACACCGACACGGAGCCGAGCTCAGCCATGATCTGTCAGCGCACCTTGAAGAATAGCATCCGGGCCACGGGCGTCGGGCTCCACACCGGCGAGAAGGTCTACCTGACCCTGCGTCCGGCACCGCCGAGTACCGGGATCGTCTTTCGGCGCACCGACCTGGGCCGGGAGATCAAGGCCTCGGCCGCCGCCGTGGGGGACACCCGCCTGTCGACCTGCCTCGTGGACGGCGACATGCGCATCGCGACCGTCGAGCACCTGCTCTCGGCGCTCGCCGGGCTCGGCATCGACAACTGCTACGTCGAGCTCTCCGCCGCGGAGGTGCCGATCATGGACGGCAGCGCCGCGCCCTTCGTCTTCCTGATCCGCTCCGCGGGGCTCAAGGAGCAGGAGGCGCCGAAGCGCTTCGTGCGCATCCGCGAGCCGGTGCAGGTGGTCGACGGCGACAAGTGGGTGGCCTTCGAGCCCTTCGAGGGCTTCAAGGTCAGCTTCACCATCGACTTCGACCACCCGGTCTTCCGCGAGGAGCACGCCTGGGCGGAGGTCGACTTCTCCTCCACCTCCTTTATCCGCGAGATCAGCCGGGCCCGCACCTTCGGCTTCATGAAGGAGATCGAGGCCCTGCGCGCCTCCCACCTCGCGCTCGGGGGCAGCCTCGACAACGCCATCGTGGTGGACGACTACCGGGTGCTCAACGAGGACGGGCTGCGCTACCGCGACGAGTTCGTCAAGCACAAGATCCTCGACGCCATCGGCGACCTCTACCTGCTCGGCAGCAGCCTGATCGGCGCCTTCCACGGCCACAAGTCGGGCCACGAGCTCAACAACCGCCTCCTGCGCAAGCTCCTCGAGAACGAGCAGGCCTGGGAGGAGGTGACCTTCGAGGAGGCCGGGGAGCTGCCGATCGCCTACGACCGGCCGGTGGTCGCCTGAGCGCAGCGCGCCGCCGGCTTGCGGGGGCGCTTCGCCAGCCGGTAGGCTGAGGGTTTGGATACCAAGCGCCGCTCATGGATCTGTCGAAGACCCGCACCGTCCTATTCGATCTCGACGGGACGCTCGTCGATAGCGCTCCTGATCTCACCGTCGCCGTCAACCGCATGCTCGCCGAGCGCGGTGCCGAGGGGGTCACCCTCGAGCAGGTGCACGGCTGGGTGGGCAACGGCACCCGCAAGCTCGTCGCCCGCGCCCTGACGGGCCGCGACGACGGCGAGCCGCCGGCCGCCGAGCTCGACGAGGCGCTGGCGCGCTTTCTCGAGCTCTACAGCGAGCGGCTGTTCGTCGACAGCCGGGCGTACCCGGGCGCCGTGGAGGGGGTGCAGGCCCTGGCGGCGGCGGGACTGCACCTGGCGGTCGTGACCAACAAGCCCCGCGCCCTCGCCGCGCCGGTGATCGAGGCCCTGGGGCTGGCGGAGGCGGTCCCGGTGGTCGTCGGCGGCGACTGCTGCGCGGCCCGCAAGCCCGATCCGGCCCCGCTCCTCGGGGCGCTGGAGGCGCTCGCCATGCCCCGGGCCGGGAGCCTGATGGTGGGCGACTCCGCGATTGACGTCGCCACCGCCCGGGCCGCCGGCATCCCGGTGGTCTGCGTCCCCTACGGCTACCGCCGGGGGGTGGCGCTGGCGGATCTCGGCGCGGACGCCACGGTCGAGCGGCTCACGGAGCTGCCCCCACTGTTGCGCGTTGCAGCGTAGGCCCATGAAAGAGCAAGAGTTCCACGCCCTCGCCGAGGCCGGCTACACGCGGATCCCGCTGATCCGCGAGGTCCTCGCCGACCTGGACACGCCGCTGTCGAGCTACCTCAAGCTCGCCGGCGGGCCGCGCTCGTTCCTGCTCGAGTCGGTGGAGGGCGGCGAGAAGTGGGGGCGCTACTCGATCATCGGCCTGCCGGCGCGCACCGAGGTCGCCGTCTACGGCCAGCGCATCGAGCTGCGCCGCGACGGCGAGCTCGTCGAGCAGCTCGAGGCCGCCGACCCGCTGGCGTGGATCGAGTCGTACCAGCACCGCCACCGGGCGGCGCCGCCCTCCGGCTTCCCGCAGATGCCGCGCTTTCTCGGCGGCCTCGTGGGCTACTTCGGCTACGACACGGTGCGCTACATCGAGCCGCGGCTCGCCGGGCGCCAGCCGCCGGACGCCCTGGGGCTGCCGGATATCTGCCTGGTCGAGGCCGAGGAGGTGGTGGTCTTCGACAACCTGGCCGGCCGGCTCTACCTGGTGGTGCACTGCGACCCCCGGGAGGAGGGCGCCTACGAGGCCGGCCTGGCGCGGCTCGACAGCCTGGCCGAGCAGCTCGCCCGCCCCCTGGCGCAGCAGCGCCCGGGCTCCGGCGCGGCGCGGGCCCACGGCGAGCTGCGCTCGAACTTCACCGAGGCCGGCTACGAGGAGGCGATCGCGCGCATCCGCGAGTACATCGCCGCCGGCGACGTCATGCAGGTGGTGCCCTCGCAGCGGATCTCCTGCCCCTTCCGCGCCGAGCCGCTCGACCTCTACCGCGCCCTGCGCTGCACGAACCCGTCGCCGTACATGTACTTCCTCGACTTCGGCGGCTTCCAGGTGGTCGGCTCCTCGCCGGAGATCCTCGTCCGCCTCGAGGACGGCGAGGTGACCGTGCGCCCGATCGCCGGCACGCGCAAGCGCGGCGCCACCGAGGCGCGCGACCGCGAGCTCGAGGCGGAGCTGGTCTCCGACCCCAAGGAGATCGCCGAGCACGTGATGCTCATCGACCTCGGCCGCAACGACGTCGGCCGGGTCGCCGAGACGGGGAGCGTGCGCCTGACCGAGCGCATGGCGGTGGAGCGCTACTCCCAGGTCATGCACATCGTCTCCAACGTCACCGGCCGCCTGCGCCCCGGCCTGAGCGCCATGGACGTGCTGCGCGCCGCCTTCCCGGCGGGGACGGTCACCGGGGCCCCGAAGATCCGCGCCATGGAGATCATCGACGAGGTCGAGCCGGTCAAGCGCGGGGTCTACGCCGGGGCGGTGGGGTACCTCTCCTGGTCGGGGAACATGGACACCGCCATCGCCATCCGCACCGCGGTCGTCCAGCAGGGGCAGGTGCACGTGCAGGCCGGCGGCGGCGTGGTCTCCGACTCGGTCGCGGCGCTGGAGTGGAAGGAGACCCTCAACAAGGGGCGGGCCTTGCTGCGCGCCGTCGAGATGGCCGAGGGTGGGCTATGATCCTGATGATCGACAACTACGACTCGTTCACCTGGAACCTCGTCCAGTACCTGGGCGAGCTCGGGGCGCGGGTCGAGGTGGTGCGCAACGACGAGATCAGCGTCGCCGAGGCGCGGCGGCTGCGCCCCGAGCGGATCGTCATCTCGCCGGGGCCGTGCACGCCCAACGAGGCCGGGGTCTCGCTGGAGCTGATCCGGGCCATGGCCGGCGAGGTGCCGATCCTCGGCGTCTGCCTCGGCCACCAGGCCGTCGGCCAGGTCTTCGGCGCCCGGGTCGGCCGGGCCCGCGAGGTGATGCACGGCAAGACCTCGGCGGTCCACCACCGCGGCCAGGGGGTCTTCGCCGGGCTGCCCGAGCCGCTGGAGGCGACCCGCTACCACTCGCTGATCGTCGAGCGGGACACGGTGCCCGAGGCGCTGGAGGTCACCGCCTGGACCGAGGGGCCCCACGGCGCCGTGGACGAGGTCATGGGGCTGCGCCACCGGCAGCTGGCCGTCGAGGGGGTGCAGTTCCACCCCGAGTCGATCCTGACCCGGGCAGGCCACGACCTGCTCCGCAACTTCCTGGAGCAGCCGCGGGCAGCGGCTTAAGCGAGGTTCCGCCATGGAGATGCAAGAGGCCATTCGCCGCCTCTCGGCGCGGGGCGACCTGCAGCCCGAGGAGATGGCCGAGGTGATGCGCACCATCATGACCGGCGGGGCGACGCCGGCCCAGATCGGGGGCTTCCTCATCGGCCTGGGGCTCAAGGGCGAGACCGTCGGCGAGATCGCCGCCGCCGCCGGGGTGATGCGCGAGCTCGCCGAGCGCGTCGAGGCCGACGACGTCGCCAGCCTGGTGGACACCTGCGGCACCGGCGGCGACGCCAGCGGGACGCTGAACGTCTCCACGGCGGCCGCCTTCGTCGCCGCCGCCGGCGGGGCGCCGGTGGCCAAGCACGGCAACCGCTCCGTCTCCAGCCGCAGCGGCAGCGCCGACCTCCTCGAGGCCTGCGGCGCCAGCCTGGCGCTCGACAGCGCCGGGGTCGGGGAGTGCCTACGCCGCTGCGGCGTGGGCTTCCTCTTCGCGCCGCAGCACCACGGCGCCATGCGCCACGCCGTCGGCCCGCGCCGGGAGCTCGGCGTGCGGACCCTGTTCAACCTCCTCGGGCCGCTGACCAACCCGGCCGGCGCGCAGCGCCAGCTCCTCGGCGTCTTCGACGCGCGCTGGGTGCGGCCGGTGGCCGAGGTCCTGCGCGAGCTCGGCAGCGTCCACGTCCTGGTGGTCCACGCCGAGGACGGGCTCGACGAGATCAGCATCGCCGCGCCCACCCGGGTCGCCGAGCTGCGCGGCGGCGAGGTCCGCGAGTACACCCTCACGCCGGCGGAGCTCGGCCTCGCCGAGGCGCCCCTGAGCGCCGTCACCGTCGCCAGCGCCGAGGATAGCCTCGCCCTGATCCGCGCCGCCTTCGCCGGCGAGCCGACGCCGGCAGCGGAGCTCATCGCCGCCAACGCCGGCGCCGCGCTCTACGTCGCGGACCGGGCCGCGAGCCTGCGCGAGGGCGTCGAGCGCGCCCGCGAGCTGATGGCCTCCGGCGCGGCGGCCGAGGCCCTGGAGCGCTTCGCGGCGACGAGCCGGGAGCTGGCCGGATGAGCGCCGGGGGCGAGACGCCGGACATCCTGCGCCGGATCCTGCGCCGCAAGGCCGAGGAGGTGGCCGAGCGCGCCGAGGCCTTGCCGCTGCGCGAGCTCTCGGCGCGGGCGGCGGACCAGGCCGCGCCGCGGGACTTCCGCGGCGCGCTCCGGCGCCGGGTCGAGGCCGGGCAGGCGGCGGTGATCGCCGAGCTCAAGCGCGCCTCGCCGAGCCGGGGGGTGCTGCGCGAGGCGTACGACCCGGCGGCCATCGCCGCCGACTACGAGGCCCACGGCGCGGCGTGCCTGTCGGTGCTCACCGACCGCGACTTCTTCCGCGGCGACGACACCCACCTGCAGGCCGCCCGCGGCGCGGCGGGCCTGCCGGTGCTGCGCAAGGACTTCATCCTCGATACCTACCAGGTCTACGAGGCCCGGGCCCTCGGCGCCGACTGCGTGCTTCTCATCGCCGCGGCCCTCGGCGACGCCCAGCTCGCCGAGCTCCACGCCCTGGCGGTGGAGCTCGGGATGGACGCGCTCGTCGAGGTCCACGACGCCGAGGAGCTGGCCCGCTGCCAGCCCCTCGCCCCGGGGCTGGTGGGGATCAACAACCGGGACCTGCGCACCTTCACCACCGACCTGGGCACCAGCGAGGCGCTGGCCGCGGCCCTGCCGGAGACGGCCCTGGCGGTGACCGAGAGCGGGATCCACAGCGCCGCGGACATCGCCCGGGTGCGCGCCGCCGGCATCCACGCCTTCCTCGTCGGCGAGGCGTTCATGGGGGCGGCGTCGCCGGGGGGGCGGCTGCGCGAGCTGTTTGCCTAGACTGGTGGCATCAGCGCCAGAATTATGCATAATTTGTACCCCCTTGATCGGCATCTCGATGAGCCGCCACCCACCGGCGACGGGAGGGCAGAGGCGTTGGTGGACTACAACCGGATCCGGCTCCACGGCTTCAACAACCTGACGAAGTCGCTGAGCTTCAACATCTACGACGTCTGCTACGCCAAGACCGAGGCGCAGCGGCGCGCGTACATCGAGTACATCGATGAGGAGTACAACGCCGAGCGCCTGACCGACATCCTGACGAACGTCGCCGAGATCATCGGCGCCAACGTGCTCAATGTCGCCCGGCAGGACTACGACCCGCAGGGGGCGAGCGTGACGCTGCTCATCTCCGAGGGGCCGGTGACCCCGGAGGAGGCCGAGGAGAGCGCCGAGGCCCGCCCGGGGCCGCTGCCCGACGACGTGGTGGCGCACCTCGACAAGTCGCACATCGCCGTGCACACCTACCCGGAGATGCACCCCGACAAGGGGGTCAGCACCTTCCGGGCGGACATCGACGTCTCCACCTGCGGGGTGATCTCGCCGCTGACGGCGCTCAACTACCTGATCCACTCCTTCGACTCGGATATCGTGACGATGGACTACCGCGTGCGCGGCTTCACCCGCGACGTGGAGGGGCGCAAGCACTTCATCGACCACGAGATCAACTCGATCCAGAACTACCTCTCCGAGGATACGAAGGAGCGCTACCAGACCCTGGACGTCAACGTCTACCAGGAGAACATCTTCCACACGAAGATGATCCTCCGGGAGTTCGACCTGGATAACTACCTCTTCGGCGAGTCCAGCGCCGATCTCGACGAGCAGGAGCGCGAGACCATCCGCAAGCACCTGCGCCGCGAGATGATGGAGATCTTCGCCGGGCGCAACCTGCCCGCGAACCAGGAGGTGTAGCCGCCGCGGCCCCGATCGGGGGGACGGTGGTTGCCGTCGCGTTTAGGTTTCGTTATTATGCGCGGTCTTCGAGGGAGAGAGCGCAGCCGATGAAGACATACAGTGCCAAGCCCGCTGAGGTGCAACGCGACTGGTACCTGGTCGATGCGACCGACAAGACGCTCGGCCGCCTGGCCACTGAGATCGCGCGCCGTCTGCGGGGAAAGCATAAGGCGGTCTTTACGCCGCACGTGGATACGGGCGATTATATCGTCGTGGTCAACGCCGATAAGATCCGGCTGACCGGGCGCAAAGAGAGCGACAAGCACTACTACTGGCACACCGGCTACCCCGGTGGCCTGAAGAGCCGCAACGTCGCCGAGGTCCGCGCCCGCCACCCGGAGCGGCTCATCAAGACCGCGGTGCGCGGCATGTTGCCGAAGAACCGGCTCGGCCGGGCGATGTTCAAGAAGCTCAAGGTCTACGCCGGCAGCGAGCATCGCCACCACGCGCAGCAGCCGCAGCCCCTGGAGCTTTAACCGGATACGGGATCGATCGAGCGATGGCCAAGCAGCAGTACTACGGGACAGGGCGCCGCAAGACCTCCTCGGCACGGGTGTTCATGACGCCGGGTAACGGCCGGATCACCGTCAACGGCCGGCCGCTGGAGGAGTACTTCGGGCGCGAGACGGGCAAAATGATCGTCCGGCAGCCGCTGGACCACGTCGAGGCCCTCGACAAGTTCGACATCAAGGCCACCGTCTCCGGCGGCGGCTCGAGCGGCCAGGCGGGCGCCGTGCGCCACGGCATCGCCCGCGCCCTCGCCGACTACGACGAGGAGCTTAAAGCGCCGCTGCGGCGTGCCGGCTTCATCACCCGCGATGCGCGCATGGTCGAGCGCAAGAAGATCGGCCTGCACAAGGCGCGGCGTGCAACGCAGTTCTCGAAGCGTTAGAATATACGAGGTTCCTGCTGGGGGATCGTCTAGCGGTAGGACTACGGACTCTGACTCCGTCAGCGGTGGTTCGAATCCACCTCCCCCAGCCATCTTCTCCCTATCCCCTCCTTCGTAGCTTGCCCGCCCTCCGGCGGGTCGCACTCTAGGACTCGTAGAGATCGAAGCGCACGGCGCGCCCGTGCAAGGACCGCGTCGGGGCCTGCCCGGCCAGGGCGGGGGCGCGGCGCGAGCGCTTGACCACCACCCGGCGGGTGGCGGCGGCCCGGGCGTGCCCGAGCAGCTCCGCCTCCGGCGCCTGCGCCTCGGCGGGCAGCAGCGCCCGCAGGATCTGCGCCTCGCGCCCCACGCCCCCCCGCGTGCTGCCGGCCGGGAACATCGGGTCGAGGTAGACGATCTCCCGGCGGGCCTCGGGCAGGGTGGCCAGGAGGCGGCGCAGGTCGCCGCAGCGCAGGCTGAGCCGCTCGAGGGCGACGGCGGCCGCGGGGGCCTCGCGCCCGCGCGCCAGGGCCTCCTCGAGGAGGGCGGCGAGCACGGGGCTCGCCTCGAGGGCGACGACCTCCGCCCCGAGGTGGGCGAGCACGGCCGCGTCCCGGCCGAGGCCGGCGGTGGCGTCCACCACGGCCGGGCCCCTGCGGCGGTGGAGGCCGACCGCCCGGGCGAGGGGGTCGTGCCGCGCACTGGTGCCGGCCAGGCGGCGCCGCCACGCCGGGTCGGTGAAGTCCACG
>NZ_NRSH01000062.1 GCF_016584055.1 Halorhodospira neutriphila
AGCAGCGGGGGCGGCGCGCGCAGGAGCGCAGGCGCGAAGCGCCGGAGCCCGAGCACGCCGACCCCACCGCAGACGCGAAGCGGCGCCGGGCGTCAGCCGGGCGCCGCTGAGCAAGGCCAAGCATCGAGCCGAGCGTCAGCTTGGCGAGACCGCTCGGAGCGAGCCTGGCGGTAGCCGGGCGAGCGGAGCATCAAGACAACCTCCGCACCGGGCGTAGCGCGGTGCGACCGACCCTGCTGAGGCGCTCGATGGGCAAAGGGGCTCAGCAGTGGCGTCAGGCGGCGTCAGGCTCCGCGGCCCCTGGCGCCGCTGCTACTCCAGCGTGGACTCGAGGAACCAGGCCGTGACGAAGAGGGTAGCAGCAGAGCGGGGGCGCTCCGGCTTGAGATCCTCAGCGACGTACAGGATGCAGAGGACCGCCTGGGTGATGAGCTCCTGGCTGGGATCGTCCATGCCTCTATCTCCTCTGTTGCGCAAGTCCCTTCTGCGCGAGGGAGATAGTGCAGCGACACATTCAAACCATGCAATGTATAAGGGATCCGATCTTTCCGAAGGAAACCGCGGCAAATAGACCCACCATTCAGGGAGAGGCAGAGAGCAAGGCAGCTACGGCCTGCAGCGGAACCGCCGGGCGCAGTCTACCTCCGAGGATCCGTGATCGGTTAAGGTGCCAGCTTTGGGACTGGACCCTGCTTGATAGGAGCGATCAGCCGGGGCGGCTCTCCACTTAGGGGCCCCTCGGCAGCGTCCTCGGGGATCCTGATACAGGGAGGTGATTGAGCATGGAGCACATCACATTCGGCAGCGAGGACATCGAGAACGCACTCGCCCGGCTGGACCGGGAGCAGCTCGACCGGCTGCCGTTCGGGGCCATCCAGGTGGATCCAGAGGGCAACATCCTCGAGTACAACGCGACCGAGGGGGCCATCGTCGGCCAGGATCCCCGGACGATGATCGGCCTTAACTTCTTCCGGGATGTAGCGCCTTGCGCGGACTCCCCCGACTTCTATGGGCACTTCCGGGAGGGGGTCGAGCGCGGGAGGCTCAACGTCATGTTCGAGTACGTCTTCGAGCGGGACGGGGTGGGCCCTTTGCGGGTCAAGGTCCACCTCAAGAAGGCTCTCCATGGCGACGCCTACTGGATCTTCGTCAAGCGGATCCATTCGGCAGGAGATCCTCGCGCAGGGGCATCGCTCGGGCGTAGCCTCCGCGAGAGGAGCTGCGGCAGAGGAGCCCGCTTTGTCGGCATCCTCCGGGACAGCCGGGCGCCGCCGAGCACAACCCACTTCGAGCCTAGCTTGAGCTGGGTGAGACCTGCTCGGAGCGCTGCCGGGCCGCCGGCCGGGCAGCGCGGAGCTTGATCAACGACGACCGCGCCGAGCGGCAGCTGGGCGCGACCACCCGGAGCGAGCCTGGCGATAGCCGGGCGAGCGGAGTGATCACCAACCTGCGCGCCGGGCGCTAGCGCGGCGCGACCGACTCCCGCTACAGCCGTCCCTGTCGCGGTGCCGTCCAGGCAGAGAAGGGCCGCGACGGGATCTGCCGCCGCGGCCTTCGCACACGACACGCAGAGTAGTGGCCTATGAGGCCTGCCGATGCACTTCGCGGTGCTCATCCGAGGAGGTCGACTCCTCCTCGGCGATCTCCTCGCGGCAGATCGGAACGTCGTCAGGCGCGAGGATGCCGAGCTGGACCTGCTGCTGGCCGCGCACTCGGGTCACCCTCACCTTGATGTCATCACCGATCGTCAGGCTCTCGCCGACACGGCGGGTCAGAATCAGCATGGTGTCTCCTCCCTGGAGAGTGGATCTTCCCTGGTGGTCTCCATCCTGGAGACCAACCCTAGGTTGGCCTTATGAGTACTGATGGTGCCACAAGGCAAGAAGTCGCGGCGAGGCTGGAGGATCCCTTACCGGATATCCCTTCCCGTCCAGGGTGCCGCTCCTGCACCCCCTCCCCTGCCGCTGCTGCACCTCCCGGCTGCCACTGCTGCACCCGTGCATCTGCGGCACCCGTGCATGTGATGCACCCGTACAGGGCTATCCGTGGGCACCGCCACCCGGCTCAGTGGTACCGCGGCAAGAGCTCGATCCGCCCGGCTGGCAACCGGCCCACTGCAGGGGCGCCGGCGCCTCATGCGAGCGCCTTCACCACTGCCGTCCAGGCGGCGGCGAGGTTGGCGGGCGTGTAGCCCCCCCCGCCGAGGGCGAGCAGCCGCCCCTCGGCCCACTCCTCGGCCAGCGCCCGCAGCCGCCGCGCTGCCAGGGCGTGGCTCGCCGCCGTGTAGCGCAGGCCTGCCAGCGGGTCGCCGGCGAGGCCGTCGGCGCCGCACTGCAGGAGGATCGCCCGCGGCCGATACCGCGCCAGGTGCGCCTCGACCCGCTCCCACGCCGCGGCGAACTCCTCGTCGCCGGCGCCCGGGGCGAGCGGGATGTTGAGCTTGGTCCCGGCGGCCTCGCCCTCCCCCTGCGCCTCGGCGGCCCCGGTGCCGGGGAACAGGGTGCGGCCGTCCTGGTGGATATCCGCGAAGACCACCCGCGGATCCGCCGCGAAGCCGTCGTAGACGCCGTCGCCGTGGTGGACGTCGATATCGACGTAGGCCACCGGCGCCACGCCGGCGGCGAGCAGCGTCTCCAGGACGATGCCGCAGTCGTTGTAGACGCAGAAGCCGCTCGCCTGGTCGCGCCGGGCGTGGTGGAGCCCGGCGATGGGGACAAAGGCCCGGCGCCCCTCGCCGGCCGCCAGGGCCTCGGCCGCCGCCGCGACCGTGCCCGCGACCCGGGCCGCCGCCCTATCAATCCCTGGCATCGCCGGCGTGTCCCCGAGGTCCAGGGGCGCCCCCGTACCGGCCAGCGCCTGGACGCGCTCGACGTACTCGGCGGTGTGGAACCGGGTCAGCGTCGCCGCATCGGCCTCGGCCAGCGGCAGGTCCGCGTAGTCGATCTCGAGCCCGGCAAGCGCCTCGAGGAAGGCGGGCATCCGCCCCGGCCCGAAGGGGTGGGCGGGCCCGAAGTGGTAGGCGCCGAGGCGCTCGTCGGTAGCAATGCGTAGCGGATCCTCGACCATGGTCATATCCCGCAAGCGAGGTGTATGCTCTTTTGCCCAGGATGCGCTTACCAGGGCCACCCCGATAGGGAGAGTAGGTCACCCTCCTCCAGGAGCGCTATCGGCATGGAAGAGCCCACACCTCCAGTCGCTAAGCACACTGCTGCGAGTGCCTGCTCGTCAACGCCGCCACCAACGACGAGCTGGAGCGCGCCCTGGAGGCCGCCACGCAACGGGATTGGGGGTCGCTGGTCTCCCACCTCGTCACCGACCGCACCCCGAAGATCCGCATCCTGCGGCGCTACTGGGCGTGGCTCGGCGAGATCTACCCAGAGCAGGCCGAGCGCTGGCTGCCCGTGGGCGACTTCAACCTCGCCCGAACCACCTCATCTGGATACCACCCAAGGAAGTGATCCGGCCGGTGCCCATCGCCGCGGCCACCCGCTATCGAGCACCGACGGCGCCCACGCTAGCCGCTACGACCACCTCTGGCGCCGTGCCGCTACCAGCTGGCGGTCACCGATCAGGGAGTCCTCTTCTACCGTGAGTTGCTAAGAATTAACCACAAACAGGTCCGCGATAGCGTCTCCGACCACGCGCCGGTCTATCCCCTTCTGGACGGGGCCCAGTTGCGGAATGTCGCGGCCGCCACCGGCCGGTGCGATAGCTACCGCGAGCGCCGACAGAAAGTATCACCTAAAAGATTTGAAGTTATCATGAAGGACCATCCTTATATTCTTCTGATAGAAGAAACCCTGAAGAGAGACTTAAGCTATGACGACGCGCTTAAATTGACAGGTTTAGAGGAAAAAGAACTTAATAGGGCAGGAGAAACTCTTTTTGAAAATCCCAGTTACGACGAGCTAAGAAGCTACACTCGAAATGGAAAAGACCGAAAAACCCCAATAAGTTGGACAATTTCTCCGAATGCCTTTTTTGGTTATCTCTCTCACCTTCAACGCGAAGATTCCAACCGTCATGCCTGGATTACCCACTTGATGGTGGGAGTTTCGATTTTTATATCATTGCTCGGGCTAGGGATCTCAGCGGGCACTCTACTGGTGATTTTCTATGGTTGGGGTGCGACAGGCTGCGGGGATTAGTTACCAACATGCTTTATCGTAGCGAGTCACGCCCCCCAGGTAAGCCCAATTTTAAAGTGCAATATTACACCCAAAGCGGGTTAATATATTGCGACGGAAAATCGATGCCAGAATATCAGCAATCAGGAAATAGCCGTCATCTTGAACGAACACAATAGTAGGAGCTTTACAAAAGCTCTCATACTTATAAATAATACAAGGAATACCATAAAGGATGCCAGAACTTAAACTCTACGCCCATTACGACCGCAGGTCAGTTCATTCGATATTCTCACCTTATACTAATTTTACACCCCAAGCCGGCACGTGGGGACTGCAGGGAATCATTGCAATACCGGATCGCCCGGGAGACTTCGTTTTTTTCGTCACCTTCGGCCAGGCGCAGGGCGATCATGTCTTCGATGAGGGTATCACCCGCGACGGTGTGCTCACTTGGCAATCCCAACCGCAACAGACCCTAAAAAGCGATGTAATCCGAAAGCTCATCGCCCACGACGAGACGAAAAACACAATCCACTTGTTCTTGCGTACCAGCGAACGGCGCTCCTACACGTACCTGGGGAGGCTCAAGTATCTATCGCACGACGCGAGCCGCGAAAAACCAGTGTATTTCCAATGGCAGCTGCTCGACTGGGATCTGGATCAGGTACCTCTAACCGAAATGGGCTTGGAGCTTAGCGATCCTGACCAACTCGTTGGCGAGAGCGACGCGGAGAAAAGTACCGACAGTCCCCCAACGCCTAAGGGCCTTACCGAGACCGCACCACCGGCGGCCCAAAAATCGCGTGCGGGCCTAGAAAAAAGTAAGTTCCGTACTCGTAAGAAACCCGATTACGCCGCTCAGGATGCGCGCAATCGGCGACTCGGGTACGAGGCTGAAATCGCCGTTCTCGCCAAGGAACAGCAAAATCTACTAGAGGCCGGTCGCCACGATCTTGCCGAGCGCGTTCGCCACGTGGCGGCAATCGAAGGCGACGGGGCAGGCTATGACATACTCTCTTGGACAATTGACGGGGAACCGCGCTATATCGAGGTCAAGGCAACTCGAGGCGGAATTGATAGTGAGTTTTATATGTCGCGCAATGAAGCAGCGTTCTCAGCGCAAAATTCATCTCACTACCACCTAATTCGAGTTTTCGATTTCGATCCGAATACACATGACGGCCACTATTTCGAGCTCTCTGGAGATATCAACGAAAAGAGTACGCTAGAGCCACTCGAATATCGGGTGCGCGTTGGCCAAAAATACGAATAAATGTTGCAATACAGCTTGGGGATTATTCAACAATTCATCGAAGCGCAGCGGGATATCAACACCTTCACCCTGAAGTATAAGGAGGCATTCGATACCGACGGGAGTAACTGGCCCGACTGCACCAGGATCCTCCCCTGGCGCAAATTAGAAAAGCCGATACGGCGGGATTAGTGACAAGCGGCAACGGCATTGGAAGAGGGGTAAATGAGGTGACCGATAACCTGATGAGCCAGTTTAACTCTATCATCGACGCCGGAATTATTTTAATTATTGGGGTGGTCTTCTTCTCTATAGTTATCGCCTTCATCAAAAGGGGCTTGGGCACTCAAGAGCTTCCCGAGGTTCCTTACCAAAGGAAGGAATCGCTTTTCACGAACGCTGAGCGTTCCTTCCTTGGAGTTCTGGATCAGGCGATAGATGAGCGTTTGCGCGTTTTCGGCAAGGTGCGAGTAGCCGATGTGCTTTCCGTGAAATCCGTAGGCGACCGAAAGCGCTGGCAGCAGGCATTTAATCGGATCAATGCCAAGCACTTTGACTTTGTGCTCTGTCGCGCCAGTGATCTATCGCTCTTGGCTGTCATTGAGCTGGATGACCAATCGCACAATCAGGATCGCCGCAAGAGACGGGACGACTTCCTAGAGGAGGCTTGCCAAGCTGCTGACCTGCCGCTCATCCGTATCCCGGCGAAGCGGAACTACACGGTAGCGGAGCTGCGCAGCGAGATTGAGGGGATCACGGCCAAAGGTGCTTGAAAAGAGCGGGGCGAGGCCCTCCGTAGCCTCGCCCCCGGATCCAGCCCGATCCCGACCTCCTTGTCTACCCCCAAGAGATGTCAGGCTGGCACCCTCGAAGCGTAGCGCTCGTGGGAAAGCCCGCAAGCCAAGTCAGGTAGGCAAAACGCCACGGCCCTTGTGTGCCTTTCGGAGAGCCCTTATGCCACGCACGACCACCCTCACCACCGCCCTCGCCGGCCTGCTCGCCAGCACCACGGCCACCGCCGACCTGGCCGTCGGCTCCTGGAACATCCAGCACCTCGGCTGGGATAACGGCAAGGACCTGGCAGCCGTGGCCGCCGTGGCCTCGCGCTTCGACTTGCTCGCCGTCCAGGAGCTCATGGATCCGGCGGCCTTGGGGCGGCTCGAGCGCCGGTTCGAGGAGCGCACCGGCGAGGCGTGGGGCTCGATGGCCAGCGACGCCCTCGGCGCCAGCAGCTACCAGGAGCACTACGGGTTCCTCTGGCGCGAGGCCGAGGCGACCTACGTCGAGGGCGCCGTGGTCTATCTCGACCGGCGCGGCGCCTTCGCCCGGCCACCCTACTCGGCGCTTTTCGCCGACACGGACACCGGGCAGCGCTATGCCGCGGCTACGGTGCACATCACCTACGGCGACTCGGTCTCGGACCGGACACCGGAGATCCGCGCCCTCGACGAGTACTGGCGCTGGCTGGACGAAACCTACTCGGACAGCACCCGACTGCTCATGGGGGACTTCAACTTGGAGCTTGGGAATGAGGCTTGGCGGGAGCTCGACGCCCTGGCCAAGCCCGCAGTCACCCGCGACGGGACGACGCTCTCCTCCACGGACGGCCGCTACGCCTCGCTCTACGACAACATCTGGTACGACAGCAGCCGGCTGAGGCCAGACGGTTCGGGCGTGCTGCGCTTCCCGGAGCTGCTCGACATCAACCACGAAGAGGCCCGCGACAGCGTCTCCGATCACGCGCCGGTCCACCTCCTGCTCGATGGTGCCCAGCTACGGGATGCCGCAGCCGCCACCGGCCGGCGCGATGGCCGCCGCGAACGTCGGCAGCCGGCAGCGCGCAGCGGTTGCGTCAACATCAACCGCGCCTCCGCCGACGCCCTGGAGGAGATCATCCACGTTGGGCCGGCACGGGCTGAAGACATCATCCAGGGGCGGCCGTGGGAGTCGGCCGATGAGCTAGATCGGATCGACGGTATCGGGCCGTCGCGGCTCGAGGACATTGAGGAGCAGGGCGAGGCGTGTGTGCCGTGATGCCGCTCAAAGATTGTTGCGCTTGATCCTTGAGATCAGCCCCACACGATCCACGGAGAGGCCACTAATAATAGCTCATCTGCCAGAGCTGATTCAGCTTGGCTCGACGCAATTTGTAGAGCCTGTCGGGAAGCGGCGGCGCATCTCTACGTCCGGCTTGGTAGTCACTCAAAACCAAAACACTCTCACTCAATAATGGCTCTTTTTTTGCGAGTAGAGGTTCGGCGTAATTGATAATCTTGTCGCAGTGGCTACTGAATGCGGCGTAGTTCCAGCCAAGCTGGAGAATCCGGCCCAAAACGACAAAACTGGCTACCGTTGCAACCTCTCCAGCGATTCGACCTTTCTGGGACATGGGAAGTCCGCTTTCGGCAACTCCAAGGAGCGCGATAAACGCAGAAACTAGCACCAAGGTCGCCAATGTGTAGCAGATCCTAGTCATCGAATTAGACAGGTGCTTACTAAAAAAAGCGGACTCTATGACTCCATTTAAAACACGTCTTGGGCCTGGCGAATCCACGGAATTCCAGTAGCTTTTACCATTGTCATCCAATAAATTGGATTCATCCAGTTTAGCTGATGCCAAGGCGTCTCGGATATAGGTATTGCGCGTCTCCCAACCTAAAAGGGAACCGAACTCGAAAGACCGCTGTAGGGTGTCAGCCACAGAGAGACTCCTGCTAGCCCACCAACTAGCAAAAATACCTGATGCTGCGACCAATACGAGGAACAACGAAGCCCAAACATCACGAACACCAAAAATAGTCAGAGCGGCAGAGCCTATGGCCACGCTAATCTGCAAAATTATTCCTATACTCCACAGCCGTTTTGCGTATAAATAGTATTTACTTTTGAGCCTCTCTAGAATCTCGTTATTAGTCATGACGTTTATCCATAGCCAGGAAAAGCCGGGCCGAATACCCGTTGCCATTTTGAAATCGCTTTAGCGTGATTGCCCTGTTTCTCGGCGTACCATGCTTCCGACGCAGTTGATAAGTCAGCTTCCGCTCGTGATGCGACCCTGTCACGTTCGTTTACATCGAGCGTGTTGATGTCTCCTTCGATTTTCTTGGAGTCCCAGATTGGTTTCCGAATCATCGTAGGAATATGCGACAAAACTTCTCTAAATTCCAAATCTGGCCACTGGGATGCGATCTTCGGCGCAACATCGTAGTAGTCAAGGACCAAGGTTTCCAAGAGATAGGATGAGGCTGTCGGCATTGTTTGACGGCGATTCCAGTATTTAACGAGTCGGATAACGTTTAAGAGATTGCCATTGTGCGCTCTGTTGAGTCTTTTCACCCGATCACGATCCATCCGCGGATCAGTCTTCTGCCAATGGCCTTTGCCATTCGGGATTATATAATAATTTCGTCCGTCAGACTCCGGTGCCGTAAAGAAACCTGGTACAATATCGAAACTCCACGCATAGGACGTAAGGTCTAGAACAGCAGCAGCGTTGTTCCGGCTAATATCAGATTTCGCATACTGTGGGATGTCTCTCAAGTGCTTGACAATGCAGTTCACTACCAGTCGTGAGTTCAGCAAGGAGGAACCGTCGAACCGCATTGGCCAGAAGCGGCTATTCCTGGCTACCTCGATTTTGACGTGATCGTTGCTATAGTCATAGTACTTCGCGTCTTGGCTCTTCATGCAGTAAAGGATATCGATGTCGTCGAGTTCCCTGATCTTGGTCTTTCTAGCAAATGATCCGAACTGAATGTCCTTTTCAGAATAGGACAACGGGAATGACTCGTGTTTGTTTGGAAATGCGTGTAGTTGGCTCCAAAGCCAATCTCGACTGGATCGTGCACTGGCGCTCACGTTTGCATCGAGATTTACGTTATTCTTGAGGAAATCTGAGAAAGCTGCATTGACGGTTCTTGGCATCGGGCGGTCCTAGCGCGCTGGATTGGGAGTTTCGTTGATGCAAGCAGTTCCGTTGAACTGCAATTAAAGAGTTGGAATTAGGGATCTTTCCTAATATGTAATATTTAAAGCTGGGATTAAATACGGCGTACACTTGCGTACGGGCAGTTACACACTTTACCTCTCCGTCGCATAAACCGGGCGCCGTCCCGGATTGTGTTGATGACTCAGTCATTAGCTCAGGCGGCCGCTGGCCTACATGTTGTGCCGTAGGGTGACGCTGGCAGATGGGTGAGCTTGCCGCCGATGAGATAGCACACGGTGATCAGGTTGCGCGTGGTGCGAAAGCCTCGGGCGCGCGCCTTGGCCGCCTGGATCTGGGCGTTCATCCCCTCGACGGAACCGTTGGACAGGCGCGAGCCGAAGGCGTTGAGGATGCCCTGCCAGTGCGCTTTGAGCGTCAGCGCCAGGCGCTTGAACGGCTCCAACCGGCAGCGCCAGAGCTGAGATCCGATCGCCGAGATGAGGTATCGCAAGAGAGAGATTCGGGGCTGCACGGCTCCTCCAATGAGCGCATCGCATACGCGATGCTGCCCCACCCAACCTCCACCGCGCAATTCCCCTGTGCCAGCTCATCCTAGTAACCAGAGCGAAGGCAGCAATGGACTGGGCAGCACAACCAGAGCCACCTGCGGCGCCGCGCCGGACCTGGCGCAGCCTGGGCCGGCCGTGGCGCCGCGGCGGCGGCGGTCAGATTGTCGGGGGGCCCTGCCAGGAGCTAGGCCGGAGTACGTCAGGGGGTGATTTTAGTGCCCTCTTCCTGGCGGATCTCCTCGGCAGTCGGGAAATCCTCCCACTGCCCGGCCATCGCTCGGACAGGCTCCGGCCATTCGGCGCGGGGAGCGTGCTCCTCCACCAGCTGAGCAACCCACCGGCTGACGGACAGGCCGGCCGCGTGGGTCGCCTGCTCGAGGCGGCGCTCATGCTCATCGTCGAGGTAGAGGGTGACTCGGCCCATGGGAGCCGCCTCCTGGAGCGTATGAGCACGACTATAGGCGGACCCGACAGCCAAGCCCAAGCGCCCCTCGAGCGAGCGCCCCGTGCCTCCCGCGCCGCCCTGCCCCCACCGACGGTGCCCCTCTCGGCGCGGGCAGTGAGGGCAATCAACCGCCCTGCAGCACCCACCACCACGGCGCTATCAGGCCCGCCGCCGCCACGAGCCAGAACACCGCCATCCGGCTGTGCACGAGGCGCCAGCTGAAGCGGGTGAGCCGCGGCAGCCAGCGCCGTACCCCGAGCATCTGCCCCAGGCGGGCGAGGTAGAACACCAACTGCACCGGGTGCAGCCAGCGGCTTATATCCATGCCTCCCCTCCCCAAAGCGGCGCGTGCGTTGCGCTGGCTATTCCCGTGCGCGAGGGATCGTGCCAATTCACGGCAGATGCCGCTCCAATCGCGGCGGGATCGGCTCCTGCGGCTCCTCGGCCTCCGGGGGGTGCAGCTGCGGCACGGGCTGCCCCGGCTGGTGGCGCACCTGCACCGAGAGGCGCACCGCCTCCAGCTCGGCCGCCCTCATGCGCGCCGCGAGCTGCTTCGGCCTCGCGTACCGCAGCTCGGCGCCGTCGGCGGTCTCCCCGATCGCCGGCTCATCCGCGGCCACCTCCCCGGTCACCTGGCCGCGCAGGTAGACGCGCCCAGCCCCCTGCAGGGGGCGCAGGGCCTCCAGCAGCTCGACCCGCGACACCGCCTCGGCCACCAGCCGGCGCGTGGTGGTCTCCTGCGCCTCGCCGCGCACGAGCACGGCGCGCTGGGCGTACCAGTCGCAGGCCTCGGCCCGGCAGACCGAGTGCGGCCCCTCGGCGGTGGCCACGATCAGCCCGTTGGCGCGGTACGGCCCGATGACCCGGAAGCGCCCCTCGACGGGGCGGAAGGCCTCGTTGTCCTGAGCCTGCAGCTGCAGCCACCAAACCGCCTCGCCCTTGTGGGCGTCGTAGTGGCGCCGCGCCTGCTCGATCCGGCCGAGGGCGTCGCGCACGGTGCCGAGCAGCCCGGCCTCGCGCTCGGCGGCCAGCAGGGCGGGCGCGGTGCAGGCGACCACGACCACGAGGAAGGCGAGCTCGCCGCGGCCCATGGCCTCCATGCGCCAGCGCGCGTCGCCGGGCAGCACGCAGCGGGCCCGCGCCGGCCAGAGCCAGGCCACGCCGCTGGGTGTCATCATGTCGAGCAGCGGGTGGGAGGCGAAGCCGGCGGCGACGGCCAGGGCGTAGCCGTGGGGCAGCAGCAGCCCGCCGAGCCCGGCGACGGCGAGGCTGGCGAGCAGGCTGTGGGCCGCGGTGCGGTGGCCGGCCCACTGCTCCAGCGCCCCGGAGAGCCACGGCACGGCGCGGCCAACGAGGCTCTGCCGGCTGTCGAGGTCCGGGGCCAGGGCCGCGCCGGCCGCCGCCAGGGCCTCGGGCAGCGCCGGCTCGTGGCCGCTCCACCAGGCGGCGAGGAGGTAGGCGAGATGGCCACCGGCCAGATGGGTCGGCGCCAGCACTAGCGCCTCCGGCTCATCAGGGGCATGACGAAGAAGCGCACTACCACGGCCAGGCCCATGCCGACGCCGGCGAGGACGTAGAGCTCGCGCGAGCCCACGCCCCGGGCAATGTAGCGCGCCGCCATGATCGCGGCGACGCCGAGGACGACCACCGGCGTCATGTCCAGGTAGCGCACGCCCGCCTCGTGGGCGAAGGCGCGCACCTTCGCCCGCGTCACCGCCGGCTCGCTGGCGGCCTGCTCGAGCATCCCCTCGATGGCCGCCGGGACGCCGCCGCTGTCCTGCACCACGGCCCGGAGGAAGGCGGCCCGGACGCGGGGCGGCTCGAAGCGCACCGGGTAATGCGCCAGCCAGCGCTCGGCGATGGCCCGCGCGGCCTCGCCGGGCAGCGGGCGCAGCTCGAGGCGCTCGCGCTCGGGGAAGCGCCAGAGCAGCCGCCGGATGCGCTCGCGGCGGTTCGTGCGGTCCATGGCCGCCGCCACCTGCGCCGCCTCGAGCACGGCGGCGAGCTGGTCGGCCTGCGCCGGCGGTAGCTCCAGCGACTCGAAGAAGACCAGCGCCGGCGGCTCGGCGCGCGCTAAGGAGTCCGCCACCAGGGCGACGCACTCCCGGGCCGGCATGCGCCGCACCGAGCGCTGGATCCAGTGCCAGTGGACGCCCTCGCGCCGGGCGCGACCGAGGAAGCGGTGGGGGATGAGCCGCTCCGGGACCACCAGCCCGACCTGCTGGTGGGCCTGCAGCGCCAGCTCGTAGGCCTGCTCCTTGGCCGAGCCCTCGTGGACCCAGAGGCACGGGCGCTGCTCGCCGAGCTCGCGGTACAGCGCCCGCAGCAGGGCGGACTTGCCGATCCCCGCGGCGCCGGTGACGAGCAGGTTGGCGCCCTTGCCGAGGGTCTCCCGGGCCGCGCTCAGCTCGCGATCGCGGCCAACCAGTCCCGTAACCTCGTCCACTGCGCGCCCCCGAAGCGCCGGGCCACCTCCTCGATCCGCGCCGAGAGCTCCGTCGCCCGGCGCCGGTAGGCGTGCTCGGCGGACTGCAGCTGCTCGGCCTCGGCCCACAGGGCGTCGGCCTCGGCGACGCCCTCCTCGACCGCCTCGCGGCGG
>NZ_NRSH01000063.1 GCF_016584055.1 Halorhodospira neutriphila
GGAGCTGGAGCGGGTCACCGGCGAGAGCGGCGAGGAGCTGCTCGCCCGGCTGCGCCGCCTGGGCTCGCCGGAGTGGCCCCCTGAGTCCCGGGTGGTCCCGGTGACCACCGGGGAGCTGCCCGCCGATCTCGCCGAGCTGCGCGTCGAGCAGCGCAAGGAGGTCTTCTTCCGGGTCCTGACCCCGATCGTGCTGGCCGAGAACGCCCGCCTGCGCGAGGCGCGCGGCTTTGTGCAGCGGAGCGCGGGCCGGCTCGACGAGCTGAGCGCCGACGAGCAGCGCCGGCTCGAGGCGCTGGCGGCGTACTACGGGGTCGAGCGCGACGGCGAGGGCTTCACCGAGCGCCTGCTCCGCCGGCTCGACGAGGTCCCGGTGAGCCTGGCCCTGGCGCAGGCGGCCAACGAGAGCGGCTGGGGGACCTCCCGCTTCACCCGCGAGGGGAACAACCTCTTCGGCGAGTGGACGTGGACCGAGGAGGGGCTCGTGCCCCAGCAGCGCGAGGCCGGCAAGTCCCACCGTGTGCGCATCTTCCCGAGCCTGAAGGCGTCAGTGCGCTCTTACCTCCACAACCTGAACACCCACCGGGCCTACGCTGGCTTCCGCGAGCGCCGCGCCGCGATGCGCGAGCGCGGTGAGCCCCTCGACGGGGCCGCCCTGGCCGGGGGGCTGAAGGCCTACTCCGAGCGCGGCAGCGCCTACATCGAGGAGCTGCGCGCCATGATCCGCCACAACGGCCTCGAGCGGCTGCGCGGCCTGCGCCTGGCCGAGGCCGTGCCCAAGGGCGAGTAGGCAGGCGCCGCGGCCGGCGCCGGGCGCCTCCGGGATCAGCGGGCCGGCTCGGCGCCCCCCTCGGCGCCCCTCACCCACAGGTGGCTGAACCAGAAGTAGCGGTCCTGGCTGCGGTGGGGCGCCGTGCAGTTGTAGCGCGACCGGCCCGGGCCGAGGGGCTCCGGGGCGGCGGCCGCGAAGCGCGTCCGCCCCTCGTCCAGCCACTCCAGGGTGATCCGGCCCTGGCCGCTGGCGAAGCAGCTCAGCCGCTGCGTGGCGACGGCGCCGCCGTCGGCGAGGGTGACCTCCAGGCGGGGCGGGTTGCTGCCGTCGATCACCGGGTCGAAGGGCGTTGCCGCCGCCACCGGCAGCGGCAGGCTGCGGGCGCGCAGGGCGAAGTCGTCGATCCCGCCGTAGCGCTCGTTGAGCGCGAAGCGCGGCAGCGCCCGGGGGTCGTCGACGCCGCCGATGGCGCCGGAGTGCTGGCCGAAGGCGTAGTAGCCCTTGTCGGTGAGGATCTCGGCGAGCCGGGCGCTGTACTCGCCGTAGGGGTAGGCGTAGAGCTTGGGCTCGGTATTGGCCGCCGCGCCGAGCTCCGCCTGGAGCCGGCGCTGGGCGCGCTCGACATCGCGGCGCATGCGTGCCTCCCAGGCCTCGCTCCCCACCTCCTCCTCGCCGGCCTCGCGCCGGACGAGGTAGTCGTGGCTCGCCGAGTGGTTGGCGAAGTCGACGAGCCCGCTGTCGCGCATCTCGCGCATCTGCGCCCAGCTCATGTAGCCGGGGCGGCCGGCGTCGACGGGGTCGGTGGCGACGAAGACGGTCATCGGCCAGCCGCGCGCCTTCAGCCGCGGGAACGCCGCCTCGTAGACGGAGGCGTAGGCGTCGTCGGCGGTGAGCGCCACGGTGCGCTCGGGCAGCGGCTCGCCCCGGCGCAGGGTCTCGACGATGCGCGCCAGGGGCCAGACGCGGTAGTCGTGCTCGGCGAGGTAGTCGAGGTGGGCCTCGAACTGCTCGAGGCGGATGCTCGTCGACGGGTAGCGGTCCTCGCCGAAGCGGTGGTACATGAAGACCACGGCGCTGTCCGCGGCGCCGTCGGTCTCGGCCGCCGCCGAGGAGGCGCTGCCGCCGGGCAGGGCCGCGGCGGCGAGGAGCAGCGCCGCGAGCGCGCCGCTCGCCGCGCGGCAGGCGCGCCGCGGCGGGCCGGGGGTGGTCTTGGCAGGCATCTCGCTGCCCTCCTGGGGCCGCCCGGCTAGCTGAGGAAGAGCCGGTAGGCCGGGTTGTCCGTCTCCTCGGCGTAGCTGTAGCCGAGCTCATCGAGGAAGGTGGCGAAATCGCCGCGCTCCTGGGGCGGGACCTGGATCCCGCACAGGACCCGGCCGTAGGCGGCGCCGTTGTTGCGGTAGTGGAAGAGGCTGATGTTCCAGCGCCCGCCGAGGTTGGCGAGGAACTGCATCAGCGCCCCGGGGCGCTCGGGGAACTCGAAGCGGTAGATGAGCTCGTGGGCGACGCCGTGGCCGCGCCCGCCGACCATGTGCCGGACGTGGACCTTGGCCATCTCGTCGCGGGTGAGGTCGAGCACCGCGTAGCCCTGCCCCTCGAGCTGCGCCACCAGCGCCTGGCGCTCCCGGTCGCCGTCGCGCAGGGCGATGCCGGCGTAGACGTGGGCGTTCTCCGGGTCCGCCATGCGGTAGTTGAACTCGGTGATCGGCCGCTCGCCGATGGTCTCGCAGAAGCGCCGGAAGGCGCCGGGGCGCTCGGGGATGGTCACCGCGAGCACCGCCTCGCGGTGCTCGCCGAGCTCGGCGCGCTCGGCGACGTGGGCCAGCCGCGAGAAGTTCATGTTGGCGCCGCTGTTGACGGCGACCAGCGTCTCGTCGCGCACGCCGTGGAGCTCGGCGTACCGCTTGGCGCCGGCCACGCCGAGCGCCCCGGCCGGCTCGAGGATCGAGCGGGTCTCCTCGAAGACGTCCTTGATCGCCGCGCAGATCTCGTCGGTGCTCACCAGCACGACCTCGTCGACGTGGCGGCGCAGGATGGGGAAGGTGTGCTCGCCGATCTGGCGCACGGCGACGCCGTCGGCGAACAGGCCCACCTCGTCGAGGCGCACGCGCTCGCCGGCCTCGAGGCTGGTGGCCAGGGTCGGGGTGTCCTCGGGCTCGACGGCCACGATGCGGATATCCGGGCGCAGCTGGCTGATGTAGACGGCGATCCCGGCGGCGAGCCCGCCGCCGCCGACGGGGATGAAGATGGCGTGGATATCCCGCGGGTGCTGGTGGAGGATCTCCATGCCCACCGTGCCCTGCCCGGCGATGACGTCCGGGTGGTCGTAGGGCGGGATGTAGGTCAGCCCGTGGGCCTCGATGAGCTCCTGCGCCTTGGCCGAGGCGGCGTCGTAGCCGTCGCCGTGGAGGACGACGCTGCCGCCGAAGCGGCGCACGGCGTCGATCTTGATCTGCGGCGTGGTCCGCGGCATGACGATGGTCGCCTCGATGCCGAGCCGCCGCGCCGACAGCGCCACCCCCTGGGCGTGGTTGCCCGCCGAGGCGCAGATCACGCCGCGCCGGCGCGCCTCGGCGGGCAGCTGGATGATGCGGTTGTAGGCCCCGCGCAGCTTGAAGGAAAAGACCGGCTGCAGGTCCTCGCGCTTGAGCAGCAGCTGGTTGCCGATCCGCGCCGAGAGGATCGGCGCCGGGTCGAGGGGGCTCTGCTCGGCGACGTCGTAGACGCAGGCGGTGAGGATGCGCTCGAGGTAGCCGCGCTCGGCGGCTGCCGAGGCCGTGTTGTCGGGGCGCGTGTCGAGTTCGCTATGATGGGTAGCCATAGGCTTCCTAGCATACCGCGCTAGCGGGGCTGATCGAACCCACCACCCGAATGAGAGAGGGGGGCGCAGAATGGCTCAGGATCAAGCGAAGCGCGCGGCGGCGGAGGCCGCGCTGGAGTACGTCGAGGAGGACGCCGTCGTCGGCGTCGGGACCGGCTCGACGGTGGACTGGTTCATCGACGCCCTCGCCGACATGCGCAACCGCATCCGCGGCGCCGTCTCGAGCTCCGAGAAGAGCACCGAGCGGCTGCGCAGCCACGGCATCGATGTGCTCGACCTCAACAGCACCGGCCGGCTGCCGCTCTACGTCGACGGCGCCGACGAGGCCAACCGCTTCCTGCAGCTGATCAAGGGCGGCGGCGGCGCGCTGACCCGCGAGAAGATCGTCGCCTCGGCCTCCGACCGGTTCGTCTGCGTCGCCGACGAGGGCAAGCTCGTCGACGTCCTCGGCGCCTTCCCCCTGCCGGTGGAGGTCATCCCCATGGCCCGGAGCACCGTCGCCCGGGAGCTGGTGCGCCTCGGCGGGCGCCCGGAGCTGCGCGAGGGCTTCACCACGGACAACGGCAACCTCATCCTCGACGTCTACGGCCTGTCGATCACCGAGCCGCTGAAGCTCGAGCAGTCCCTGAACAACATCCCCGGCGTGGTGACCAACGGCATCTTCGCCCTGCGCCCGGCGGACCTGCTCCTGCTCGGCGGCGAGTCCGGGGTGCGGCGCCTGACGGCGGAGTAGGGCGGCCGCGGGGGGCTGCGCGGTGTCGCGGCTGCTGATCGTCGCCGGGGCGCTCCTGCTGCTCGCCGGCCTCGCCTGGCCGTGGCTCGGCAAGCTCGGCCTCGGGCGCCTGCCCGGGGATCTGCTCATCCAGCGCGAGGGCCTCACCCTCTACATCCCCCTCACCACGATGCTGCTCGTCAGCGCCGTGGTGAGCCTGCTCCTGTGGCTGCTCCGCAAGTAGGCGGCCGGCGCCCGGCGCTCAGCCGCCGCTGACCGGGGGCAGGAGGGCGAGCCGGCTGTCCGCCGCCACCGGGGTGTCGGCGCTGACCAGGCGGTCGCCGATGGCCACGGCGCTGGCGTCGAGCTGCTCGGCCAGCGCCGGGTGGTCGCGGCGCAGCCGCTCGAGCACGGCGCCGACGGTGGCTTCCTCGGCGGGCGGCGCCATCTCCAGCGCCGACGCCCCGGCGAGCTCGGCCAACACCCCGTAGAGCTCGATGCGCACGGTCGCGGATCCCCCTTCGCCGCTCTGCTGGGACTCGGGGGGATTGTGCCACGCCGCCGGGGCTTGCTGGACCTGGCTGCCGGAAACGGTCACAATCGCCGCAGCACGCGGACCACCCGACGACGGCGGCCCCACGCCGCCCTGACGCTGCCCGTCCCTATGGAACCATCGATGACGCAAACGCCCTCGCGCCCCGGCTGGCTCGCGACCGCCTGGTACGCGATCCGGCCGCGAACCCTGCCGCTGTCGCTGTCGCCGGTGCTCGCCGGCTCGGCGGTCGGCTGGGCCCAGGCCGGGGCGCCGCGTCCCGATATCACCCTCGTCGCCGCCCTCTCGGCGGCGGCGATCCAGGTCGGCACCAACCTCCAGAACGACGCCGCCGATACCCTCAACGCCACCGACCAGGCCGACCGCCTCGGCCCCGTGCGCGTGACCGAGCGCGGCTGGATGACCGCCCGGCAGGTGCTCGCGGCGGCCTACGCCAGCTTCGCGCTCGCCGTGCTCTGCGGCCTCTACCTGGTGGCCATCGGCGGCTGGCCGATCCTGGCCATCGGGCTGGTCTCGGTGGCGGCGGGCTACGCCTACTCGGCCGGGCCGCGGCCGATCTCCCGCGGGCCCCTCGGCGAGCTCTTCGTGATCCTCTTCTTCGGCGTCGTGCCGGTCGGCGGGATGACCTACCTCTACACCGGCGGGGTGACGGCGCCGGCCCTCCTGCTCGGGGCCGTCGTCGGCCTGCCCGCCGCCGCCGTGCTGCTCGTCAACAACCTGCGCGACCGCCGCAACGACGCCCGGGCCGGCCGGCGGACGCTGGCGATCCTCCTCGGCCGCGACGGCTCGCGGCGGCTGTTCAGCGGCCTGCTGGCGGGGGTGGCCGCCGGGCTCCTGGCCCTGGGGGTGCTGGGGGCGCCGTGGTCGGGGGCCGTGCTCGGCCTCGTGGGCCTCCCCCTGGGTGTGCGGATCTGGCGCAGCCTCGCCGAGGCCGACTCGGCGGCCGTCTACAACGCCTGCCTCGGCCGCACGGCCGGCTTCCAGCTCGCGCTGACCCTGGGGGCGGGCCTGGGCCTGCTGCTGGCGGGCCTCTGGCCCTAGCCGGCCAACCCGCCCGGTCAGGCGTGTTAGACTCCTGCTCGAAGGCGTGAAAGGCGTGAAGGGAGGCAACGGGAGGCGACCATGCCGCAGCTGGCACGCGAGGCGCTCATCGGCGGCCTCGCCCCGGGCACGCTTCTCGCCGAGGCCGGGCTGACGGTCCTGCGCGTCGCCGTCGGCCTGATGATGGCCTTCGGCCACGGCCTCGGCAAGCTCCCGCCGAGCGAGGGCTTCATCAGCATGATCGAGGGCCTGGGGCTGCCCCTGCCGGTCTTCTTCGCCTGGGCCACCGGCGTCGCCGAGTTCCTCGGCGGGCTGCTGCTGGCCGCCGGGGCGCTGACGCGGCTCTCCGCGCTCGCCGTGCTGGTGCCGATGCTCGTCGCCGCCCTCGTCGCCCACGCCGGCGATCCGCTCTTCGCCGCGCCCGGCGAGCCGAGCCGCGAGATGGCGCTGCTCTACGCCGCCGTCGCCGTCGGCTTCCTCCTCGCCGGGGCGGGCCGCTTCAGCGCGGACCGCTACCTCCGGGACTGGGTGTAGTTGTCGTCAGGTAAAGGAGACCTACCTTGAGCGCGTCGAGACTCCGTACCTTCGGGAAGTGGCTCACCCTTGCGCTGGCCGTCGGCGCCCTGGTGGCCCTGATCGGCTCCCTCGCCCTGCGGGGCGAGCAGGCGCTGAGCTTCCTGCTCGCCTTCGTGGTCCTCTTCCCGGCAGCGCTGATCTCGGCGTTCCTGCGCTGGTGGCCGAGCCGCCTGGCCGAGGGGGGCAGCAGCGGGGGCAAGCGCTGGCTCAACCTCAGCGCCCTGGGGCTGCTGCTCGCCGCGCTCCTGTGCCTGATCGCCGGCGTGACCTGGTTCGGCAAGGCCCTGGGGACGCTGCTCCTCGTCGCCGGCGCGCTCCTGCTGCCGCCGGCGACGATCCTGGGGCTGCTCGCCTACTCGCTCCACGACCGCGAGCGGCTCGCCGAGACCGCCCTCGAGCCGGGCGAGCGCATCGTCTACCAGGCCGAGGTGCACTGGGGGGTCTTCCTGCCGCCGATCCTCGTGCTCACCGCCAGCGTCCTGCTCGCCGTCGGCCCCTTCGGCATCATCGGCACCGTGGTGGCCACGGCGCTCTACCTCATCCTCCTGCCGGGCATGGCGGCCCACGCCCTGAGCGTCTTCCTCAATACCGAGCTGGAGCTGAGCCAGCACCAGCTGGTGGCCGCCACAGGGCTGCTGGTGCAGAGCACCCGCGTGCTGCCGCGGCGCTCGATCCAGGCCGTGGGGGTCAACCAGGGCTGGCTGGGCTGGCTGCTCGGCTACGGCCGGATCAGCTTCATCTTCAAGGACGGCTCGAGCTTCAAGGTCCCCGGGGTCGTTGATCCCGAGGGCTTCCGGCAGATCGTCGGCGACGACTACGTGTAGCTCGCCTCGCCGCCCTCGCCGAGGTGCTCGGCCATCAGGGCGGCGATGTCCACCCGCGCCCGCAGGCGCCGGCAGAGCATGAACGTCCCCATGAACTTGCGGTGGAGGAAGAGCGTCTCCGGCGCCGGGGCGCGGCTGAACTGCTGGTCGAGGAACATCGCCCGCCCCCGGTAGTAGACCCGCTCGAACAGCCCCGAGGCGCCGAAGTCGTAGGCGCCCGCCTGGCGTAGCGGCTCGCTGGTCATTTCCAGGAGCTCGAGCAGCGCCTCGACCTCCGCCTCGCTCGTGCCGGCGTCGATGTAGCCGAGGGCCGCGGCGCTCTCGCGCAGCCCCTGCCGGTCGCCGTCGCGGGCGGCGCGCCCCATCCGCCGGTAGGCGGCGACGAGCTCGCCGCCGACGGTGTGGGTGGCGCCGAAGTCGAGCAGCACGATCCGGCCGCTCTCGGGCTGGTAGAGGTAGTTGCCGAAGTTCGGGTCGGTCTGGACGAGCCCGAGCTCGAAGAGCTCGCGCAGGTTCAGCCGGCTCAGCAGGCCCGCCGCCCGGTCCCGCTCGGCCTGCGAGAAGGCCTCCTCGGCGAGGCGGTGGATGGGGATCCCCTCGGCGTAGTCCATGGCGAGGATCCTCGGCGTGCAGAACTCGCGCTGGACCCGCGGCACGGTGAGGTCGGGGTCCTCGCCGAGCGCCTCGGCGTAGGCCTCGAGGGCGTCGGCCTCGGCGGCGTAGTCCGCCTCCTGGTGGAGCTCGCGGTGGGCCTCGGCGAGCATCCCCTCGACGTCCACGCCCTCCGGGACGACGCCGAAGGAGCGCACCAGGAAGCGCAGGTTGCCGAGGTCGCTGTCGATGCTCTCGCGCACGCCGGGGAACTGGATCTTGAGCGCCAGGGCGCGGCCGTCCGGGGCCTCGGCGTAGTGGACCTGGCCGATGGAGGCGGCGGCGATGGGGGTGAAGTCGAAGCGCCGGAAGCGCTCCTGCCAGCGCCGGCCGTACTCGCGCTTGAGCACGCTGTCGAGCTGGCTCAGCGGCATGGGCTCGGCGCCCTGGCGCAGCGCCCCCATGATGTCCGCGACCTCCGGCGAGAGGAGGTCGGCGCCGTCCATGGACATGAGCTGGCCCATCTTCATGACGGCGCCGCGCATCTGGCCGAGCCGCTCGGTAAAGCGCCGCGCCCGCTCCGGGGAGAGCTGCACCGGCCCGGTCGCCTCGCGGTCCCGCGCCCGCTCGATGAGCTGGCGCAGGCCGACGCCGAGGGCGAGGTCGCCGGTGGCGCGGCCCATATGGTAGAGCCGCCCGAGCCGGCTGCTCGGGATCCGGCTGCCGCCGCCCGAGCCGCGCTCGCCGCTCACGGGCGCTCCAGCGTCGAGAGGAGGTACTCGACGGCGGGGATCAGCTCCTCGCGGCTGGCCTGCCCCTCGTAGGCGGGCATGGCCCCCTTGCCGGCGAGGGTGCTCTCGACGAGCACCTCGGGGTTGTCGGGGCGCTCCGCCCAGTCCGCCGGCTCGCCGCGCCGCGGGGCCCCGGCGATGCCGTTGTCGTGGCAGGAGCTGCAGGAGGGGGTCGTCCCGCCGTTGTAGAAGGCCTCGCCGGGGTGGGGCTCAGCAGCGGCGGCCTCGGCGCCGCCCGGCGCCGCCGCCTCCTCGGCTGAGCCCGGCTCCGCGCCGTCGGCGCTACCCGCCTCCGTGTCGGTGCCCTCCTCGGCCGCGGCGGGGGCCGGCTCGGTGGTGGTGCCCGTGCCGGCGCTGGCGGCGGACGCCTCGCTGGCGTCCTGCGCCTCCTCTCCCGCCTGCGCGGCCTCGCCCTCGGCGCCGTTGGGCTGCTGCGCCTCGGCGGGGGCCGAGGCGCCCTCCTCCGGCGGGGCGCTCGAGCCCGCCGGCTCGCCGCCGCCGCTGCCCTGCTGCTCGGCCTCCTCGCCGGAGCCGCCGCAGGCGGTGAGGGTGAGGGCCGCGCTCAGGGCCAGGGCTGCTGCCAGGGTCTGCTTGGGCATATCGGATCCGCTCCGGCTGGCTCGAGCGCCTCGGCCCTCCTTGGGTCGGTCCACGGCGCTCGAGGGGACTGGGTAGGTTGTACAGTCCCTATACTAGTGGAGTGACCGGTCGGATCGCCAGGACTCCTGGGGGCGCCCGGCTGAGCGAGCAGCGGCGCGGGCCGCTAGCGCAGGATCAGCAGCGGGGTGCTCGAGCGCATGATCATGTGCGTGGTGGTGCTCCCCACGAAGAAGCGGCGCAGCCGGGAGTGGCCGTAGGCGCCCATCGCCATCAGGTGGATGTCCTTCTCCTTGCGGTAGGTGCAGACCGTCTCGTCGATCCCCCCGGCGCGGACCTCGGCGTGGACCGTGAAGCCGGCCGCCTCCAGCTGCGCGCGCGGCGCGGCGAGGCGCTCGCGGTTGACCTCGGTCTCGGCGTCGACCAGCAGCAGGTGCGCCTCCAGCCCCTGCAGCAGGGGGCTCTCGGCGACCCGCTCCACCACCTTGGCGGCGGCCGGGCTGCCGTCGTAGGCGATCATGAAGCGCTCCGGCTCGCGGAACGCCAGCGGCGCCACCAGGATCGGCCTCTGCACCCGGCGGATGGTGCTCTCCAGGTGGCTGCCGATGTGCTGCTCCACGGCGTCGCCGTCCTCGCCCTGCTTGCCGAGCACGAGCAGGCGCATCTCCTGCTGCGCCTTGTCGAGCACATCGGTGATGTCGCCGTTGCGCAGCAGGCGGCCGGGACTCTCGAAGCCCTGCTCGGCGGCGCGGCTCATGGCGTCGTCGAGCACGGCCTTGCCCTGCTCCCGGGCCAGCTTGCCCCGCTTCTCCTCGAGCTCGACCATCTCGTTGAGCAGGCTGTCGCGGGCGCCGAAGGTCAGGCTGCCGCTCAGGTCCCGCTCGCGCTCCCCGTGGGGGTTGTGGATGGCGTGCAGGAAGGTCAGCGGCGCATCCAGGCGGCGCGCCGCCCAGACGGCGTGGTCGCACACCGACGGAGAGGAGCGGGATCCGTCGACACTGGCGATGACTTTACTCATTGGTTGGGGCTCCTTGCGGGCTCAGTGGCCCATCAGCTGCTCGACGGCGTCCGGCTCGTTGTGGACCGCGTAGCGGTCGACGATGGTCGCCGTCGCCTCGTTCATGCCGACGATCTCGACCTCGATACCCTCGCGGCGGAAGCCTATAACGACGCGGTCGAGGGCCGCCACCGACGTGATGTCCCAGAAGTGGGCCCGGGTCAGGTCGATGGTCACCGTATCTAGGTCCTCCTCGAAATCGAAGGAGTGCCGGAAGCGCTCGGCCGAGGCGAAGAAGACCTGGCCGATGACCTCGTAGCGCCGGTGCAGGGTCTGGTCGTCGGGCAGCGTCGCCACGTCGGAGCGCACGTACATGAAGCGGCTGACCTTGTGGGCGAAGAACAGCGCCGCCAGCAGCACGCCGGTCAGTACGCCGATGGCGAGGTTGTGGGTGAGCACGGTGACCGCCACGGTGCTGACCATGACGATGTTGGTGCTCAGCGGGTGCCTGCGCAGGTTACGGATGGAGCTCCAGCTGAAGGTGCCGACGGCCACCATGATCATCACCGCCACCAGCGCGGCCATGGGGATGAGCTCGAGTAGCGGGGTGAGGAAGACCACCAGGACCAGCAGCACCACGCCGGCCACCAGCGAGGACAGGCGCCCGCGGCCGCCGGATTTCACGTTGATCATGGACTGGCCGATCATCGCGCAGCCGGCCATGCCGCCGAGGCTGCCGGCGGCGAGGTTGGCGATGCCCTGGCCCTTGCACTCCCGGTCGCGGTCGGTCTCGGTATCGGTCAGGTTGTCGACGATGCCCTGGGTCATCATCGACTCGAGCAGGCCGACCACCGTCAGCGCCAGGGCGTAGGGGAGGATGATCCACAGCGTCTCCAGCGTCAGCGGCACATCCGGCCACAGGAGCACCGGCAGGGTGTCGGGCAGCTCACCCATGTCGCCGACGGTGGGGATCTCCAGCCCCAGCAGCCAGGCCAGCGCGGTCAGCACCACGATGGTGACCAGCGGCGAGGGCACCGAGCGGGTCACATAGGGGAACAGGTAGATCAGCGCCAGGCCGCCGGCGACCATCGGGTAGACCGCCCACGGCACACCGGTGAGCTCCGGCAGCTGCGCCATGAAGATCAGGATCCCGAGGGCGTTGACGAAGCCGGTCATCACCGAGTTGGAGATAAAGCGCATCAGCTGCCCCACCCGCAGGTAGCCGGCGGCGATCTGCAGCGCGCCGGTGAGCAGCGTGGCGGCGAGCAGGTACTCGAGCCCGTGCTCCTTGACCAGCGTCACCATCAGCAGCGCCATCGCCGCCGTGGCCCCGGAGATCATCCCCGGCCGGCCGCCGGTGAAGGCGATCACCACGGCGATGCAGAAGGAGGCGTAGAGGCCCACCTGCGGGTCCACGCCGGCGATGATCGAGAAGGCGATCGCCTCGGGGATCAGCGCCAGCGCCACGATGGTCCCGGCGAGGATGTCGCCGCGTACGTTCCCCAACCACTCCCGTCGAGCTCGATCCCAGTTCATCGCTTCCCCTGACTGCCTGAAGAGGACGGCCCGGCGGTGCCCGGGCCGACACGGTGGACGACACGACTGCGCCGCGGCACCGGCCGGTGCCGGTGCGGTACGGGTAGTGCCTCGCAGCTCGAGGGAGGATCTCCCGGCGGGTCTCGGCGCCGGAGCCCGGGCGCGGGTCCGGCCGACAGTCGTGAAGGGCAAGGATCCTACCAGGTCGTTGCCGGGGATGATACCGGCGTCCGGTCGCTCAACCGGGAGGGCACTGGACAGAGCAGGAGCGGCAGAGCCCGGCGCGACGGGGCCTCAGGGCGGATCGGGGGGAAGCTTCAGGAACGCTTCAGAGGTGGTTTGGTGGCCGGGGACGGAATCGAACCGCCGACACGTCGATTTTCAATCGACTGCTCTACCTACTGAGCTACCCGGCCAACAGAGTGATATTCAAGCGGATTTGCGCTGCGCCGTCAACCTCAGCGTCACCCCTGCGGCGCCTGGTACTCCGGCGGGCGCTCGGAGCCCGAGCCGAAGAAGAAGGCCTCCATCTCGCCCTCGAGGAACTTCCGGGCCTGGGGCTCGGCCGGCGTCAGGCGGTACTCGTTGATGAGCATGGTCTGCTGCTGCAGCCACATCTCCCAGGCCTGCCGGCTGACGTGCTCGTAGATGCGCTGGCCCAGCTCGCCGGGGTAGGGCGGGCGCTCGAGGCCCTCGGCCTCCTGCTGGAGCTTGACGCAGTAGACGGTCCTCGCCATGGGCTCTCCCCTTCTGCGTGAGTGCGTTGCGATGACGCCGCCAGTCTACGCGGCGAGAGGCCGCCGCTCCACTCCCTAGCCGCCCTCGTCTCGAGAGGCCTCCGCCAGGAGGCGCTGGATCGGGGCCGCCAGCGCCGGCGCCGGCTCGCTCCCGGGGCGGTACCAGCGCAGCGGCTGCCCCTCCTCCCGGGCCGCGGGGGCGTCGTCCAGGTACCGGAGGCGGACCGGCAGCATCCGCAGCTCGAAGTGGGTGAAGGCGTGGTAGCGGGGCTCGAGGGCGCGGCCGGCGTCGGTGACGACGCCGAGCGCGCGGGCGCACGCCGCCGGGTCGCCCGCCTCGGGGCACTCCGGCAGCGACCAGAGCCCGCC
>NZ_NRSH01000064.1 GCF_016584055.1 Halorhodospira neutriphila
CCCCTGTACTCCCTCCCCCCTGTAGCGCCTCGGCCACCTCGATCAGCCGCGGCTAGGCAGGCTACAGCGCTCCGCACCCGCCCGGAGAGGGCTCGCCTGCGGGCGGCGGGCGGCACAGACCTCGGCGATGCAGGTTATGGCAGGCGCTGCGGAACTCCGCTCATGGGCCATGGGCGTATGGGTGGGTGTGGATCGAGGAGGGGCAGCGCCCAAAAAAAACGGCGCCCGAAGGCGCCGTTTAGGGAGAAGCAAGGGATCTCCCCAGGCGGGGAGGAGCCCCCGAAGGGGCTCAGCACCCGTTACTCCTGATCACTGCTACCGCCTTGCAGCCCCTCGGTGCCGAGATCGCCGAACTGGAGGTAGTTGAAGTCAGGATCCTTCTCACCAACCAACCCGGGATACTTCTTCGCCACCTTCTCGCCGTTGAGAGGCAGCTGCTCACCGTAGTGGCAGGTGGTGCAGTTGACCTTACCGGCGTCGCCGGTCGGGCCAAGGCGGGCCTCCGGCAGGGTGGAGGTCAGGGGCTGAATGTGGTTCACATTCATATCCCGGACCATGCGGATGCCGTGCCACGAGATCTCCCGCTGCTGCGGGCTCTCGCTCCAGTCGCCGAGGCGGCCGGTGTTGTGGCAGACGCTGCAGGTCCCGCCGATGGCGTCGGTCATGTGCATCATCAGGCCGTAGGTGTGCTCGGTATCGACGATCGACGCGGTGTGATCCGTCGGCAGCGCCGTCTCACCCTGGACCTGAATCTCCTCGTGACCGACCAGGAACCGCTCCATCGAGTCACGCGGCAGGGAGCTCAAGGCCGTCTTGTCGCTGGGCATGTTCTGCATCATGCGGTTGCCCAGCCCGGCGGCCATCACCTCGGCCCCGGCGTCCTTGTCCTTGAACCACTGCCCCTCCGGCACGCCTTGGCCGCGGTGGCAAGTGTAGCAAGTGACGCCGGTATCCGCGACGTGAGCGTCCCAGTTCGCGTTGGCGTACCGGGTCATCTTCAGCATCTGCCGAGAGACGTTGTACGTGTACACGTCCTCGGAGGCGAAGTCCCGGCCGTCGTGGCAGTAGGTGCAGCCCTGCTCAGGGGCGACCCACTCCGTCATCTGCTGCATGAGGCGGATGAACTCGGGGACGCTCAGGTCGGTGAGGACCTCGACGTTCTGGTAGACCTCACCGGCCTTGGGCCCCTCGCTCGAGACCTCGAAGTCAGCCGTCTCGGGATGGGAGTTGCTCAGCCCCTGGGCCTCCTCGGCACGCGGGTTGTCGATGTTCTCCATCCCCGTGCCGCGGTACCCGGTCTGCTCCGAGTCGATCGGGGGGCGGTCACAGCCGACGAGCCCATAGCTCAGGTCGGGCGGAGCCACCACGACGATCGTGCCGGCCGCAACCGCGCCCCCAGCGAGTATGGATCGAGTCAGGTACTTTCCGTTCATTATTCCATCCCCTGTTCTGCGCCCGGATCCACTGCCGGCGTGAACACCTCAGGGTACTCCGGTGCGATGCCGTGCTTGACACCCCACTCGTACCAGTTCTCGACCACGGTCCCGCTCAGCAGGATGCCGATGCCGCCGGTGATCACCGTCAGGATCGCGAACCAGTAGGCCCACCGGTGGATCGACTCCATGGTGGCGTTGAAGCCCATGGTCCAGCGCCAGAGGAGCGCCGAGCGCTCACCCGCGGTGCCGCGGTCGGTGACCTGCTCGATCTCGCGCTCGGCGTTGTAGCGGCCGGCGGCCAGGATGGTCGCACCGTGCATCGCGAAGAGCAGCGCCGAGCCGAACAGGAACGCGATCGACAGCATGTGGAACGGGTTATAGAACAGGTTCCCGTACCGCTGCGAGAAGGCCGTGGTCCAGTCCAGGTGCGGGAAGATGCCGAACGGCACACCCTCGCCCCAGCTACCCATCAGCACCGGGCGGATGAAGCCGATGACGAGGTAGAGCCAGATCGCCGCGGCGAAGGCCCAGGCCACGTGGGTCCCCAGGCCGAGCGCGCGGGCCCGGCGATAGCTCCGCACCCACCACAGCAGGATCGAGGCGGTCAGGAAGAACCCGGCGAGCAGGTGCCAGCCACCCTCATTGAGCGGCGGGATGCTCAGGCCGTACTCGGCCGGCGGCGGCTCCAGGGCCAGCCAGAAGAACTGGCGGAGGAACTCGAGCGGGTTATAGTCCACCGACGCTAGGAGGTTCAGGCCGATGATCTCGAAGGAGATGAAGAAGAAGATGAGCGACATCAACCCCGTAGCGCCGAGGTAGACCGGCCCGAGCTGAGCATCGCCGATCTTCCCGAGCCAGTAGGAGAAGCGCGCCGCGCCGACACGGGGCCAGCTTCCTGCCGGCAGCTCGAGACCGGGTTCACCTGGCGCCCGGACCTGAACACGGGTAAAGAGATTCTGGTATTCAGCCATTTTTGGTTACCCCCCGTAAGTCCAGATCGGGATCTCCAGCCACCAGTTCCACCACTCGGGCCAACCCTGAGTCCAGAACGGGCCGCTGACGATGATGCAGACCGCGCTCCAGAACGCAGCGTTGAGCGCCAGGAACAGGCCAAGCCGGTGGATGCCGAGACTGCCAATGGAATAACCAATGAAGTCGCGGAAGAAGCTGTTCTCGTGCTCGGCCGTCTTGACCGGCTCACCCTTCTTCGGGTTGGTGACCGACAGGATCAGACCACCGTGCAGCGACAGCGCCAGGGTGGTCGTGAAGAAGAAGGTGATGGCCAGCATGTGGGCCGGGTTGTAGTGGAAGTGCAGATACTGGTAGCCGACGTTGGACACCCAGTCGAGGTGGCTCAGGATCCCGTACGGGAAGCCATGCCCCCAGGCGCCCATCAGCAGGGGACGGATCACCACCAGGCTGGCGTAGGCGAAGATCGCCACAGCAAAGGCCCACGGAACGTGGTAGCCCATGCCGAGCTTCTTCGAGATCTCCGCCTGCCGGAACGCCCAGGTAGTGAACGCCCCGAGCGCGCAGATGGTGATGAGCTGCCAGAGGCCACCCTCTTCCAGCGGGGCCAACTCGAGACCGTGACTCAGGTCGGGCGGCGCGATGTTGATCTGCCAGAGGGTCCAGGTATCGCCCTGGGCCGCCCCGTAGACGATCAGCAGGGTGCCGAGGACCGCGAAGAAGAGCGAGGCGACTCCGAAGAGTCCCACGTAGAACGGCCCTACCCAAAAGTCAAACAGGTCTCCCCCGAGGAGTGTCCCTCCTCGGACACGGTATTTTTTTTCGAAATCGAGCATCGCCATGGCTAGGTCCTCACATCACGGGCAACACGGCGCCTCTATGGATCCCCAAACCCCTATTGAGGGGGTCGTTCCGGGTGTTAGCACCCGGAACGACCCACCCGCAGGCCGGGGGGTTGTGCTGCTTAGACCTGCCGATGCTGCGAAAGCGCAGCGACCTCCGCGGACTGCTCCGCAGCGCTCGCGGCAGGATTGCCCTCCAGCCAATCGAACCGGTCCGTGCTGAGCAGGATGAAGTGGACCAGCAGGGCCAGGACGGCCATGCCGATGTGAGCGGCCACCACGGTGCGGCGGAAATCGAGGATCTTCCACATTCTCCACATGACTCTATCTCCTTAAGCAGCGAACGGAGCGATTTGCTGGACGACCGCGGCCACGCTGTTAGCGCCGTCGATCAGCGCAGCGCCGTACCCCTCGTCGCCCGGGATCCACGGACGCCAAGCCCACGCCAGGATGTGGGCGACGACGGCGACGCCGACGTAGACCACGAAGGCCTGGGTGAACATGCTGTGGAACTCTTTTGCTTCCTCGTCGGTGATGTTGGTCATCGGCTTCTCTTGAGCCATAGCTTTATCCTCCTTTCGGCATTTCAGCCTGCGCCGCGCAACCCCCGCGCGGCTAGGGATTCACCACTTTTTATTGTGGCGACTTTCCGCCGGCTATCCCGGCTGGAAACCGTAGGCCCGCCCGCTAGTTCATGAAGGCGAACGGGACCGATGTCTGCGCCGCAGCGCGCGCCTCCTCGAGGATGGAGCGCTGCTCGCCCCGGAGCGCCTGACGCCAGCGCGACGGGGCCAGGCGCGCGATAAAGGCGCCGACCAGGAAGACCGCGAAGCTCACGGCCATCAGCATCCGGTATTGCGCCTCCTCATCGCGGCGCGCACGCACTGCGTTGGGTCGCGCCTTGATCGTTTCACTCATGGGAGCACCTCCTTTAGCGGTCCCCCGTCTTGGCCTCTTGGGCCAGCCCCTCGAGGGCCGCGCCCAGACCCAAACGGTCAGCGCACTGTCTTGCGCTCGGAGGTACTTAGCGCTCGGAATCGCTCCCGGGCAAGACGTCGGCGCAGCGCCTCAGCCGCTCTGCGCTGACCCGTGCCTCGCCGGCGGCCTTCGCCCTCTGCTCCGCCGCGTCCCGGAGGCGCTTGGCGGCGGAGATCCGGACCAGCACGGGCTGCTCTTGCACCCAGCGATCCAGCATTGCGCGAGCCTCCTCGTCCCACGCCAATGCCTCTTGGGCTTCCCCTGCGCCGGCCTCCTGGCCGGCTGCCGCTTGGCCCTGCTGCGGCTGGCTCGGGGTCGCCTCGACCCGGTCCATCTCTGTGCCTAAGGGCAAGATATGGAACAGGGCGTCGAAGAGCGCGTTGCATACCTCCTGTACGATGTAACTGGCTCCACCGTAACCCATGAACGGGGTTCCCGTGTGGCGGCGTATGACCGCACCAGGAAAGGAGGCGGGGATATACTGCGCATGGCCCCCGATCTCGGCGAGGTACATGCGCTCGTTGTAGCTGCCGAAGAGTACAAGGGGCGTCTTGTCGCGCACCGCCTGGCGTATCGCATCGTTGTCGGTCTTCTCGCCGGGGCGCCGCCCGTAGGCGAAATTGCACGGCATTCCCAGATCCTCCTCGAGGAAACGGCGAATCCCCCGAGCGTGGGTTTCATTGGCAACGATGCCGAAATTCGCGGTGGCGAAGAAATCCTGTGTGACCGAACGCCACAGATCCCAGAGCGGCTTTAATGTGGAATGCTTCTCTTTTTCAATAAAGGGCTCCGGGTCGAGGCCGAGCTGCTCGCCGAGGGCCCGCAGGAAGCGCGTCGTGCTGTGCAGGCCCACCGGCGCCTGGAGGTAGGGGCGGCCCAGCGCCTCGCAGAGGCTGCGCCCGTACTCACGGTACAGGCAGACGTTCACGTCGGCGTCGACGAGCCGCGGGATCTGCTCCACGGGGCAGCCGAGCGGGAAGGCGAGGTTGACCTCGGCGCCGATGCCCTCGATGAGCCGGCGGATCTCGGCGAGGTCCGAGGGCATGTTGAACATCCCGTAGGCCGGGCCGATGATGTTCACGCGGGGCGGCTCCCCCGCCTCCCGGGGCCGCGGCCGGGGCATGCGCCCGCCGCGGCGCACGCCGAACTGCTCCCAGAGCCAGCGCAGGGCGCGGTCCGCGGCCTGCCACTGGTCCTCGTCGATGGTCCGCGCCAGGAAGTGGCGGATACCGGTGCCCTCGGGGGTCACCCCGCCGCCGACCATCTCGGCGATGGAGCCGGTCACCGCCACGCTCGGCTGCTGCGGGTCGAGGGTCTCGAAGGCGCGCTTCATGGCGCCCTCGGTGCCGGTCTGGTTGAGCTCCTCCTCGGAGAGCCCCGTGACCACCACGGGCAGCTCGTCCGGCGGCAGGGCGTCGGTGTAGTGGAGGACCGCCGTCACCGGCAGGTTCTCGCAGCCGACGGGGCCGTCGATGATCACCTGCAGGCCCTTGACGGCGGTGAAGGCGTAGACGGCGCCCCAGTAGCCGCCGGCCCGATCGAGATCCGGGATCATCATTCGCCGCTCCCTCCGCTGCCGTGGCCGCCGGCGCCGAGGCACGGCGGGAGGTTCCCCTCGGGCTCCCAGATGCCGGCGGCGCTGCCCTGCCCCACCCCGGCGAAGAAGGCGTCCATGGCGTCGAAGCGCGCCTTGTTGCCGACGGCGGCGTTGATCACCTGCGCCAGCGCCGCCGGCCCGCCGGCGCCCATCAGCGGGCGCGCCGAGATCAGGTTGGTGAAGTACAGCCCCGGGATCGCCAGCTCCTTGGCGTGCTGGACGATCGGCGTGGTGCCGATGGCCAGGTCCGGGCGGTGCGCATCGACGGCGGCGATATCCGCCTCCTTGGTGGCGCGGTAGTGCACGGGGATGCCGCGCGCCGCCAGCCAGGCGCGGTCCGGCTCCGACCACGGCGTCTGCGGCAGCGCCGTGCCGACGTAGCGTACATCCGCCCCGCACTCGACGAGCAGCCGGGCGACGAGCAGCTCCGAGCCCTCGTAGCCGGAGACGGTGATCGTGCCGCGGATGGGGGCGGCCTCGACGGCCTCCTGCACCGCCGGCAGGGCCGCCGCCTTGGCCGCCTCGACGGCTTGCGGCTCGACGCCGCACGCCTCGCCGACGGCCTCGAGCCAGGCGCCGGTGCCGTCGTAGCCCACCGGCGCCGAGGCGATCCGCGCCCGCCCGGCGGCCTCGAACTCGGCCAGCGAGGCGGTGTAGAAGGGGTGGATGGCGGCGGCCGCCCGGCAGTCGAGGGCGGCGTAGAGCTCGCGCCACTCGCGGGTCGGCACCACCTGCCCGGCGGCCAGGCCCATGGGCTCGAGCATCCGGCCGATGGTCACCGGGTCGCCGGGGAACATCTCGCCGAGCAGCGCCACGGTGGGCGCCTGCGCGCGGCCGCTGCGCGGGGCGCGCACCGGCCCGCTCTCCGCCTCGCGGCGGGCGTAGCGCAGCATGGCGCCGGCGAGCAGGTCCTTGGCCTCGGCGTGGGTGCCGACCCCGAAGCCGGGGACCTCCAGCGCCACGATGCGCACGCCGTTGATCGACTCCGGCAGCAGGCGCAGCGGCACCCCGGAGGCGGTGGGCACGCAGAGGTTGACGACGACGATGGCGTCGTAGTGCTGCGGGTCCGCCAGGTCGTGGACCGCCTGGTGGAGGTCCTCGAAGAGCCCGCCGGTGACCAGCGACTCGGAGTCGAAGGGGACGTAGCCGACGCTGCGCCGCGCCCCGTAGAAGTGGGCGGTGAAGGTCAGGCCGTAGACGCAGCACGCCGAGCCGGCGAGCACCGCCGCCGTGCGGCGCATGCGCAGGCCCACGCGCAGCGCCCCGAAGGCCGGGCACATGGTCTGCGGCTGGTCGTGGGGCCCTGCTGGCTCGCTCATCGCTCGCTCCCCCGGCCCGGCCTAGGCGTCGTCGTCGTAGACGATCTCGAGCGAGGGCCGCTCGGCCTTCGGCTCGGCGCACATGTCCTCGGGGGAGGCCGGGACCATCTCGACCTCGCGCCCGGCGGCCTCGCTCTTGAACAGCCCGAGGAGGTCCTCGTGGGGCAGGGGGCTCGGCATGGTCGGCGGCGCAGCGGCGACGCCGCGGGCGAGGGTCTCGAAGACCGGCGCCCAGGCGCCGTCGGGGTAGCCGACGATCTCGTAGTTGGCGCTCTTGCGCCGCAGCTCCTCGTCGGCGGGGATGGAGGCGAGCACCGGGATGCCGGCGGACTCGGCGAAGGCCTGCGCCTCGCCGGTGTCGTCGTCCTTGTTGACCACCAGCCCGGCGACGCCGACGTGGCCGCCGAGCCGGCGGAAGTAGTCGACGGCGGAGCAGACGTTGTTGGCGACGTAGAGCGACTGCAGGTCGTTGGCCCCCACCAGGATGACCTTCTGGCACAGGTCCCGGGCAATGGGCAGGCCGAAGCCGCCGCAGACCACGTCGCCGAGGAAGTCGAGCAGGACGTAGTCAAAGTCCCAGTCGTGGAAGCCGAGGCCCTCGAGGATCTCGAAGCCGTGGATGATCCCGCGCCCACCGCAGCCGCGGCCGACCTCGGGGCCGCCGAGCTCCATGGCGAAGACGCCGTCGCGCTTGAAGCAGACGTCGCTGATCTGGACCTGCTCGCCGGCGGCCTTCTTGCGCGAGGAGGTGTCGATGATGGTCGGGCAGGCCCGACCGCCGAAGAGCAGCGAGGTGGTGTCGCTCTTGGGGTCGCAGCCGATGAGCAGGACCTTCTGCCCCTGCTGCGCCATCATGTAGGAGAGGTTCGCCAGGGTGAAGCTCTTACCGATCCCGCCCTTGCCGTAGATGGCAATGACCTGGGTCTCTTTCTCGGCCTGCTCGGCGCTCATGAGCCGTCCCTCCAGTCGAGGACCATCTTCAGGCACGCCGGATCGCTGAAGGCGGTCCGGTAGGCCGCCGCGGCGTCGTCGGCGCCGTGGCGGTGGGTGATCAGCCCGTCGAGCGTCAGCTCGCCGGCCGCGATCCGCTCGAGGGCGCCCTCCAGGTCCGCGCGGCGCCACTCCGCGGCGACCCGCAGCCGCGCCTCGCGCATGAAGGCGCCGGGGAAGTCGAAGCCGAGGCGCTCGCTGTAGAAGCCGGCGAGGACGATCTCGCCGCCGTGGGCGAGGCGGCCGATGAGGGTATCGAGCAGGCCGGCGTCGCCGCTGACATCGCAGATGCGGGCGTAGTCGCGGCGCTCGTCGGCCTCGGGGTCGACCACCGGGTAGCCGAGTGCCCCGTCGCGGCGGCGCTCGTCGCGCTCCCAGACCGTCGGCGGCGTGCCGAGCAGCACGCCGATGCGCGCCATCAGCCGCCCGAGCACGCCGTGGCCGACGATCAGCTCCGGCGGCGCCTCGGCCACCGCGTGCCAGGCCGTGGCGGCCAGGGCCATGAGCACGCCGTGCTCGCCGAGGGCCTCGGGGAGCGGGACGACCCGGGAGCCGGAGGCGACCAGGCGCGAGGCGGCCCCGCCGAAGAGCCCTCGGAGCTCGCCGGTGTAGCAGCGCGCCCCCGGCACGAAGACCAGCTCCCCGGCCCGCCGGCCCGACTCCGGGCCGGCCTCGACCACCCGCCCGACGGACTCGTAGCCCGGGACCAGGGGGTAGCCGAGGCCGGGGAAGTACGGCATGGCCCCCTTCCAGAGCAGCCGCTCGGTCCCGGTGCTGATGCCGCTGTGCTCGACGTCGACGACGACGTCCTCGGCGGTGGGCTCGGCCAGCGGCACGCGCTGGAGGCTGAGGCGCTCGGGCTCCTCGAAGACCACGGCCCGAGCGGCGCGGGAGGCGCCATCCCCCCCCGCGGGCCCTCGGCCACCGGATGCGCTTGGCTCGGACATGAGTGTCAGCCTAACTTGACTCCCGTGTGTGTCAAGCGAGCTCAATCACGGTGATTGATCGCGGCTTTTTGCCGCAATGACGCGGGCTTGCAAGGGGTTGCAGCCGCGCAGCAGGCGCGGCTCGGCGAAGCCGGCCGCCCGCAGCAGGGCCTGGTTCTCCTCGGCCGTGCGCGGCCGGCCCCGCCCCATGGCGAAGAGGTAGATCCCGAAGTAGGCGTCGCCGACGCGCTCCGCGCCCGGCGTGCTCGCCATGGGCTCGGCGACGAGCAGGGTCGTCCCCGGGCGCAGGCTGCGGTGGAGGTTGCGCAGCAGCGCCAGGGCCTGCTCGTCGTCGTGGTCGTGGAGGATGCGCACCAGGGTGACCAGGTCAGCGTCGCCCGGCAGCGCCTCGCGGAAGAAGTCGGCCCCGACGGCGGTGAGCCGATCCGCCACGCCCTGCTCGGCGAAGCGCGCCTGCGCCCGCTCGGCCACCGCCGGCAGGTCGACGACGCACCCGGCGAGGTGGGGCCAGCGCTCGGCGGCGGCGAGCAGGAAGGCCCCCTCGCCGCCGCCGACGTCCATCAGCCGGCGGTGGCGGCGCAGGGAGTAGGCGTCGAGGACCTCGGCGGCGACCATCGGCTGCGAGGCCGCCATCAGCTCGCTGTAGGGCCCGACCTGCTCGGCGGAGAGGGCCTCGGGGGCCTCGGCGCCGGCGTAGCCCCAGTACGCCCCCAGCGCCGTGCCGCCGCGCTCGCTGCGCAGCAGGGCGACCGGGTCCTGGAGATCGTCGTAGAGGACGGCGTGGTGCTCGACCATGGCCCGGATCCCCGGCGAGCTCGCCAGCACCGCGCCGAGGTCGCCGAGCCCGTAGCGCCCGCCGCTGCGGCGCTCGAGCAGCCGCAGCGCCGCCGCCGCGGCGAGCAGCCGCTCGGCGCTCGCCTCGGGCAGGCCGAGCTCGGCGGCCAGCGCCGCCGGCCGCCGCGGCCCCTCGGCCAGGGCGTCGAGCACCCCGAGGCGGACGCTGGCGAGCACCACCTGGGAGTAGATGAACCCGGCGCACAGGTCGAAGAGCTCCCGGGACCGGCGCCGGGCGATCGGGCGGGTCAGCGGCAGGCGCGCGGCGGCGCGCTGGAAGCGCGGATCGGCGAGGAGGCGGTTGCGCCAGGCGTGGAGGCGGTCGCGCCAAGCACCGCTGAGCATGGCCGGCCCCTAGCGTCCCTGCCCGATCCCGGCGGCCCGGTCAGGCCGCATTGCAGCCGAGGGTCTTGGGCAGCACGCGCTCCATCTCCTTGAGGATGCCGGCGCGCAGCTGCTCGGCGCCGGCGCACTCCGGCACCGCGCCCACCGCCTCCTCGACGAGCCGGTCGAGGCGCTCCTTGGCGCCCTTGACGCCGAGATCGGCGACGGCGCTCGGCAGGCCGTGGGCGCTGTCCTGCCCGGCGGGCTTGCCGAGCTCCTCCTCGGCGCTGAGGGCGTCGCGCAGGTCGTCGGCGACCTGGTAGGCCTCGCCGAGGTACTCGCCGACGCTGCGCCACTGCGCCGCCTGCGCCTCGGCGCCCGCGGCCACGGCGCCGGCCACCGTGGCGGCGGCGAACAGGGAGCCGGTCTTGGCCTGGTGGTACTCGGCCACCGGGACCTCGGGCTCCGACTCCCACGCCTGCCCGGCGGTGATCCCGCGCGGCACCCCCGTGGCCCCGGAGACCGTGGTCAGCAGCTGCGCCGCCCGCTGCGGGGCCTGCGGCACCTGCAGGGCGAGGGTCTCGAGGGCGTGGACGATGAGGGCGTCGCCGGCGAGCACGGCGAGGCGCTCGCCGTAGGCGGCGTGGACCGACGGCTGGCCGCGCCGGGTCGCGGCGTCGTCGAAGCACGGCAGGTCGTCGTGGACCAGCGAGGCGCAGTGCATGAGCTCGATGGCCACGGCCGCCGCGTCGGCGAGCTCCGGGGCGTCGTCGCCGCAGGCGGCGGCCACCGTCAGGCACAGCCGCGGCCGCACCCGGGCGCCCCCGGCGAAGACGGCGTGGCGGATCGCCTGGGCCAGCTGCGGGGGGGCGGGCTCGGCGCTCGCCCGGGCGACGGCGGCCTCCAGGGCGCTTTCGATGCGGCTGCTCGGTTCCATGTAGCCCCCTCCCGCTGGCGGCGTGTACGCTTTGGTGGATTGCCGGAAATGGACCGTTTTGTACGCTAGACAGGGACCCTACCGATGTCAACGCCGCTGCGAATCCAGGCCACCGGGGAGCCCCGCGCCGTGATCATCGGGGCCGGCGTGGGCGGACTCGCCGCCGCCATCGATCTCGCCAGCGCGGGCGTAGACGTCACCGTCGTCGAGCGGGCCTCCGCGCCCGGCGGCAAGCTCCGCCAGGTCCGCGTCGGCAGCGCCCTCCTCGACGCCGGCCCCACGGTCTTCACGATGCGCGACGTCTTCGCCGGCCTCTTCGAGGACGCCGGCGCCCGCCTGGAGGACCACCTCCGGCTTCAGCCGGTGGAGCGCCTCGCCCGCCACGCCTGGGCCGAGGGCGGGGAGCTCGACCTCTTCGCCGACCCCGAGCGCTCGGCGGAGGCCATCGCCGCCTTCGCCGGCGGGGCCGAGGCGCAGCGCTTCCGCGCCTTCTGCGCCCGGGCTGCGGATATTCACCGCACCCTCGACCGGACCTTCATGCACGCCCAGCGCCCGAGCGCCCTCGGCCTGACCCGGCGGGTCGGGGTGCGCAACCTCAACGCCCTGCGCCGGATCCGCCCCTTCACGCCCCTGTGGCGGGCGCTCGGGCGCTACTTCAAGGACCCCCGCCTGCGCCAGCTCTACGGCCGCTACGCCACCTACTGCGGCTCCTCGCCCTTCCAGGCGCCGGCGACCCTGATGCTCATCGCCCACGTCGAGGGGCTCGGGGTCTGGCAGCTCGACGGCGGCATGCACCAGCTCGCCCAGGCCCTCGCCGGGCTCGCCGAGCGCTGCGGGGCCCGGATCCGCTACGCCACCGAGGCGCGCGCGGTGACCACCGCCGGCGGCGCGGTCAGCGGCGTCGAGCTCGACGGCGGCGAGCACCTGCCCGCCGAGCAGGTCATCGCCAACGCCGACGCCGCCGCCGTCGCCGAGGGGCGCCTCGGCGCGCAGCTGCGCGGCGCCGTGCCCGGCCAGCCGCCCCGGCAGCGCTCGCAGTCGGCGATCACCTGGAACTGGGTGGCCGAGACGGAGGGCTTCCCGCTCCACCACCATAGCGTCTTCTTCAGCAGCGACTACGCCGCCGAGTTCGACGACGTCTTCCGCCACGGCCGACCGCCCCGGGAGCCTACCGTCTACATCTGCGCCCAGGACCGCCACGACGACCAGCCCGCCGCGGGCCCGGAGCGGCTGCTCTGCCTGATCAACGCCCCGGCCCGCGGCGATCGCGACCCGCTCAGCGACACGGAGATCCAGCAATGCCAGCAACGGACCCTCGCGCTCCTCGAGCGCTGCGGACTGCGCCTGAGGCCGACCGCGGACGAGCCCGCCGTGACGACACCGGCGGCCTTCGAGCGCCTCTTCCCGGCCACCGGGGGCGCCCTCTACGGGATGGCCTCCCACGGCTGGCGGGCCTCGTTCCAGAGGCCGGCGGCGGCGACGCGGGTGCCGGGGCTGTACCTGGC
>NZ_NRSH01000065.1 GCF_016584055.1 Halorhodospira neutriphila
AGCGGGGACGCCGAGCGGCGCCAGCCGCTCGGCGAGCGCGCGTTGTCCGAGCGAAGCGAGTTTAGCGCGCGGCCCCGCTCGGGCGAGAAGCGCAGGGGACCCCGAAGGGGCGCGCTCGCTAGACGCCCGCCGGCCCTCGCCGCCCCCGAGGTGGGCCGCCGCCCCGCGAGCTATCCGGCCGCCGGGCGCAGCTGCCCCTCGGCGATCTCCAGCACCCGCTCGGTGCGCCCGGCCAGCTCCCGGTCGTGGGTGACGAAGATGAGCGCCGTGCCGAGCTCCCGGTTGAGCTCCTGGAGGAGCTCGAAGACCCGCACGGCCGTCTGCCGGTCGAGGTTGCCCGTGGGCTCGTCGGCGAGGATGCACGCCGGCTCGGTCACCGCGGCGCGGGCGATGGCCACGCGCTGGCGCTCGCCGCCGGAGAGCTCGGCGGGGCGGTGCTCGAGGCGCTCGCCGAGGCCGATGCGCTCGAGGGTCTGCCGCGCCGCCGCCCGCGCGGCCCGCCGGGGGCGCCGGCGGATGAGCAGCGGCATGGCGACGTTCTCCAGGGCGGTGAACTCCGGGAGCAGGTGGTGGAACTGGTAGATGAAGCCCAGGGCGCGGTTGCGCAGGCGCCCGCGCGCCCCCTGGCCGAGGGCGTAGATGGGCTCGCCGGCCACCCGGACCTCGCCGGCGCTCGGGGTGTCGAGCCCGCCGAGGATGTGGAGCAGCGTGCTCTTGCCGGAGCCGGAGGGGCCGACGACGGCGACCTGCTCGCCGGCGGCGACGCGCAGCGCCACGCCGGAGAGGATCTCGAGCTGCTGGGGCCCCTCGCGGAAGCGCTTGGCGACGCCGCGGCAGGCGATCACGGGGGGTTGCTCACTCATAGCGCAGCGCCTCCGCCGGCTCCGTCCGCGCCCCCCGCCAGGCCGGGTAGAGCGTCGCCACCAGGGACAGGGCCAGGGCGAGGCCCGTGACCCGCACGACGTCCAGGCCGCGCAGCTCGGCGGGCAGGTCGCTGATGTAGTAGACGTCCGCCGGCAGGAACTCGACGTTGAGCAGCTGCTCCAGGGCGGGGACCACGGTCTCGACGTTGAGCGCCAGCGCCACCCCGCCGGCTGCCCCCAGCGCCGTGCCGACGGCGCCGATGAGCGCCCCCTGGATGATGAACACCGCCATGATGCTGCGCGGCGGCAGGCCCAGGGTGCGCAGGATGGCGATATCCGCCTGCTTGTCGCGCACCACCATCACCAGGGTCGAGACGATGTTGAAGGCGGCCACGGCGACGATCAGCGCCAGGATGACGAACATCACGGTCTTCTCCGTCTGCACGGCGCGGAAGAAGTTGGCGTGCTGCTGGGTCCAGTCGGTGACGCGGTAGTAGCCGGGCAGCTCGTCGGCGACCTGGCGGGCGAGCCGGGGGGCGGCGAAGAGGTCGTCGAAGCGCAGCCGGATCCCGCTGACCGCGTCGCCGAGCCCCGAGAGCCGGGCCATGTCCTCGAGGTGGGCGACGGCGAGGGCGCGGTCGTACTCGTGCATGCCGACCTCGAAGATCCCCGTGACCGTGAAGCGGCGCAGGCGGGGCGTGATCCCGGCCACGGAGACCCGCGCCTGGGGCGTGACCACCACGACCCGGTCGCCCACGCGGGCGCCGAGGCTGCGCGCCAGGGCGGAGCCGAGGATCAGGTTGTACTCGCCGGCGGCGAGCCGGGCGTCGCCGGCGACGATGTGGTCGAGGACCTCGGAGACCTCGCGCTCGTGCTCGGGGTGGACGCCGCGGACCAGGGTGCCGCTGACCTGCCCGCCGCGGGTCACCATGACCTCGGAGTCGATGAAGGGCGCGGCGCCGGCCACCCGCGGGTGGCGCTCGGCGCGCTCGAGGGCGCCCTGCCAGTCCGGCAGCGCCTCGCCGGGGCCGTGGATCTCGGCGTGGGAGACCATGCCCAGGATGCGCTCGCGCAGCTCCTGCTCGAAGCCGTTCATGACCGACAGGACAGTGATCAGCGCCGCCACGCCGAGGGCGATGCCCACCATGGAGGTCATCGAGATGAAGGAGATGAAGGGGCCGCGGCGCCGGGCGCGCGTATAGCGCAGGCCCACGAACAGCTCAACGGGACGGAACAAGGGCTGGGCTCCTCACTGCAAGTCGGCTCCCTCAGGCGGACCCGTCGCCGGCGCAGCGCACCGGCAGCGGACGGTCGGGGAAGATACCCGCCGGGGACGGGCGCAGTCGAACCGCGCGGATCGCCACCCCGGCCTCGGCCGCCGCGCGGAGGGCCTCGGCGTAGCGCGGGTCGATGGACGCCGCCGGCCGGACCTCGGTGACATCAGTGCGCTGGACGCAGAAGACCAGCGCCGCCCGGCCGCCGGCGGCGGCCCGCTCGGCGAGCACCGCCAGGTGGCGCCGGCCGCGCTCCGTGACCGCGTCGGGGAAGAGGGCCACGCCGTCCGCGGCCACCGCCGCCGTGACGTTCTTGACCTCCAGGAAGCACGGCGGCTCGCCGCGCTCGTGCCCTTCGAGGAGCCAGTCGGCGCGCATCGGCGCGCCCGGCACGGCGGCCTCGCGCCGCCGGCGCCGGTAGCCGTCGAGCCCCGGCAGGCAGCCGGCGTCGATGGCCTCGGCGACCAGGGCGTTGGCGCGGCCGGTGTGCACCCCTACCAGGACCCCATCGGCGGCCTCCACCAGCTCCCAGGTATCGGCGTACTTGCGGCCGGGCCGGTCGCTGCGGCTGAGCCAGATCCGCGAGCCCGGCTCGGCGCAGCCGAGCATGGAGCCGGTGTTCGGGCAGTGGACGGTCCACTGCCGGCCGTGCTCATCCTCGACGTCCGCCAGGAAGCGGCGGTAGCGGCGCAGGAGGCGGACCTCCCGCAGGGGTGCCTCGAACTCCACGCCTTTCCCTCCGGCGATCAGGGCGTGCAGTCTACTGGTTCTGCGCCGCGGCGCGCCAGCGGCGGCTGCGGCCGGGCCGCCGGAGGGGTTAGAGTGGGGCGCGAAGCGTCAATCCCACGGACTGATAAGGAGACCCCCTTTGCAGATCTCGCTATCGCCCATCGGCTACCTGCGCACCGAGGAGACCGAGCTGCCGCGGCACTGGAGCGTCTCCGAGAGGCGCGGCCGGATCGAGCTGGAGGCGCAGTACGCGGCGGGGCTCCAGGGGATCGAGGCCGGCCAGGAGATCGTGGCGCTCTTCGCCTTCCACCGCAGCGAGCCCTTCTCCCCGGAGCGGCTCATCCAGAGGCCGCCGCACAGCGACCACGAGCGCGGGGTCTTCGCCACCTGCTCGCCGCGCCGACCCAACCCCATCGGGCTGTCCGTGCTCCGGGTGCTCGAGGTCGGCGAGGCCGCCCTCGAGGTGGCGCGCATCGACATGGCCGACGGCACGCCGATCCTCGACATCAAGCCGCACATCGCCGCGGCGGCGGTGGATGCCTGAATCTTACCGGATGATTGCAGCGCACAATTCGCGTATAGTGCCCCCGACCCGTTAGGCATCGTCGGTGCACTATGCCTGCGCCTGTATATCCCGAGTCCCAGCGCCCCCGGCTCCCCGCGGAGTGGGAACCCCATGCGGCGCTGATGGTGACCTGGCCCCACGCCGAGGGCGACTGGGGCCACGACCTGCCCGAGGTGGAGGCCTGCTTCGAGCGCCTCGCGGCGGCCGCGGGGCAGTTCGAGCCGCTGCTCGTCGTCTGCCCCGACGGCCCGCAGCTCGCCCGCATCCGCGCCCGGCTGCTCGAGGCGGGGGTCGCCGCCGAGCGGCTGATCCTCGCGGAGGCCGCCTCCAACGACGTCTGGGCCCGCGATCACGGGCCGCTGACGGTGATCCGCCCCGGCGGCGCGCAGCTGCTCGACTTCCGCTTCAACGGCTGGGGCGAGCGCTACGCCAGCGAGCACGACGACCAGATCACCCGGCGGCTGACCCAGGAGGGGCTCATCGGGGCCAGCTCCTTCCGCTGCATCGACTGGGTCCTCGAGGGCGGCAGCATCGACACCGACGGCGCCGGGACGCTGCTGACCACAGCCGCCTGCCTGCTCAACGCCAACCGCAACGGCGCCGTCACCCAGGAGCAGGTGGAGTCGCAGCTCCAGGCCCGGCTCGGGGCGCAGCGGGTCCTCTGGCTCGAGGCGGGCTGGCTCGCCGGCGACGACACCGACGCCCACGTCGACATGCTCGCCCGCTTCGTCGACCGCGGGACCATCGCCCACACCGCCTGCCACGACCCGGCGGATCCCCACTACGCGCCGCTGCAGGCCATGGCCGAGGAGCTGCGCGCCGCCCGGACCCTCTGCGGCGAGGCGTACCGGCTCATCGAGCTCCCGCTGCCCGCCCCCCGCTACGACGGGCACGGCCGGCGCCTGCCGGCGAGCTACGCCAACTTCGTCTTCGTCAACGGCGGGATCCTGGTGCCCGCCTACGGCGACCCCAACGACACCGTCGCCGCCGCCCGGCTGGCCCAGGCGCGCCCCGACCTGCGGGTGGTCAGCGTCCCCGCCGCGGCGCTGATCCGCCAGGGCGGGAGCCTGCACTGCGCGACCCTGCACCTGCCGGAGGGCGTGGCCATCGACAGCCCGCTGCCGGCGCCCGCCGGGCAAGGAGGAGCAGCGTGGGCGACGAGCTGAGGCTGGGCCTGGTCCAGCACCCCTGCGGCCCGGACCCCGAGGCCAACCTCCAGCGCTCCCTCGACGGTATCGCCGAGGCGGCCGGCCGCGGCGCCGAGCTGGTGCTGCTCCAGGAGCTCCACCGGGGCCCCTACCCCTGCTTCGAGGCGCACCCCCGCCACTTCGACGCCGCCGAGCCGGTGCCGGGGCCGACGACCGAGCGCCTCGGCGAAGCCGCCGCCGCCCACGGCAGCGTCGTCGTCGGCTCGGTCTTCGAGCGCCGCGCCGCCGGCCTCTACCACAACACCGCCGTCGTCCTCGACGCCGACGGCCGCCTGGCGGGGACCTACCGCAAGATGCACATCCCCGACGACCCGGGCTACTACGAGAAGTTCTACTTCACCCCCGGCGACGGCGGCTTCGCGCCCGTCGACACGGCCGTCGGCCGGCTCGGCGTGCTCGTCTGCTGGGACCAGTGGTTCCCCGAGGCGGCGCGGCTGATGGCCCTCGCCGGCGCCGAGCTCCTGCTCTACCCCACCGCCATCGGCTACGCCGCCGACGAGCCGGCCGACGAGCAGGCCCGCCAGCGCGAGGCGTGGGAGACCGTCCAGCGCGGCCACGCCATCGCCAACGCCCTGCCCCTCGCCGCTTGCAACCGCACCGGCGAGGAGCCGGCGGCCCGCTTCTGGGGCGGCAGCTTCGTCTGCGGCCCCCAGGGCGAGGTCCTCGCCCGCGCCGGCGCCGACGCGGCCGAGACCCTGGTCGTCACCGTCGACCGGCGGCGCACCGAGGCCGTCCGCCGCATGTGGCCCTTCCTGCGGGACCGGCGCATCGACGCCTACCAGGGGCTGGGCCGGCGCTACCTCGAGCCCTGACGCCCCCCCAGGGCCCCGCCACCGCCTCCACCGGGCGGCGTCGCGATGCGGCGCAGCGGGCCCCTGGCGTCGCCCGGCACCGCTGGTAATATGCGCTCGAGTCAGTCCACGCAACCGGCAATGGAGTCCCCCATGCAAGACGAGACCGCGCCCCAGGAGAGCACCCCGCCGCCCGAGGCGCCGGGCAAGGCCCCCTGGGTCGTCTACGCCCTCTACCTGCTCAGCCCGCTCATCGCCCTGCTCGGCCTCGCCGGCGCCATCGTCGCCTACCTCTCCCGGGGCAAGGGCGCGGCGTGGGTGGAGAGCCACTACACCTTCCAGATCCGGACCTTCTGGATCTTCGTCGCCGCCTTCGTCGTGGCGGTCGTCCTCAACCTCCTCTTCATCCCGGGGGTCGGCGTCGCCTTCATGCTGGCGGTCTACCTGTGGCTGCTCATCCGCAGCGTCTACGGGATGAGCCAGCTTAGCCGCCGCGAGCCCATCCCCGACCCGCAGGCCTGGCTCTTCGGCTGGCAGCGGCGCGGATGAGCGGCGTGCAGCTCGGCGATCTCCCCCTGCCCCGGCGCGCCGGGGAGCGCCGCGACTGGTCCGCCCTGGCCGGCGCCGCGCAGCCGCTGGCGCTGGCCGAGGCGGCGCGGCGCCACGGCGGGCCGGTCCTGGCCGTCGCCGGCAGCCCGCAGCAGGCCGCGGCCCTGCAGGAGGCCGTGGCCTTCTTCCTCGACGGCCAGGGCGAGGTCCTCGGCTTCCCGGACTGGGAGACCCTCCCCTACGACGTCTTCTCGCCGCACCAGGACATCGTCTCCGAGCGCCTCGCCGCGCTCTACCGGCTGCCGAGCCTCGAGGCCGGGGTGCTCATCGTCCCGGCGGCGACGCTCATGCAGCGCTTGCCGCCGCGGGGGTGGCTGGAGGGGCGCACCCTGCTGCTGCGCGTCGGCGAGCGCCTCGACCTCGAGGAGATGCGCCGGCGCCTGGAGGCCGGCGGCTACCGCTGCGTCCCCGAGGTCGGCGAGCACGGCGAGTTCGCCGTGCGCGGCGCCCTGCTCGATCTCTTCCCCATGGGCGGCGATACCCCGTACCGCATCGACCTCTTCGACGACGAGGTCGAGAGCCTGCGCCGCTTCGACCCGGAGACCCAGCGCACCACCAGCCAGGTCGAGGCCATCGAGCTACTCCCGGCCCAGGAGATGCCCACCGACGACGACGGCATCGCCCGCTTCCGGCAGGCCTTCCGCGCCGAGTTCGAGGGCGACCCCAGCCGCAGCGCCGTCTACCGCGCCGTCAGCGAGGGGCGCCTGCCGGGGGGCATCGAGTACTACCTGCCGCTGTTCTTCGAGCAGACGGCGACGCTCTTCGACTACCTGCCGGCCTCGACCCTGGCGGTGCGCACGGCGGGCATCGACGAGGCGGCCGAGGCCCACTGGCGCCAGATCGAGCAGCGCCACGAGCAGCGCGCCGGCGACCGGGAGCGCCCCCCGCTGCCGCCGCGCCGGGTCTTCCTCGACCCCGACGAGCTGCGCGCCGGCCTCAACCAGCGCCCCCAGCTCGCCCTCCACGCCGAGCCCGGCCGCGGGAGCGAGGCGCCGGTGGCGGCGCTGCCGGATCTCAGCGCCCACCCCCAGGCCGAGCGCCCCCTCGCCGCCCTGGAGGCGTTCCTCGCCGAGCACCCCGGGCGGGTGCTGTTCACCGCCGAGAGCGCCGGCCGGCGCCAGGGGCTCCAGGAGCGCCTGGCGCGCAGCGGCATCGAGGCCGCCGGCCTGGAGGGCTGGGGCGCCTTCACCGAAAGCGCTGCCGACCGGGCGATCACGGTGGCCCCCCTGGAGCACGGGGCCCTCCTCGGCGATACCGCCCTCGTGCCGGAGAGCGCCCTCTACGGCGAGCGCGCCCGGCAGAGCCGGCGCCGGCGCTCCAGCGCGGCCGTCGACCCGGCGGCGGTCATCCGCGACCTCTCCGACCTGCACGAGGGCGCCCCGGTGGTCCACGAGGACCACGGCGTCGGCCGCTACGTCGGCCTGCAGAGCCTCGAGGTCGGGGGCGTGGCCACGGAGTTCCTGACCCTCGAGTACGCCGGCGGCGACAAGCTCTACGTCCCCGTCTCGGCGCTCGACCGCATCTCGCGCTACACCGGCGCCGACGCCGACGAGGCCCCGCAGCACCGGCTCGGCAGCGACCAGTGGGAGAAGGCCCGCCGGCGCGCCGCCAAGCGCGCCCGCGACGTCGCCGCCGAGCTGCTCGACCTCTACGCCCGGCGCCAGGCCCGGGCCGGGGACGCCTGCGAGATCGACGAGCAGGCCTACGAGGCCTTCGCCGCCGCCTTCCCCTTCGAGGAGACGCCGGATCAGCAGGCGGCCATCGAGGCGGTGCTCGACGACCTGCGCTCGGGCCAGCCCATGGACCGCGTGGTCTGCGGCGACGTCGGCTTCGGCAAGACCGAGGTGGCCATGCGCGCCGCCTTCGCCGGGGTCCAGGCCGGCCGGCAGGTGGCGATGCTGGTGCCGACCACGCTGCTCGCGCAGCAGCACTACCAGAACTTCGCCGACCGCTTCGCCGACTGGCCGGTGCGCATCGAGTCGCTGTCGCGCTTCAGCGGCAAGCGGGGCAACGAGCAGGCCCTGCAGCGCATCGCCGAGGGGCAGGCCGATATCGTCATCGGCACCCACAAGCTGCTCGGCAGCGAGGTGCAGTTCCGCAACCTGGGGCTGGTGGTCATCGACGAGGAGCAGCGCTTCGGCGTCCGGCAGAAGGAGCGGCTCAAGCGCCTGCGCGCCGAGGTGGACGTGCTCACCCTCACCGCCACGCCGATCCCGCGGACGCTGAACATGTCCCTCGCCGGCATCCGCGACCTGTCGATCATCGCCACCCCGCCGGAGCGGCGCCTGGCGGTGAAGACCTTCGTCCACGAGTGGAGCGACGGGCTGATCCGCGAGGCGTGCCAGCGCGAGATGCAGCGCGGCGGCCAGGTCTACTTCCTCTACAACGACGTCAAGACCATCGAGCGCACCGCCGGCCAGCTCGAGGAGCTCCTCCCCGAGGCGCGCATCGCCATCGCCCACGGGCAGATGCGCGAGCGCGACCTCGAGCGGGTGATGCTCGACTTCTACCACCAGCGCTTCGACATCCTCGTCTGCACGACGATCATCGAGTCGGGGATCGACGTCCCCACGGCGAACACCATCGTCATCGACCGCGCCGACCGCTTCGGCCTCGCCCAGCTCCACCAGCTGCGCGGGCGCGTCGGGCGCTCCCACCACCGCGCCTACGCCTACCTGCTGGCGCCGCCGCAGGCCTCCATGACCAAGGACGCGGTCAAGCGCCTCGAGGCCATCTCGCAGCACGAGGACCTAGGGGTCGGCTTCGCCCTCGCCTCCCACGACCTGGAGATCCGCGGCGCCGGCGAGCTGCTCGGCGACGAGCAGAGCGGCCAGATCCAGGAGGTGGGCTTCACCCTCTACAGCCAGCTCCTCGAGCGGGCGGTGCGCGACCTCAAGGCCGGCCGCGAGCCGGCGCCGGAGGCGGAGCTCGACACCGGCGTGGAGGTGGACCTGCGCGTGCCGGCGCTGCTGCCGGCGGACTACCTGCCCGACGTCCACACCCGGCTGGTCCAGTACAAGCGCATCAGCAGCGCCGCCAGCGACACCGAGCTCGAGGAGCTGCAGGTGGAGATGATCGACCGCTTCGGGCTGCTCCCGGAGGCCGCCCGCAACCTCTTCCGGGTCGCCGCGCTGAAGCTGCGCGCCGCCGCGCTGGGGATCCGCAAGCTCGAGGCCGGCGCCGGCGGCGGTATCGTCCACTTCGGCGCACAGCCGAGCGTCGATCCCGCCCGCCTGGTCCAGCTCGTCCAGCAGGCGCCGCAGACCTACCGGCTCGACAGCCAGCAGCGCCTCCACTTCAGCGGCGACCTCGCCGAGGCGCAGGCCCGCTTCGAGGCCGTCGAGGCGCTGCTCAAGACCCTGGAGTGAGACGATGACGACCCACCGCCTGTACCACCCCCGCCGAGCCGCCCTCGCCCTGGCCCTCGCCCTGGGCGCCTCGGCAGCAGCCGGGGCCGAGACCGAGGCGGACCAGGAGGCGGAGCGCTCGCGGCAGTGGTACGCCGTGGAGCTGATCGTCTTCGAGCAGTCCGGGATCGAGGGCAGCGCCGCCGAGCGCTGGCCCGGGCGCGCCGGGGATCCGTCCTACCCGCTCTGGCAGATCCCCGCCGGGTGCGCCGCGGCCGGCTCCGAGCGGCCGGTGGCCGCCGGCGCGGCCGCCGGGGACGGCCCCGCCGGGGCGCAGGGGAGCGAGGCGGCGGCCTCCCCCCTGCACTGCCTGCCTGCGGCGCGGCGCCAGCTCGACAAGCACTGGGCGATCCTCCGGCGCTCGGGGGCCTACCAGCCCCGCTACCACATCGGCTGGCTGCAGCCGGGCCTCAGCGAGGCCCGCTCCGTGGCCGTCCCCGTGCCCCTCTACTGGCGGCCGGCCTCGGCAGCGGAGGCGGCACTGCCCGGGGCCAGCTCCGGGCCGGCCCTGCGCCCGCCGGTCTACGGCCTGGTGCGCGTCTTCCGCGAGCGCTACCTGCACGCCGCCGTCGACCTGCGCCTGCAGCGCCGCCACGCCGAGCCGGACGCCGATCTCGAGGCGCTGCTGCGCGCCCCGCGCCACGTCATGCGCCAGCGCCGGCGCCTGCGCAGCGGCGAGCTCCACTACCTCGACCACCCCTACCTGGGGGTGCTGCTCTCGGTGCGCGCCCTCGAGGCCCCGCCGGCGGCGGCCCGCGACGCGGGCGGTTGAGCCCCCCGGATCGCGGGCCGCCGGCGCGGGCCCTGCGGCAACCGCCGCGGGGGCGGGCGCGGCTAGCCCTCGAACTTGGGCGCGAGGGAGGCGATGAGCTGGCGGACCAGGTCCATGCCGTAGGTGAGGTTGTCGCGGATATCGTCCATGGAGACCGTCTGCCCCTCGGCGAGGCCCGCCCCCCAGTTGGCCACCACGGCGCAGTGGGCGTAGGCGAGCTCGGCCTCCCGGGCGAGGACCGCCTCGGGCATCCCGGTCATGCCCACCAGGTCGCAGCCGTCGCGCCGCAGGCGCTGGATCTCGGCGGCGGTCTCCAGGCGCGGGCCCTGGGTGGCGGCGTAGGTGCCGCCGTCCACGACCTCGATCCCCGCCTCCGCCGCGGCGGCGAGCAGCCAGCGCCGCAGCCGGGCGTCGTAGGGGTAGGTGAAGTCGACGTGGGTGACGTCGGCGGCGTCCTGGTCGAAGAAGGTCGACTCCCGCGAGTGGGTGTAGTCGATGATCTGGTCCGGGATGGCCAGCCGGCGCGGGGCGTACGCCTCGCCGATGCCGCCGACCGCGGCCACGGCCACGACCTGCTCGACGCCGACGTGGCGCAGGGCCCAGATATTGGCCCGGTAGTTCACCTGGTGGGGCGGGATGCTGTGGTTGTGGCCGTGGCGCGCCAAGAAGGTGACGTTGTAGCCCCGGAAGCAGCCGTGGACGAGCGGCGCCGAGGGCTCGCCGAAGGGGGTGCGCACCACCTCGCGGCGGGTGATCTCGAGCCCCTCGAGGGAGGTCAGGCCGGTGCCGCCGATGATTCCTAGACTCATCGCGCTCCTTCCTCTGCGTGATGGATGGGGGGTTGGGGGGGAGACGGCCACGCGGGCCGCGCGCCCCTAGATGTCGATCGCGTAGATCCCCGCCGCGTTGCGCCCGAGGCCGCGGTAGTCCATGCCGGCGCCGAAGACGTAGCGGTCCGCGACCTCGAGGCCGACGAAGTCGCCGTGGACCTCCGGGCACTTGCGGTCGTGGCGCTTGTCGACGAGCGCGGCGCTGGCCACCGAGCGCGCCCCGGCGCTGCGGAACGACTCGAGGATGGCGGCCAGCGTGTAGCCCTCGTCGAGGATGTCGTCGACGACGATCAGGTCGCGCCCCTCGATGGGCGTCGAGGGCAGCGCGTGCCAGACCAGCTCGCCGCCGGAGGTGCGGTTGCGGTAGCGGCTGGCGTGCACGTAGTCCACCTCGAGCGGGAAGTCGAGGCGGGGCAGCAGCTGCCCGGCGGGGATCATGCCGCCGATCATCACCCCGATGATCAGCGGCCGGGTCTGCGCGTAGCGCTCGGTGATCTGCGTGGCCATGCGGTCGAGGGCGGCGCTGACCGCCGCCGCGTCGTAGAGCTGCTCCGCCCCTTGGAGCTCGGGGGCCTCATCCCACGACATGCGCGATCCTCCTGTTCAGTAGTGGATAGGGGGTCTCACCCCGACGGCACGAGCTCGGCGAGCTCGGCAGCGGCGCTGCGCCACGCCCGCGTGGCGCGCAGCTCCTCCCAGCCGGGGGCCGCCTCCCCGCGCAGCCGGGCCAGCCGCCGTGCCGAGGCCGGGGCGCCCGCCGGCACCGAGGCGTCCAGCGCCTCCCCGACGAGCCCCGGCCGGCAGACCAGGGCGGCGTCGCAGCCGGCCGCCAGGCAGGCCTCGACCCGCTCGCCGATCCCGCCGGCGGCCCCCGCCGCGGCCATGCCCAGGTCGTCGCTGAGCACGGCCCCGCGGAAGCCGAGCTCCCGGCGCAGGACCCGCTCGAGCCAGTACCGCGAGTAGCCGGCGGGCCGGTCGTCGGCCTGCGGGTAGACGACGTGGGCGGCCATCAGCGCCGGGACCCCGCTGGCCACGAGGCGGCGAAAGGGTAACAAATCCGTCTGGATTATCGCCTCCAGGGGGCGGCTATCGTGCGGCAGGGCGACGTGGCTGTCCTCGGCGACCGAGCCGTGGCCGGGAAAGTGCTTGGCGACCGCCGCCACGCCGGCCCGCCGCGCCCCCTCGACCCACGCCTCGGCGAGGAGCGCCGCCCGCTCCGGCTCGGCGTGCCAGGCCCGGTCGCCGATCGCCCCGCCCCCGGCGGCGCGCTGCAGGTCGAGGACCGGGGCGAGGTCCAGGTCGACGCCGCAGGCGCGCAGCTCGGCGCCCGCCAGCCAGCCGGCGAGCCGCGCCGCGCGGCGGCGGCGATCGGCCGGCTCTACGACCGGGCCCCGGAGCGCGGCCGCCGTCAGCTCCGTACCCTCGATGGCGATCAGCAGCGGGC
>NZ_NRSH01000066.1 GCF_016584055.1 Halorhodospira neutriphila
CGCCCAGGCCTCCGGCGCGGGGCGGCGTCCGCGCCGGAGGCGGCGCCGGCGGCGCCAGTCGCGCAGCCAGCCCACGGCTAGGCGCCTCCTTGGGGGTGTGCGGCTGCCTGAGCCATAATCCCTCTCTGTAGGAGAAAGGATCCCATCATGCCAGAGAGCGCCACCGCTGGCCCCCGGCGCCAGGTCGCCGTGGAAGGCACTGAGTTCGTCCTCCTGGGGACCGCCCACGTCTCGCGGGCGAGCGCCGAGGAGGTCACCGCGGAGATCACCAGCGGCGGCTACGACGCCGTGGCCATCGAGCTCTGCGAGAGCCGGCTGCGCTCGCTGACCGAGCCCGAGCACCTGGAGCAGATGGACCTCTTCGAGCTGCTGCGCAGCGGCCGCGGCGGGCAGGTGGTGGCGAGCCTGGCGCTCGGCGCCTACCAGCAGCGCCTCGCCGAGCAGCTCGGCGTCGAGCCCGGCGCGGAGATGAAAGCCGCCGCCGAGCAGGCCGAGGCGCAGGGCCTCGAGCTGGTGCTCGTCGACCGCGAGGTGGGCACGACGATGCGCCGGCTCTACCGCAGCGTCCCCTGGTGGCAGCGCCTCGGGCTCGTCGGCGGCCTCCTCGCGAGCCTGGCCACCTCGCAGCGGATCAGCAGCGAGGAGATCGAGCGGCTCAAGCAGGGGGATATCCTCGAGTCGACCTTCCGCGAGCTCGCCCAGGGCAGCCGGGCGCTCTACGAGCCGCTGATCAGCGAGCGCGACCGGTACATGGCCGCCCGGCTGCGCGAGCGCTGCGCCGGGCGCTTCCGGCGTGTGCTGGTCGTCCTCGGCGCCGGCCACCTCGCCGGGGTCGAGGCGCTCCTGCGCTCGCGCGAGGCCGAGCCGCAGGCCGAGCTCGCCGAGCTGGAGCGCTGCCCGCCCCCGGCGCGCTGGCCCCGCTACCTCGCCTGGGCCGTGGTGGCGCTGGTGCTCACCGGCTTCGCCCTCGGCTTCAGCCGCAGCCCGGAGCTCGGCTGGACGCTGGTCGGCACCTGGGTCGTGCTCAACGGCGGGCTCTCGGCCCTCGGCGCCGCCCTCGCCTACGGCCACCCGGCGACAGTCATCGGCGCCTTCCTCGCCGCGCCGCTGACCTCGCTCAACCCCACCATCGGGGCCGGCTTCGTCGCCGCGGCCATCGAGCTGACCGTCCGCCGCCCCCGGGTCGGCGACTTCCGCGGCCTGCGCCGCGAGATCACCCGCTGGCGGGGGTGGTGGCACAACCGCGTCGCCCGGACCCTGCTCGTCTTCCTCTTCGCCTCCCTCGGCTCGGCCGCCGGCACCTACCTGGCCGGGGCGCGGATCCTCGAGCGCCTGCTGAGCGCCTAGGGCCGCGCCGCCCTACCGGTCGCGCGTGGCGGTGAACGCGATATCGGGCCAGCGCTCCTGGACCAGCTCCAGGTTGGCGCGGTTGGGCGCCAGGTAGGCGAGCGCGCCGGTGCCGTCGTAGGCGAGCGCCGCCTCGTTGCGCTCGCGGAAGCGCTCGAGCATCTTCGGGTCGTCGCAGCCCACCCAGCGCGCGGTGTAGACCTGCACCCCCTCGAAGGTGCACTCCACCCCGTACTCGTGGCGCAGCCGGTAGGCGGTCACGTCGAACTGCAGGCTACCCACGGCGCCGACGATCCAGTCGCTGCCGAGCAGGGGGCGGAAGAGCTGCGTCGCGCCCTCCTCGCAGAGCTGCTCGAGCCCCTTCTGCAGGGCCTTCATCCGCATCGGGTCGCGCAGGACGACGCGGCGGAAGAGCTCGGGGGCGAAATCGGGGATGCCGGTGAAGTGCAGCGCCTCCCCCTCGCTGAAGGTGTCGCCGATGCTGATCGTCCCGCGGTTGTGGATGCCGATGATATCCCCCGGCGCCGCCGTCTCCGTATGGGAGCGGTCGCTGGCGAGGAAGGTCGTCGCCCGCGGGATCTTCACCGCCTTGCCGGTGCGCACCTGGTGGAGCTTCATGCCCGGCTCGAAGCGCCCCGAGCAGACGCGCAGGAAGGCGAGCCGGTCGCGGTGCTGGGGGTCCATGTTGGCTTGGATCTTGAAGACGAAGCCGGTGAACGCCCCCTCCTCGGCGCTGACCTCCCGCCCGGCGTCGCGGCTGCGCGGCGGCGGGGCGTGCTCGACGAAGTCGTCGAGCAGCTCGCGGATGCCGAAGTCGTTGACCGCCGAGCCGAAGTAGACCGGCGTCAGCGCCCCGGCGAGGTACGCCTCGCGGTCGAACGGCTCGCAGGCCTCGCCGACGAGCTCGATCTGCTCGCGCCACTCGTCGACCTCGTGGGGGAAGAGCTCGTCGAGCCGCGGGTTGTCGATCCCCTCGATGACCTCGCTGTCGGCGAACAGCCGGACCCGGTCAAGGCCGAAGTGGTAGACGCCGCGGAAGCTGCCGCCCATGCCCAGCGGCCACGTGGCCGGCGTGCAGCGGATCTGGAGCACCGACTCGACCTCGTCGAGCAGCTCCATGGGCTCGCGCCCCTCCCGGTCGAGCTTGTTGATGAAGGTGGTGATCGGGGTGGCGCGCATGCGGCAGACGTTCATCAGCTGCACGGTGCGCTCCTCGACGCCCTTGGCCACGTCGATGACCATCAGCGCCGAGTCCACCGCGGTCAGCGTGCGGTAGGTATCCTCGGAGAAGTCGCCGTGGCCCGGGGTGTCGAGCAGGTTGAGCAGCCGGCCGCTGTAGGGGAACTGCATCACCGACGAGGTCACGGAGATCCCCCGCTCCTGCTCCATGGCCATCCAGTCGGAGGTGGCGTGGACCTTCGACTTGCGCCCCTTGACCGTGCCGGCCATCTGGATGGCGCCGCCGTAGTAGAGTAGCTTTTCGGTAAGGGTCGTCTTGCCGGCGTCGGGGTGGGAGATGATCGCGAAGGTCCGCCGCTTCGCCGCCTCCGTCGCCACGTCTTGCATGGGCTCTCCTCTTGCGGGGCCAAGCGCTTGGCTTGATGAAACGGTCAATTATAGCCCACTCTTGCACTCTTGGTCTTGAGCGCATCGTCACCTTTCTTCTTTCGATGAGGAGTCGGAACATGTCGAACGGGTGGATCAAGGTCCCGGCGCTCGCCGCCGCTCTCGCCCTGGGGCTCGGCGCTACGGCGGCCGGCGCCCAGCAGGGCTCCGGCGGGGCGCAGCAGGGGCCCGGCATGCAGCAGCAGGGCGGCCCGTCGGGGGTCGAGGAGCCGCAGCCGGAGCAGCCGACGTTCACGAGCCAGCAGAAGAGGCGCTTCGTGGACGCCTACCTCGAGATCATCGAGATCCAGGAGCAGTACACCGCCGATATCGAGCAGACCGACAGCGGCGAGAAGGCCCGCAAGCTCCAGGAGGAGGCCAACGACAAGATGGTGACCGCCATCGAGGACAACGGCCTGAGCGTCCCGGAGTACTCCGAGATCGCCAACGCCATGGACATGAACCCGGAGCTGCGCGACGAGATCTCCTCGATGATCCGCCAGCGCCGCAATCAGTAGCCCCGCCTGGAGGCGGGCGCAGGCGGCCCCAGTCCGCCCCGCGACCGGGGCCGTCCGGCGCGCCCGCCCCGCCTGCGCCCGGGCGCGCGCCCGTGCGTAGCCACTCCCCCGGTAAGGGTGTAAGATAGCGGCCGTTTGAGGGCTGCACGGCCCTTCGCGCCTAGCCGATCCCTACATACGTCAGAAGGTCGCATGGAAAAGCAGCACAGCTACAACCGAGATGAGCTCCTGCTCAGCGGCCACGGCCGCCTCTTCGGCCCGGGGAACCCGCAGCTCCCGGCGCCGAACATGCTCATGTTCGACCGCATCACCCGGATCAACGACGACGGCGGCCAGCACGGCAAGGGCGAGGTGATCGCCGAGCTCGACGTCGACCCGGGGCTGTGGTTCTTCCGCTGCCACTTCGCCGGCGACCCGGTGATGCCCGGCTGCCTGGGCCTCGACGCCCTCTGGCAGATGGTGGGCTTCTACCTCGGCTGGATCGGCGGCCACGGCGCGGGCCGGGCCCTCGGCTGCGGCGAGGTCAAGTTCTCCGGCCAAATCCTCCCAGAGAACCAGCTTGTTACTTACAATATCGAGCTCAAGCGGGTCATCAACCGGCGCTTGGTGATGGGGATCGCCGACGGCACGGTCGACGTCGACGGCGAGACCATCTACGAGGCCAGCGACCTGAAGGTGGGCCTGTTCCAGAACCCCGGTGGCGGTCTGCGCAGCGCCTGAGCGGGCGCGCGCCTAAGATCGAGAGGAGGACCAACGTGCGTCGAGTCGTAATCACAGGCCTCGGCATCGTCTCTTGCATCGGCAACAGCCGCGACGAGGTCGTCAGTTCCCTGCGGGCCGGCCGGTCCGGGATCCAGTACCAGCCGGCCTACGAGGAGATGGGGCTGCGCAGCCTGCTCGCCGGCAGCTGCGAGATCGACCTGAACGCCCATGTGCCCCGCAAGGCCCTGCGCTTCATGGGCGAGGCGGCGGCCTACAGCTATATCGCCATGGACCAGGCCATCGCCGACGCTGGCCTGAGCTACGAGTCGATCTCCGATCCGCGGGTGGGCCTCATCGCCGGCTCCGGAGGCGCCTCGACGGCGAACATCGTCGCCGCGACGGACACCCTGCGCAGCCGCGGGGTCCGCAAGATCGGGCCGTACGGGGTGACCCGCACCATGGGCAGCACGGTCTCCGCCTGCCTGGCGACGCCCTTCGCGATCAAGGGGCTGAGCTACTCCATCACCTCGGCCTGCGCCACCAGTGCCCACTGCATCGGCGCGGCGATGGAGCAGATCCAGCTCGGCAAGCAGGACCTGATCTTCGCCGGCGGCGGCGAGGAGGAGCACTGGAGCCTGACCCAGCTGTTCGACGGCATGGGCGCCCTGTCGACGAAGTACAACGATACGCCGGAGCGCGCCTCCCGGCCCTGCGACGCCCACCGCGACGGCTTCATCATCGCCGGCGGCGGCGGCATGGTGGCGGTCGAGGCCCTCGACCACGCCCTCGCCCGCGGCGCGCCGATCCTCGCCGAGATCGTCGGCTTCGGCGCCACCTCGGACGGCTACGACATGGTCGTCCCCGCCGGCGAGGGGGCCGCCCGCTGCATGCGCCAGGCCCTCGAGGGCGTCGAGGCCCCCGTCGACTACATCAACACCCACGGCACGAGCACGCCGGCCGGCGATATCGCCGAGCTCAACGCCATCCGCGAGGTCTTCGGCGAGGAGCGGATACCGCCGCTGTCCTCGACGAAGTCCATGACGGGCCACTCGCTCGGGGCCACGGGGGTCCAGGAGGTCGTCTACTCCCTGCTGATGATGGAGCACGGCTTCATCGCCCCGTCGATCAACCTCGAGGAGCCCGACAGCGAGGCCGCCGGCCTGCCCATCGTCACCGCGACCCGGGAGGGGGCGGACCTGGACACCGTGCTGTCGAACAGTTTCGGTTTCGGCGGGACCAATGCCACACTAGCGCTGAGCCGGTATAGCGGCTAGGGGAGTAGCGGCGCCGGATCCCCCGGACGCCGCGATCCCACGACGATCGAGAAGGCGGAAGGGGCACGCTATGGAACAACGTCTACAATTCGACCGGGATCTTCTGCGCCGCTACAACGTCAGCGGCCCGCGGTACACCTCCTACCCGACGGCGCCCCAGTTCCACGAGGGGTTCGGCGAGGCGGAGTACGCCGCCGCCGCACGGGCCAGCAACCGGCACGAGCAGCCGAGCCCGCTGTCCGTGTACGTGCACGTGCCCTTCTGCCAGAACGTCTGCCTCTACTGCGCCTGCAACAAGATCGTCACCGCGAACTACACGCGGGCCGAGGCGTACCTCGAGAACGTCTTCAAGGAGATCGAGCTCCAGTCCGAGCTCTTCGACGACAGCCGGCGCGTCGAGCAGCTCCACCTCGGCGGCGGCACGCCCAACTACCTGCGCAACGAGGACCTCGCCCGCCTGCTCGCCAAGCTCCGCGAGCACTTCGTGCTCGACGAGACCGATCAGCGCGAGTTCTCCATCGAGCTCGACCCGCGCAGCATCCAGCCGGAGACGGTCCCCTACCTCGCCGAGCTCGGCTTCAACCGCATGAGCGTAGGGATCCAGGACTTCAATCCGGAGGTCCAGCAGGCGATCCACCGGGTCCAGAGCCGCGAGCTGTGCACCTCGATCATCGAGGAGGGGCGGCGCCAGGGCTTCCGCTCGACCAACGTCGACCTCATCTACGGCCTGCCCAAGCAGACGGTCGAGTCCTTCGACCGGACCCTCGACGAGATCATCGAGATCCGGCCCGAGCGCCTCGCCATCTACAACTACGCCCACCTGCCGCACCTGTTCAAGATCCAGCGCCAGATCCGCGAGGCGGACCTGCCCGGGCCGGAGGAGAAGCTCTCGATCTTCGGGCGGGCCATCGAGAAGCTCACCGACGCCGGCTACGTCTTCATCGGCCTCGACCACTTCGCCCTGCCCGACGACGAGCTCGCCGTCGCCCAGCAGCAGGGCACGCTGCACCGCAACTTCCAGGGCTACTCGACTCGGGCCGAGTGCGACCTCATCGCCCTCGGCTCCACCTCCATCGGCAAGGTCGGCGACACCTACAGCCAAAACCTCCGCGAGCCCGAGGATTACGAGCAGCGCATCGCCGACGGCCGGCTGGCGGTCTTCCGCGGCTTCGAGCTCAGCGCCGACGACCGGCTGCGCCGCGAGGTGATCATCGAGATCATGTGCCACTCGCGGCTGGAGTTCGCCGACGTCGAGGCGCGCCACGGGATCGACTTCAACGACTACTTCGCCGAGGAGCTCCGCCGCCTCGAGCCCCTCGTCGACGACGGGCTCATCGAGGTCGACCGCCGCCGCATCCAGGTCCTGCCCCGCGGTCGCCTGATGCTGCGCCACGTCGCCATGGCCTTCGACGCCTACCTCGAGCGCGAGGCGGCGGAGGGGAAGCGCTACAGCCAGGCCATCTAGCCCCATGCGCCGGGGCGGTCCGCGCAGCCTCCTCCTCGCCGCGGCGGCCCTCAGCGGGACCGCCGCGGCGAGCCCCCTGCCCTTCCAGACCGGCGTGCTCGCCCCCGGCGAGCTCGACCTCCAGGGCGTCGCCGGGCTTAGCCGCTTCGGCGCCGGCCAGGGGACCACCCTCGACGCCGAGCCGCGCCTGCGGATCGGCCTGCCCGGCTCCTTCGACATGGCGCTCGGCGCCCCGTACCGCTACGACCTGGAGCTCGACCGCGGCGCGATGCACAGCGTCCTGCGCACGGAGCTGGCCTACCGCTTCCTCGATGCGGAGGCGCGCAGCGGCGTGCTCCGCGGCTACGCCACCTTCGGGCCGAGCAGCGCCCGGCGCGATATCGGCAGCGGCTCCCACAACCTCGGCCTGATCGCCGATCTCGCCTTCGAGGACTGGGGCGATCCCGGCACCACGCTCTACCTGCGCGGCGCCCTCGAGCGCGCCGACCGCCGCCTCCCCGACCAGCCCGGTACGGGCTACGAGCTCGCCACCCGCCTGAGCGCCGAGGCGGGGCTCGGCTTCGAGGCCGGCACCGGCGTAGAGCCGTACATCGGGGTGCGGGGGACCCACGGGGCCGGCCCGGGGCGCAGCGCCGATCAGCAGAGCCTGGCGCTGCGGCCGGGCATCCGCTTCGCCACCGGGGCGCGCAGCGAGGTCCGCCTCCTCGGCCACGTCGCCGCCGTCGAGCACGGCGTCGAGCCGGAGCGGGCGATCTTCGTCACCTGGACCTACCGGCACCGCCCCGCCAGCGGGGGTGCCGACCTGGGCGAGGAGCTGAAGGGCACCCAGCGCCGGCTCGACGAGCTCTCCCAGCGCGTCTGGGGGCTGGAGCAGCGCCTGCCGGTCCCCGCCGAGCCCCAGCAGCCCGCGGCGCCGGCGCCGGCGGCCCCGGAGGCCGGCGGCGTGCTCGTCCTCAACCACTCCGGCGTCGACGACCTGACGGCCCGGGTGGTCGACACCGTCGAGGGGCTGGGGGCCTCGGTCCGCGACGCGCGGGCCGAGCCTGCGGTGGCCCGCCGCGAGCGCTCCGTCGTGCGCTACCGCAAGGGCCAAGGCGAGCGGGCGCGGGCGATCGCCCGGGAGCTGCCCGGCTACCAGCTGCTCGAGGAGCGTGCCGAGCTAGCGGGCGGCGCCGATATCGTCGTGCTCATCGGCTTCGATCTCGAGCGGATGCTGTAGTGGGCCACCTTGGACCGGGGCATCGATGGTGCCGGGGGCCGGACTCGAACCGGCAAGGCCTTATAGCCAGAAGGTTTTAAGCCTCCCGCGTTTACCCTTTTCGCCACCCCGGCAATCTAGACAATAGGATGAAGGATACCCCTAGTGGCCGCCAAGAGTCTAGCGTGCATTGCTGTATCGTCTTAAGCTAAGCGGTTACTTTTGGCCCGGTTTTCTTCTGCGGTCAAGATCTGGAGATTCCAGGGAACATGGAGGCCACATACGACTTCGCTGACTAAGGGCACGATGTGATCGACATGACACCCTGCAGGGCACGTATTATAAATCGCTTGAATCTCCCGAGAATGTTCCTCGGTTAGCCAATGGGGTGTGGCTCTCACCTTGGTAGCGCGGCGAGCAGCTTCTTGGGCCACATACTTTCGAGGATTCCGATGATAGCACCGCCGCATTCCCTCTAGATAAAGACCCCGGTTCTTTGTTCGCCAATGCCTTTGGCGTTCTCTCTCCATCTCAATATTAGAGCGGTAATAGCGGCGCCTCCTGCTTAAATTAAGCTCATGCTTCTCGTAGTAACGCCGCAGGTTGCGCTCTCGCTCTTTCTCGAGATTGCTCTGGCGGTAACTCCTCCGCGCCTCTCGCATGCAATCTCCGCATTGGGAGGCCTTTCCGTCCTTTTTGCCGCGATCAGAGTAGAACTCATCCACTCCTTTCTCTCGGCCGCATTTCCCGCATATCTTAGTAAGATTCATGCTTTGATGTCGCGTTCTGCGTTAGCTCGGAGGAGGCAAGCCCTACCGTTGGGGTCCTGTCCGAAAGCGCTTTGTAGATATCGGATTTTTGGGAGGTGGATAGGGGGAACTAATGGAAGAGTGGAGGCTAGGGCGGGAATCGAACCCACGTACACGGCTTTGCAGGCCGCTGCATCACCACTCTGCCACCTAGCCAGCGCCTGTAGATGATACAGGCAGGGCCGCGCCTCGGCAAGGGCCCAGGCCGGCCTCCCCTCCCCCTTCTGCCTCCCCTGGGGGCTGGCTACTCAAGCACTTGCAGTGCGGCCCGCAGGTAGATGTAGGCCGAGTAGAGGGTGAGCAGCGCCGCCACGGCGATGAGCGCGAAGCCGATCTGCGGCAGCGGGAGGCCGAGCAGCGGCTCCCGGTAGAGCAGCATGAGGATCGCCGCCATCTGCGCCACGGTCTTGACCTTGCCGAGCTGGTTGACGGCGACGCTCGCGCGCTTGCCGATCTCCGCCATCCACTCGCGGAGCGCCGAGACGGCGATCTCCCGGCCGATGATCACCGCCGCCGGGACCGCCATCCACAGCCCCGGGTAGACCGCCACGAGCGCCACCAGCGCGACGGCGACCATCAGCTTGTCGGCCACCGGGTCGAGGAAGGCGCCGAAGTCCGAGGACTGGCCGAGCCGCCGGGCGAGGTAGCCGTCCAGCCAGTCCGTGATGGCGGCGGCGGCGAAGACCGCCACCGTCAGGATGTTCGTCCAGGGCGGCGGGAGGAGGAAGCAGAGCCCGAGGACGGGGATCAGGACGATCCGGAGCAGGGTCAGGGCGGTCGGCAGCGTCAGTTGCATGGTGGATTCCTAGCCGTGAAACGTGTCGTAGATCCGTCGCGCGAGGGGCTTGCTGATCCCGGGGACCCCGGCGAGGTCCTCGATGCCGGCCTGGCGTACCCCCTGGAGGCCGCCGAAGCGCTTGAGCAGGCTCTGCCGGCGCTTCGGGCCGAGGCCGGGCACGGCCTCGAGGGTCGACTCGCGGCGGGCCTTGTCGCGGCGCTGCCGATGCCCGGCGACCGCAAAGCGGTGCGCCTCGTCGCGGACCTGCTGGAGCAGGTGCAGCGCCGGGGAGTCCGCCGGCAGCACGATCTCCCGCTCCGCCCCGGCGAGGAGGAGGGTCTCCTCGCCGGGGCGGCGCTCGGGGCCCTTGGCGATCCCCAGGACCGGCACCCCGTCGACGCCGAGCTCGTCGAGGACACTGCAGGCCTGCGCGAGCTGGCCCTTGCCGCCGTCGATGAGCAGCAGGTCCGGCAGCGGGATCTCGCCGGCGCTGGCGCGCCGGTAGCGGCGCCACAGGGCCTGGTGCATGGCGGCGTAGTCGTCGCCCGCGGCGACGTCGCGGATGTTGAACCGCCGGTAGTCGCTCTTGACCGGCCCGTCGCGGTTGAAGACGACGCAGGAGGCGACGGTGGCCTCGCCGGCGGTGTGGCTGATGTCGAAGCACTCGATGCGCTCGGGCGGCACGTCGACGTCGAGCGCCTCGGCGAGGGCCTGGTAGCGGCGCTGCTGGCTCGCCGCCGAGGCGCTGCGGGAGGCCAGCGCGTAGCGGGCGTTCTCCTCGGCCATCTCCAGCCAGCGGCGCCGCTCGCCGCGGACCCGGTGGCGGATCGCCACCGCCCCGCCCCCGGCGCTGGTCAGCGCCGAGCCCAGCAGCTCACGCTCCCGGATTGGCCAGTTGACGACCACCTCCGCCGGCGCCCCGCGGCCGAGGTAGTGCTGGGCGAGGAAGCTGGCGAGGATCTCGGACTCGCGCGCCCCCGAGGGGACATTGGGGAAGTAGCTGCGGTTGCCGAGGCTGCTGCCGCCGCGGATGGAGAGGACCTCGATGCACGCCGTGTCCCCCTCGGTGATGCAGGCGACGGCGTCGAGGTCGTCGTCGCGGTCGCGGATCACCGACTGGCGCTGCTGGATCTGGCGCAGGGTGGCGATGCGGTCCCGCAGCCGCGCCGCCTCCTCGAACGCGAGCGCCTCGGAGGCCGCCTCCATGCGCTCGACGAGGTCCTCGATGACCTCGGCCGAGCGCCCCTCGAGGAAGAGCTCGGCGTGGCGGACGTCGGCGGCGTAGTCGGCCTCGCTGACGTAGCCCACGCAGGGCGCCGTGCACCGGCGGATCTGGTACTGCAGGCACGGCCGGGAGCGGTTGCGGAAGAAGGTGTCGCGGCACTGGCGGATGGGGAAGACCTTCTGCAGGTAGCCGAGGGTCTCGCGCACCGCCCCCGAGCTGGGGAAGGGGCCGAAGTAGCGCCCCGGGCCGCTGCGCCCGCCGCGGTGGAGGGTCAGCCGGGGGAAGCGCTGGTGGCTGGAGAGGTAGATGTAGGGGTACGACTTGTCGTCGCGCAGCAGGACGTTGTAGCGCGGCTGGTGCGCCTTGATCAGGTTGTTCTCGAGGATCAGGGCCTCGGCCTCGGTGTGGGTGACCGTCACCTCGAGATCGGCGATCCGCTGCACGAGCCGCTCGGTCTTGGGCGGCTTGCGGGAGCGGGTGAAGTAGCTCGAGACCCGGCGGCGCAGGCTCCGCGCCTTGCCGACGTAGAGGATCGTCCCCTCGGTGTCGAGCATCCGGTAGACGCCGGGCCGCTCCGGCAGGGAGCGGACCTTCTCGTGCAGCGACTCCCGCGCGCTTGGCGCCCCGCGGCCCTCGCTCATCGGCCCCTCAAGGGCGCTCCGCCGCCCCGACCATGCCGTAGTCGACGGCGAGGCGCACCAGCTCGGCGTCGCTGCTGACGCCGAGGTGCTCGAAGAGCCGGGAGCGGTAGGTGCTCACCGTCTTCGGGCTCAGGCACAACTCCTCGGCGATGGCCGTGCCGCTCTGGCCGTTGAGCACCCGCATCAGCACCTCGAACTCGCGCTGGGTCAGCCCCTCGAAGGGGTTCTCGCCCGCGCCGTCGAGCTGGGAGAGCGCCACCTGCTGGGCGATCTCGGGGCGGATATAGCGCCGGCCCAGATGGACGGTGCGCACGGCGTCGATCACCTCCTCCTTGTCGCACCCCTTGTCGAGGAACCCCATGCCCCCGGCGCGCAGCGCCTGATAGGGATACGGGCCCGCATCGTAGACAGTCAACACGATCACCCGGATGCGCCGGTTGAGCTTGTGCAATCGCCGTGTGGCCTCGATACCGCCCATCCCGGGCATCTGCAGGTCCATCAGGACGACATCCGGCGGCTGCTCGCGGGCGATCTCGAGGACCTGCTCGCCGGTGGCCGCCTCGGCGACCACCTGGATATCCGGGGCCTCCCGGAAGATGCTGCGCAGGCCCTGCCGGACGAGGCGGTGGTCGTCGGCCACGACAATATCCACCATGACGCCACCCCTTCGCTGCGGTGTCGCATCCGTTATTCTGTCGGGGAATGGACGTCCCGACAAGCCGGAGGCCTCGATGCCCCCTTCCCCCACCCGCCAAGGACAGGACCGCCCGCGAGCAGCCGCCGGATGTCGTCCTGATGGACCTGCAGATGCCCGGGAT
>NZ_NRSH01000067.1 GCF_016584055.1 Halorhodospira neutriphila
GGGCGGCCGGCGCTACGCCTCGAGCCAGCGGCGCATCCGCTCGAGGGTCTCGGCGCTGACGTGGTGCTCGATGCCCTCGGCGTCGCGCCGCGCGACCTCCTCGGGGACGCCGAGCCTGCGCAGGAAGTCGAGCACGAGGGCGTGGCGGGCGCGGCTCGCCTCGGCCATGCGCCGACCCTCGGCGGTGAGGAAGATGGCCCGGTAGGGCTCGGTCTCGATGAGCTGCTGGCCGAGCAGCCGCTGGAGCATCTTGGAGACCGTCGCCTGGCGGACGCCGCGCCGGTGGGCGATCTCCACCGCCCGCGCCTCGCCGCGGGTGTCGATGAGATCGGCGATGAGCTCGACGTAGTCCTCGATGAGCTCGGTCTCGTGGGCCTGGCGGACGTGGCTGTGCTGCCGGGCGTGGATCTCCGGGGCAGGGAGGCTCGGCGGCGGCCGCGTCGGGCCGCCGGGCTCGTAAGGGTCGTGGTTCCGGCCCATGGCGTTGGCGCTGTCAGGCGGACGAGCCTCTGTATTGTACAGGCTGCGGGGGTGCAGGCCAGGGGCGCCTGGCGCTGGCCTCGGGCGAGCTCCCGCCCTCAGCGGAGGGCCTTGTCCTCCCTGCCCCCGGCCGTCTCGGCGGCCGCCTCCTTGTAGCCGGCCTCTTCGGCCTCGGCCTCCTCGACCGCCTCCGGCTCCAGGTCCACGCCGTCGTCGTGCTCGGTGTCGATGGGGTCCTCGGCGTCGGCCTCGAAGAGGTTCTCGAGCTCGTTGGCCAGCTCCGCCTGGTCGGGGCGCAGCTCCGTACGCTCGGTGTGCACCGCGTAGCGCTCGTCCATCAGCGCCTCGTCGTGGGCGCGGAACTGGCTGACCGCCGAGCGGGCCTCCTCGGCCTGCCAGCCGAGCCCCTGGAGGACCTCCTCGCCGAGCTCCAGGCTCGTGGCGAAGGCCTCGCGGACCACCGCCTCGGCGCGCAGGTCGCGCAGGTGCCAGGCGTGGTGGCTGCTGCCGGCGATGGCGTAGATGGGCACGTTGGGGTAGCGCTCGCGGGTCTTCTCGACGATGCGCACCGAGCTGTCGATATCGTCCATGGCCACGATGAGCGCGTCGGCGTCGCCGACCCGCACCGCCTGCTGGATGTCCGGGTTGGCGGCGTCGGCGTAGTAGATCTCGTTGCCGTAGCGGCGGAGGAAGTCCACCTGCCGCGGATTGGCGTCGAGGGCCGTGAAGCGGATCCCGGCGCTGTGCAGCAGCCGCCCCATCATCTGCCCGAAGCGGCCGAAGCCGGCGATGATCACCCCGGGCGGGTCCTCGCCGGCGGGCTGGTCGTAGGGGCGGGTGCCCTCGCCGTCGAGCCGGGGGACGACGAAGCGCTCGTTGAGGGCGACCAGTGGCGGCGTGGCGGCCATCGACAGGGTCACGATGGCGACCACCATGTCCACGGCAGGCTGGGCCATGACCCCGTACTGGAGGGCGAGGGCGAAGAGGACGAAGGCCAGCTCGCTGCCCTGGGGCAGGGCGGCGGCGAGCTTGCTCGCCCCGGCGGCCTCGAGCCCCCAGAGCCGGGCGACGGTGTAGACGGCGACGATCTTCGTCGCCAGCAGCCCCAGGGTCAGCCCGAGCACCGCTGCGGGGGCGCTGGCGAGCAGCCCGAGGTCCGCCGACATCCCCACGGCGATGAAGAACAGCCCCATCAGCAGCCCCTTGAAGGGCTTGATGTTGGCGTAGATCTCGTGGCGGTACTCCGAGTCGGCGAGCAGCACGCCGGCGAGGAAGGCGCCGAGGGCCATGTCGAGCCCGGCGAGCTCGATGACCATGGCCGTGCCCAGGGCCACCAGCAGCGTGGCGGCGGTGAAGGTCTCGGTGGCGCCGACGGCGGCGACGGTGCGGAAGAGGGGGCGCAGCAGGTAGTGGCCGCCGACGACCACCGCCGCGAGCACCGCCACGGTCTGCACCGAGCCGAGCACCAGGTCGCCGGGCGAGACCCCCTCGAGCCCCGCCCCGAGCAGCGGGATGGCGGCCATCAGCGGGAGGATGGCCAGGTACTTGAACAGCAGCACCGAGTAGGCCGCCCGCCCGTGGACGGCGCCGAGCTCGCCGCGCTCGCTGAGCGCCTGCAGGGCGAAGGCCGTCGAGGGGAAGGCCAGCCCGAGGGCGACGAGGACCGTCGCCGGGCCGCTGAGCCCCAGCGCCAGGGCGGCGGCGCCGATGGGCACGGCGCAGGCGAGCACCTGCAGCGAGCCGAGGCCGAGGATCTCGCGGCGCAGGGCGAGGAGCTTGCTCGGGGCCAGCTCCAGGCCGACGACGAACAGCAGCAGCAGCACGCCCACCTTGGAGAGGTCGAGCAGCTCCTTCGTCTCCTGGAACAGCCCGAGCACGTCGGGGCCGATGATCACGCCGGCGGCCAGGTAGCCGAGCGTCGCCCCCAGCCCCAGCCAGCGGAACAGGGGTACGGCGGTCACGGCGGCCACGAGCAGGATCGTCACTTGCAGGAGCAAATCCATAGGGCGCTCCTCAGCGGCCTCGGGTCCGCTGTCGCTGGCTTGCAATGGCTGGGAGCCGGCTGGGGGCGAAGGTGCGGGCGGATCAGCCGGCGCGAAACGAGAAAACGCTCGATTTTACGATCCACTGTTGAGGCTACGCTAGGGGCGGCGCAAGGGGCCGCCCGCCCCGGCTAGCGTAGCGGTGGATCGGGGGGTTGGCCGGGGCGGGCCCGGCTACTGGACCGGGAAGCCGTCGGCCCGCCACTCCGGGTAGCCCTCCTCGAGGCGCAGCGCCTTGACGCCCCTGTCGCGCAGGCGCTGGACGGCCTCGATGGAGAGGGCGCAGTAGGGGCCGCGGCAGTAGGCGACCACCTCCTGGTCCGCCGGCAGCTCCTGGAGCCGCTGCTCGAGCTCGTCGAGGGGGATGTTGACGGCGCCGGGCAGGTGGCCGGCGGCGTACTCCTCCCGCGGGCGGACGTCGAGGAGGGTGACCATGCCGGCGCGCAGGCGCTCGACCAGATCCGAGGGGCTGAGGGCGTCGAGGGCGGTCTGGTCGTGGAAGTACTGCTCCACGAGCCGCTGGACCTCGGCGACGTTGCGCTGGGCGACCCGCCGCAGGGAGGCCATCAGCTCCAGGACCTCGTCATCGGCGAGGGAGTAGTAGACGTACTTCCCCTCCTTGCGCGCCGCCACCAGCCCCGTGCGGCGCAGCTGCTGGAGGTGCTGCGAGACCGTGCCCACCGGCAGGCCGGTGAGCTGGGTCAGCGCCTCGACGCTGCGCTCGCCCTGGGCCACCAGCTCGAGGAGCTCGAGCCGGTACTCGTGGCCGAGGGCCTTGGCCACCGACGCGAACTGCTCGAAGAGCTTGCGCTGGCCGCTCTGCTCACCCATTGCTGCCGCTGAACTGATCGAACGCCTCCAGGGCCTGGGCGCCGTAGGCGAAGGAGGGGCCGCCGCCCATGTAGATGCACAGCCCGATGGTCTCGACGATCTCCTCGCGCGTCGCCCCCTGCTTGGCCGCCGCCTTGGTGTGGAAGGCGATGCAGCCCTCGCAGTGGGTGGCGATGCCGATGGCCACGGCCATGAGCTCCTTGTCCTTCGCCGCCAGGGCGCCGTCGGCCGAGGCCGCCTGGGCGAGGCTCGAGAAGCCCTTGGCCACCTCCGGGTGCGCCTTGCGGAAATCCTGGAAGAGCTTGGAGAGCTCGTTGGCGGTCTCGTTCCAGTCGTTGTACATACGGGGATAGCCTCCGTCTTTGCAGGTGCCTGACGCAAAGCGGCCCCGCCGGCTGCCGGCGGGGCCCCCCAGCGTCCGGGGGATATCAGGACCGGTATTCTAACTCATATCCCCCGCTGTCTCCGCCGCTGCCCTCGAGCCTGCGGCGCTCGTCCTCACCCTGGACCTCGATGCGCTCGACGCGCCGGGTCTCGTGGGGCTGCTTGACCTTCGGCAGGGTCACCGTGAGCACGCAGTGCTCGAACGAGGCGCTGATCCGCTGCTCGTTGACGTGGCGGTGCAGCGGCACGTGGCGCTCGAAGTGGCCGTAGGCGCGCTCGCTGACGTGGTGCTGGAGCTGGCCGTGGACCGTCAGCGCCCCGCGCTCGGCCTCGGAGCGCTTCTCGCCGGCGAGGCGCAGGACGCCGTCGCAGACGTCGTAGGTCACCTCCACGTCGTGCTCGCTCATGCCGGGGAACTCGGCGGTGATGTAGAGGTTGTCGTCGTCCTCGTAGAAGTCCACCTGCGGGGCCGCCCCCTGCTCGGTGGTGTCCAGGCCGCGGGCCTCACGGGTCTCGTCCGGCTCCTCGGCCGGGCCGAAGATGTACGGCGAGAAGCGCACGTACCACGCCGCCGCCTGCACCTGGATGATGTAGGCGAGGGCGATGACCAGCGCCGCGTCGCCGCCGAAGGCCTTCATGGCCACGGCCAGGGCGATGGAGAGGTTGCGCATCACCGTGCCGTAGACCAGGGCGATGCCGTCGCCGCGGTTGAGGAAGAGCTTGGCGACGAGGGTGCTCAGCGGGAAGTTGATGGCGTAGAGCGCCGCGACGGCCGCGAGGATATAGAGCAGCTGCGACGGCGACTGGAGGATGGTCGGCGCCTTGAGCGCCATCGCCAGGAAGACGATGCCGAGCACGCCGATGGTCGACAGCGCCGGGAAGCGGAACGACCAGCGGTTCTTGAAGTCGTCCTGGCCGAAGACGCGGATCAGCAGCTGCTGCGTGAGCACGCCGAGGATCAGCGGCAGGATGACGATGATCCCGATCTGCTGGGTGATGCTCCACAGGTCGATGTTCAGGCTCTCGCCGAACAGGGCGTTGATGTAGAACGGCGTGGCCAGGGCGCCGAGGATCAGGCCGATGACGGTCATCTTGATCGCCGCGGCCAGGTTGCCCTTGGCGAAGCCCGTCCACGAGATCGTCATCCCGCTGGTCGGCACCAGCCCGGCGAGCAGCAGCCCGAGGGCCATCGACGGCGAGTCGGGGAAGAAGGCCATCCCCAGCCCGAAGGCGACGAACGGGATCACCGCGAAGTTGATCACCTGGGTGAGCAGCTGCGCCGGCAGGTCGTCCCAGCCGGCCAGGTGCGAGACCCGCAGGGTCACCATCATCGGGTAGACCATGAGGAAGGTCAGCGGGACGATCAGCACCTGGAGCGGGCTGGCGTCGAAGTAGGCGCCGTAGAGGAACCCGGCCACGAGCATGACCGGGATCGCCACCGGCAGCCGCTTCTGGATCTTATAGAGTAGTGACCACATGCCTGATGCTCCCTCCTATCCCTTCTGCTTCTGCTGCAGGTAGCGCTCGGCGTCGAGGGCGGCCATGCAGCCGGTGCCGGCGGAGGTCACCGCCTGGCGGTAGACCCAGTCCATGACGTCGCCGGCGGCGAAGACGCCGGGGACGCTGGTGGCCGTGGCCGCCCCGTCCTGGCCGCCCTGGACCTGGATGTAGCCGCCGCGCATCGCCAGCTGCTCGGCGAAGACATCGGTGTTCGGCCTGTGGCCGATGGCGATGAACACGCCGGCCACGGGCAGCTCCCGGGTGGCCTCGTCGGCCGTGCTGCGCAGCCGCAGCCCGGTGACCCCGCTCTCGTCGCCGAGGACCTCGTCGACGACGTGGCTCCAGACGATCTCCACGTTGCCGGTGCGCGCCCGCTCGAAGAGCTCGTCCTGGAGCATGGCCTCGGCGCGCAGGCTGTCGCGGCGGTGGATGAGGGTGACCTTGGCGGCGATGTTCGACAGGTAGAGCGCCTCCTCGACGGCGGTGTTGCCGCCGCCGACGACGGCCACCTCGCGGCCGCGGTAGAAGAAGCCGTCGCAGGTGGCGCAGGCCGACACCCCCTTGCCCATGAACGCCTGCTCTGAGGCCAGCCCCAGGTACTGCGCCGAGGCGCCGGTGGCGATGATCAGCGCATCGGCGGTGTAGCGGAAGCGGTCACCGGTCACCGCCGGCGGCTGGCCGCCGAGCTCAGCGGTGTGGACCTGGTCGAGGACGATCTCGGTGCCGAAGCGCTCGGCGTGGCGGCGCATCCGCTCCATCAGCTCCGGGCCCTGGACGCCGTCCGGGTCGCCGGGCCAGTTGTCCACCTCGGTGGTGGTGGTCAGCTGCCCGCCCTGCTCGATGCCGGTGACGAGCACCGGCTGCAGGTTGGCCCGGGCGGCGTAGACCGCCGCCGTGTAGCCAGCCGGGCCGGAGCCGAGGATGAGCACCGGGCAGTGCTTCTCCGCTTGCTGCATCGGGGCCTCCTAGGCGTGCTGGGGCTGCTTGGCGAGCTCCTCGATCCAGGTGCTCATGGCGTCGTTGGCGAAGGGCATCGGCGCCTCCAGAAAGCTCATCACGAACTGCGTGTCGGTCTCCACCACGCCGATCGAGCGCGGCCGGATGGCCGTGACCTCCGGCGCCGGCAGGCGCAGGCCGAAGCAGAAGATGACGTTGCGGGCGTCGCGGATGTTCTCGGCGACCTCCGGCTCCGGGTGGCTCATGGTGTGGCTGTAGTGGTCGAAGTCGGCGATGTGCGCCGCCCGGGAGTCGGCCTCGATGCGCTCGCGCAGGTGGGCGACTACCTCGTCGATGGTCTCGGCCTTGGTGTTGGCCTTGTCGAGGTAGAGGGTGTGCACCGGGTAGGCGTCCTGGAGCATGATCTTTTCCATGGCGACCTCCTGCTGCTAGTCGTGGTCGTGATCGTGGTGGTGGTGCTCGTGGGGCGGCTCGACGGGCAGCGTCCCGTCGATGTAGCGCCGTACGGCGGTCTCCGGGTCGGTCTCGCTGGTGGGCAGGACCTCGACGCCGCGGCGGGCCATGCGCTCGATGAAGTTCGGCCCTACGCTGCCGGCGATGATCACGTCGTAGGCGTAGAGCGGGTGGCCGTCGCGGTTGCCCCACTCGTGCAGTGTCTGGTCCTTGGGCAGCTCCACCCGGTCGACGAGCTCGTAGCCGCCGTCGGCGTGCGCCTCGTAGATGAGGAAGCGCCGCGTCCGCCCGGCGTGGGGCGTGACCGTCCGGCGGTTCTGGCTGGTGACGGCGATCTTCGTGCCCATGGCCCGCTCCCTAGGCGCTGCCGAGGGTCTCCTGGAGCCAGCTCGAGAGCTGCCCCTGGCTCAGGGCGCCGACCTTGCTGTCGACGACCTCGCCGCCGCGGAAGAGCATCAGCGTCGGCAGGGCCTGGACGCCGTAGTGCATGGCCGTCTGCATGTTCTCGTCGACGTTGACCTTGGCCACCTCGAGCGCGCTGAACTCCTGCTCGAGCTGCTCGAGGACCGGGGCGAGCGTCTGGCACGGTCCGCACCAGTCGGCCCAGAAGTCGACGAGCACCGGCTGGCTGCTCTGCAGGACCTCGCTGTCGAAGGTGTCGGCGGAGACGGTCTTGGTCATGGGATCCCCCTTGTCGGCTGCTGGGACACTCCAACTATGCAACGATCTATAGGTTAGTGGAACGATACGCAATGGGCCCCCGGGTGTCAAACCGGGGCGGCGGGCGCAAATCGTGCGGGGTGCCCGAGGCGCGGCCGGACGCGCGTGGGCGGCCCTTCCGGGCGCCTAGGCGGCCGGAGGGCTCAGCCGCCCTGCTCGGCCCGCCGGGCGATGGCGCGGGCGAGCCCGGCGAAGAGGAACTGGTGCGCCGGGATCATGGCGTACCAGTAGAGCAGCCCCCAGACGCCGGCCGGGTGCCAGTAGTTGGAGACGGTGATCTCGGTGCCGCCGTCGTCGGCCGGCTCCAGGTAGAACTCCAGCACCCCGGAGCCCGGCGCCCGCATGCCGAACCACAGCGTCAGCCGCTGCTGCGGCTCCAGGCCGATGACCCGCCAGGAGTCGACGACGTCGCCGAGGCGCAGCTCGGTGGGGTGGCGGCGGCCGTAGTTCATGCCGGGGCCGCCGACGAGCCAGTCGGCGACCTCGCGGATCTTCCAGAGGGCGTTGGCGTAGTAGTAGCGGTTCTCGCCGCCGATGGCGCTGACCACCGCCCAGACCGCCTCCGGCGGGGCGTCGGCGTGGGCGCGGGCGCTGGCGCGCTTGGCGTAGTAGCTGTAGTCGAGCCGGTAGTTGCGGTACATGAAGGCGCCTTCCGTCCAGCGCGCCGCGACGTCGTGGCGCCGCTCGGCCTCGAAGGCGTCGCGCACGGCGGTCCGGAAGTCCTTGAGCGGCTGCGGGATGAGCTGGCGGACCTCGTGGTCGTCGGCGGTGTAGTCCTCGCGTAGCCCCTCGATCAGCGCCCGGGCGATGGGGGTGGGCACGGCGGTGACGAACTTGAGCCAGTAGGAGGAGAGCTTGGGGGTGAGCAGCGGCACGGGGATGACCTTCGGCGGGCGCCGGCCGGCCTCCTCGGCGAGGATGCGCATCATCTGCGCGTAGGTCAGGTGCTCGGGGCCGGCGGTGTCGAGGATCTTGCCGGCCGTCTCGGGCACCTGCGGCGCCCGGCGCAGGTACTCGAGGAGGTTCTCCAGGGCGATGGGCGGCGACTTGGCGAAGACCCAGCGCGGGGTGACCATCACCGGCAGGTGCAGGACCAGGTCGCGCATGACCTCGAAGGCCGCCGAGCCGGGGCCGACAATGATGCCGGCGCGCAGCTCGGTCACCGGGACGCGGCCCTGGCGCAGGGTGTCCCCGGTCTGCCGGCGCGAGACGATGTGCGCCGAGCTCGCCGAGGCCGGCACCAGCCCGCCGAGGTAGACGATGCGCTCGACGCCAGCCTCGGCGGCGGCGTGGGCGAAGTTCTCGGCGGCCTGCAGGTCCAGCTCGCCGAAGCGCTTGCCCGCCCCCATGGAGTGGACCAGGTAGTAGGCCACCGAGACGCCCTCCAGCGCCCGGGCGAGGGAGTCGGGCTTGAAGGCGTCGGCGGAGACCAGCTCGGCGCCCTCCCAGCCCCGGGCGGCGAGGACCTCGCGGTTGCGCGCCGCCGCGCGGACGCGCTCGCCGGCCTCGAGCAGGCGCGGCACCAGGTGGGAGCCGATGTAGCCGCTGGCGCCGAAGACGAGGATCAGCGGCCGCTGCGCCTCTCCGGCGCCTTCCGGTCGGTCTTGTTGAGGGGTAGGGGAGGGCGTCTCGTCGGTCATGGTCGGCTGCCTCGTGCTCGGCGGACGGATCGGTGGGCGGCGGTCCCGCCGCTTCGCCTCAAGCATGGCCGATGAGCCCCTGGGTGGGCTAGTATGCCCGGCCTATCTTGGAGGGGATGCTGCCATCATTATGGACTGGCTCCAGGCCGCGCTGCTCGCCCTGCTGCAGGGCGTTACCGAGTTCCTGCCCATCTCCAGCTCCGCCCACCTCATCCTCCTGCCGGCGCTCACCGGCTGGCCGGACCAGGGGCTCGCCTTCGACGTCGCCGTCCACGTCGGCTCCCTGACGGCGGTGGTCGCCTACTTCCGCCGGGAGCTCGCCGGCATGGCCCGCGACTGGCTCGCCTCCCTGCGCCGGCGCGAGGCCGTGGGGGAGAGCCGCCTGGCCTGGGCGGTGCTCTGGGGGACGGTGCCCGTGGGCCTCGCCGGGCTGCTGCTCAAGGACGTCGTCGAGGCGCAGCTGCGCGGGCCGCTGGTCATCGCCGCGGCCACCCTCGTCTTCGCCCTGGCGCTGTGGGGGGCCGATGCGCTCCACAGCGGCCGCCGCGACGAGCACGCCCTGCGCTGGCGCGACGTGGCCGTCATCGGCCTGGCCCAGGCCATCGCCCTCATCCCCGGGACCTCGCGCTCGGGGATCACCATGACCGCCGGGCTCCTCGTGGGCCTGACCCGCGAGGCCGCCGCGCGCTTCTCCTTCCTGCTGGCCATCCCGGTCATCGTCCTCGCCGGCGGGCTCAAGGGGCTGGACCTGGCCACCGCCGCCCACCCCGTCGATTGGGGGGCCATCGCCGTGGGCGCCGGCGTCTCGGCGGTAAGCGCCTACCTGTGCATCGCCGCCTTCCTCGCCGCCATCCAGCGCATCGGCATGCTGCCCTTCGTCGTCTACCGCCTCATCCTCGGCGCCGCGCTGCTGCTCTTCGCCTGGTAGGGCCCGCCGGTGGCCCTGCCCGCCGGGGTGCGGCAAACACCCGCTGCGGCGTATTGACCGATGGGGCAGGCGCACCTAGAATATACACAACGATTGCGGGGTGGAGCAGCCAGGTAGCTCGTCGGGCTCATAACCCGAAGGTCGCAGGTTCGAATCCTGCCCCCGCTACCAGACAACTCCCTTCAGCCAGCCAGCTTTTTCCTCCTCTTCCTCCTCACGGTTTTCATGGCGCAGTCCTCAGGCGCACCCCGCAACCGGGGTGCGTCGGGCCTTTTTGGCGATCGCTCGGGGCGAGCGGGTTAGCGCCGGGCTGATTGAGATTTTGCAATCGCGGCATCCTGCCGCGTATTGTGGACTCAACGGGACCACTCTCAGCCGGGGCCACCCGGCTGCCGCCACCGGAGGAGTACGGCCATGCCCGAGGAGCGCCCCTTCGAGCTGCGCATCGGCATTGAGGGCATCAGCTGCGCCTCCTGCGTCGCCCGGGTCGAGCGCGCCCTCCAGGGCCTCGACGGTGTCGCCGGGGCCAGCGTCAACCTCGCCACCGGCGAGGCCGCCGTGACCCTCGAGGCCGACCTCGCCCCGCAGGCGCTGCTCGACGCCATCGAGCAGGCCGGCTACACGCCGCGCACCGCGGAGCACGCCTTCGCCGTCCGCGGCATGAGCTGCGCCTCCTGCGTCGCCCGCGTCGAGCGTGCCCTCCAGCGCCTCCCTGGGGTGATCACCGCGACGGTGAACCTCGCCACCGAGCGCGCCGCGGTGACCTACCTGCCCGAGGCCACGGCCCCGCAGCAGCTCTACGACGCCGTCGCTGAGACCGGCTACGAGGCCGTGCCGCCCGGCGCCGAGGGGCAGGCCGAGGCCGGTGGCGGCACCGATGAGCCGGCGGCCGAGGGGGGCGGACGTGGCGAGCTCGGCCGGCTGCGCACCGAGGCCTGGCTCGCCGGGGCGCTGACCGTGCCGCTGCTGGCCATCGCCATGGGGCCGATGCTCATCCCCGGCCTGGAGCGGGCCATGGCGGCGCTGATGCCCTGGGCCGGCTGGCACTGGGTGGAGTTCGCCCTGGCGACGGGGATCCTCTTCGGCGCCGGGCGGCGCTTCTTCCGCATCGGGGCGCCGGCGCTGCGCCGGCTGGCCCCGGAGATGAACAGCCTGGTCCTGCTCGGCACCTCGGCGGCCTGGGGCTACTCGACGCTGGTGCTCCTCGCGCCGCAGCTCTTCCCTGCGGCCGCCCGGGGGGTCTACTTCGAGGCCATCGGCGTGATCATCACCCTGATCCTCGTCGGCCGCTACCACGAGACCCGGGTGCGCGGCGAGGCCTCCGACGCCATCCGCAAGCTCCTCTCCCTGCGCACGCCCACCGCCCGGGTGGTGCGCGAGGGCGTCGAGCAGGAGGTGGACGCCGCCGCGGTGGCCGTCGGCGATGAGCTTCGCGTGCGCCCCGGCGAGCGCATCCCGGTGGACGGCGAGGTGATCGAGGGGCAGAGCTACGTCGACGAGTCCATGGTCACCGGCGAGCCGGTCCCCGCCGCCAAGGGCAGCGGCGACGAGGTCATCGGCGGTACCGTCAACCGCAACGGCGCCCTGAGCCTGCGCGTCACCCGGGTCGGCGAGTCGACGGTCCTCGGCCAGATCGTGCGCCTCGTCGAGGAGGCGCAGGGCTCCAAGCCGCCGATCCAGGGCGTCGTCGACCGCCTCGCCGGGCTGGTGGTCTGGGGGGCCATCGCCATCGCCGCCGTCGCCGCCGTGCTCTGGGGGCTGCTCGGCCCGGCGCCGAACTACGCCCTGGTGGTGGCGGCCTCGGTGCTGCTCATCGCCTGCCCCTGCGCCATGGGGCTGGCCACGCCCATGGCGATCATGGTCGGCTCGGGCAAGGGCGCCGAGCACGGCATCCTCTTCCGTCGCGGCGCCGCCTTCCAGCGCGTCGCCCAGGTGGATACGGCGGTGCTCGACAAGACCGGCACCCTCACCGAGGGGCGGCCGGCGCTGACCGACATCGAGCCGCTGGAGGGCTGGACGGCGGACGGCGTCCTCGCCCTGGCGGCGGCGGTGGAGGGCCGCTCCGAGCACCCCCTCGGCGAGGCCGTGGCCGCCGCCGCCCGCGAGCGCGGG
>NZ_NRSH01000068.1 GCF_016584055.1 Halorhodospira neutriphila
CTCCGGCGGCGCGGAGCCGGCCGCCGCCGGCGCCTTCCCCCTGCCGCCGGGGGAGCTGCTCGACGAGGCGCCGGAGGCGACCGGCGGCTACTCCGAGGAGGCCATCGAGGCGATGTCCCGCCAGGTCGAGGAGCGGCTCCGGGAGTTCGGCGTCCAGGTCCAGGTCGAGGCCGTCCAGCCGGGGCCGGTGATCACCCGCTTCGAGGTCCAGCCGGCGGCGGGGGTGAAGGTCCGGCGCATCTCCAACCTCGCCAAGGACCTGGCGCGGGCGCTGTCGGTGATCTCGGTGCGCGTCATCGAGGTCATCCCCGGCAAGTCCACCGTCGGCCTCGAGATCCCCAACGAGAAGCGCCAGGTCATCGCCCTGTCGGAGATCATCCGCTCCAAGGCCTACACCGAGAGCGACGCGCCGCTGACCGTGGCCCTGGGCAAGGACATCGGCGGCAACCCGGTGACCGCGGACCTGTCGAAGATGCCGCACATGCTCGTCGCCGGCACCACCGGCTCGGGCAAGTCGGTGGGCATCAACGCCATGATCCTCTCGCTGCTCTACCGCAACGCCCCCGAGCAGGTGCGGCTGATCATGGTCGACCCGAAGATGCTCGAGCTCTCGGTCTACGACGGCATCCCGCACCTGCTCGCCCCGGTGGTCACCGACATGAACGACGCCGCCAACGCCCTGCGCTGGTGCGTCGCCGAGATGGAGCGCCGCTACCGGCTCATGGCCGCGCTCGGGGTGCGCAACCTCAGCGGCTTCAACCGCAAGGTGCGCGAGGCCCGCCAGGCCGGCGAGCCGCTGCGCGACCCGCTGTTCGACAGCGGCGACGCCGCCAACGCCAGCCTCGACGAGGAGGTGCCGCAGGCCCCGGAGCTCGAGGAGCTGCCGCAGATCGTCGTCGTCGTCGACGAGCTCGCCGACATGATGATGATCGTCGGCAAGAAGGTCGAGGAGCTCATCGCCCGGCTCGCGCAGAAGGCGCGGGCGGCGGGGATCCACCTGATCCTCGCCACGCAGCGCCCGTCGGTGGACGTCATCACCGGCCTGATCAAGGCGAACATCCCCACGCGGCTCGCCTTCCAGGTCTCCTCGAGGGTCGACTCGCGCACCATCCTCGACCAGCAGGGCGCCGAGGCGCTGCTCGGGCACGGCGACATGCTCTTCGTGCCGGCGGGCAGCGCCATGCCGCAGCGCGTCCACGGCGCCTTCGTCACCGACGCCGAGGTCCACCGGGTCGTCGACCACCTCAAGCAGGTCGATGAGCCGGAGTACGTCGAGGAGATCCTCAACGGCAGCAGCGAGACCGCCTCGCTGCCCGGCGTGCCGGGGGAGAGCGGCGGCGGCGAGGGCAGCGGCGGCGGCGACGAGTCCGACCCGCTCTACGACGAGGCCGTGAAGATCGTCACCGAGACCCGCCGGGCCTCCATCTCCGGCGTCCAGCGCCGGCTCAAGATCGGCTACAACCGCGCCGCGCGCCTGGTCGAGGAGATGGAGACCGCCGGGGTCGTCGGCCCCCTGCAGTCCAACGGCGGCCGCGAGGTCCTCGCCCCGCCGCCGCCCGACGCCTGAGCGCCCCCGCGCAGAGAGGAGAGCGGCATGCACCGCGACCGAGTTGCCCCCATCCTGATCGCCCTGCTGATCGCCGCGGTGGCGACCCCCGCGGCAGCGGCCAGCGAGGCCCTCGAGGCCCTCCGGGACTACTACGCGCAGGTGGAGACCCTCCAGGGCGAGTTCGAGCAGACCACCCGTGACGACCGCGGCGAGGTGGTGGAGCAGAGCGCAGGGACCTTCGCCATCGACCGCCCGGACCGCTTCCGCTGGTCCTACGCCGAGCCCTTCCCCCAGGAGATCGTCGCCGACGGCGACCGGCTCTGGGTCTACGACAAGGCCCTCGCGCAGGTGACCGTCCGGCCCCAGGGGCAGGCGCTCGGCTCGGCGCCGGCGCAGCTGCTCGCCGGCGACTACGCCGGCCTGGAGGCGGCCTTCGCGATCGAGGCCGAGGCGGACTTCGTGCGGCTGACCCCGCGCGAGGAGGGCCAGGCCTTCGTCGAGGCGCGCCTGCGCTTCGACGGCGAGCGGCCCACGGCCCTGGAGATCGACGACGCCCTGGGCCAGACCACCCGCGTGGCCCTCTCGGCGCTGCAGGTCAACGAGCCGGTCGACGAGCAGCGGCTGCGCTTCGAGCCGCCGGAGGGGGTGGACGTCTACCGCGGCCGGGTCGGCCAGGGGAGGCCGTGAGCGCCGACGCGAGCACACCGCTGGCCGAGCGGCTGCGGCCGCGGCGGATCGAGGAGCTCACCGGGCAGGGCCACCTCCTCGGCGAGGGGCGGGCGCTCGCCGAGAGCGTCGCCGCCGGCCGGCCCCACTCGATGGTCCTCTGGGGGCCGCCGGGCAGCGGCAAGACGACCCTGGCGCGGCTCGTCGCCGAGCACGCCGCGGCGCAGCTGCTCACCCTCTCGGCGGTCAGCGCCGGGGTCAAGGAGATCCGCGCCGCCATGGCCAGCGCCGCCGAGGCGCGCGAGGGCGGCCAGCGCACGGTGCTCTTCGTCGACGAGGTCCACCGCTTCAACAAGGCGCAGCAAGACGCCTTCCTGCCCTACGTCGAGGACGGGACCGTGGTCTTCGTCGGCGCCACCACCGAGAACCCCTCCTTCGAGCTGAACAAGGCGCTGCTCTCCCGGGCCCGGGTCTACGTCCTCCGCGCCCTCGACGAGCCGGCCCTCGAGGCGCTGCTCGACCGCGCCCTGGCCGACGCCGAGCGCGGCCTCGGCGAGCGCGATCTCGACGTCGACGCCGAGGCGCGGGCGCTGCTGCTGCACGCCGCCGACGGCGACGCCCGGCGGCTGCTGACCACCCTGGAGATCGCCGCCGACCTCAGCCCCGACGGGCGCGTCGACCGCGAGCGCGTGGCCGAGGCCGCCACCGGGGGCGGGCAGCGGCGCTTCGACAAGGGCGGCGAGGCCTTCTACGACCAGATCTCGGCGCTGCACAAGGCCATCCGCGGCTCGGACCCGGACGCCGGCCTCTACTGGCTGGCGCGTATGCTCGACGGCGGCTGCGACCCGCTCTACCTGGCCCGGCGGCTGATCCGCTTCGCCTCGGAGGATGTCGGCAACGCCGATCCCCGGGCGCTGCAGGTGGCGCTGGGCGCCGCCGAGGCCTACGAGCGCCTCGGCTCGCCGGAGGGCGACCTGGCGCTCGCCCACGCCGCCGCCTACCTGGCCTCGGTGCCCAAGAGCAACCGCGTCTACGCCGCCTTCCAGGCCGCCCAGCGCGACGTCCGGGCGCACGGCTCGCTGGAGGTGCCGATGCACCTGCGCAACGCCCCGACCCGGTTGATGAAGGAGCTGGGCTACAGTGACGGTTACCGCTACGCTCATGATGAGCCCGAGGCCTACGCCGCCGGGGTGCAGTACATGCCCGACGAGCTCGCCGGCACCCGCTACTACGAGCCCAGCGACCGCGGGCTGGAGCAGCGCATCCGCGAGCGCTTCCAGCGCCTGCGGGCCCGCGACTAGCGCGCGCCGCCCGGCGCGGCGGCGCCCCGTTCCAACCACCCGAAGAGCACAAGGAGAGCCGAGCACCCATGATCGACCCGAAGCTCCTGCGCAACGACCCGGAAGCGGTCGCCGCCAACCTCGCCCGGCGCGGCTTCGAGTTCGACGCCGCGGCCTACCGCGAGCTCGACGAGCGCCGCCGCAGCCTACAGCTCGAGGCGCAGGAGCTGCGCAACCAGCGCAACGAGCGCTCCAAGGCCATCGGCCAGGCGAAGCAGCGCGGCGAGGACATCGAGCCGCTCAAGGCCGAGGTCGCCGACCTCGGCGAGCGCCTCGAGCGCGCCGAGCAGGCCCTCGGCGAGGTCCAGGAGCGGCTCGAGGCGCTCCACCTGGAGCTGCCCAACCTGCTCGACGAGCAGGTCCCCGACGGCGCCGACGAGGCGGACAACGCCGAGCTGCGCCAGTGGGGCGGGATCCCGGTCATGGCCTTCACCCCGCGCGACCACGTCGACCTCGGCGCCGCGCTCGGCGGCATGGACTTCGAGGCGGCGGCGCGCATCGCCGGCAGCCGCTTCGTCACCCTCAGCGGCGATCTCGCCCGGCTGCACCGGGCGCTGATCCAGTTCATGCTCGACCTGCACACCGGCGAGCACGGCTACGAGGAGGTCTACGTCCCCTTCCTGGTCAACGCCCAGTCGCTGACCGGCACCGGGCAGCTGCCCAAGTTCGAGGAGGACCTCTTCCGCGTCGACCACGACCCGGCCTACTACCTCGCGCCCACCGGCGAGGTACCGGTGACCAACCTCGTCCAGCAGCGCATCGTCGAGGACGGCGAGATGCCCCTGCGCTTCGCCTGCCACACGCCCTGCTTCCGCGCCGAGGCCGGCAGCCACGGCAAGGACACCCGCGGCATGATCCGCCAGCACCAGTTCGAGAAGGTCGAGCTGGTCCAGGTGGTCCGGCCCCACGAGTCGTGGGCGGCCCTCGAGGCGCTCACCGGCCACGCCGAGGCCGTCCTGCGCCGCCTGGCGCTGCCGTACCGCGTGGTCTCGCTGTGCGGCGGCGACATCGGCTTCGCCGCGGCGCGGACCTACGACCTCGAGGTCTGGCTGCCGGGGCAGGAGCGCTACCGCGAGATCTCCTCGTGCTCGAACTTCACCGACTTCCAGGCCCGCCGGCTCAAGGCGCGCTGGCGCAACCCCGAGACCGGCAAGCCGGAGCCGGTCCACACCCTCAACGGCTCCGGCCTGGCCGTGGGCCGCTGCCTGGTCGCCATCCTGGAGAACTACCAGGAGGCCGACGGCCGGGTGAGCGTCCCCGAGGCGCTGGTGCCGTACATGGGCGGCAAGCGGGTGCTGGGGGCGTAGTGGCGAGGCGCGTGACCGGCCGGGCCGCCGCCGAGCGGCTGCGGGCGGACGCCGAGCGGGTGCGCCCGGAAGACCTCGGCACCGTGGTCCACCGCGCCGACGAGATCCGGGGCAAGGTGGCAGGGCGGGGCCCCCTCGGCCGGTTCATCAAGGACGTGCGGCTGATGCTCGCCCTGGTCCGGGACTACTGGCGCGGTGACTACCGCCAGGTCCCGTGGTGGGCCATCGCCGCCGTGGCGGCGGCGCTGCTCTACATCCTGAACCCCGTCGACCTGATCCCCGACTTCATCCCCGTCGTCGGCCATATCGACGACGCCACGGTGGTGGCCGCCTGCCTGCTGCTGGTCGAGCAGCAGCTCGCCGAGTACGAGGCGTGGCGGGAGGCCGCCGCCGTCGGGGACGACGGAGCGGAGCAGTAGGCCGCCGTAGGCCCGAGTCGGGCGCCAGGGCGGACTCCCCGCTCACGGGCGCGGGGGCGCCGCCGCCGCGAGCCGGGCGATGCGCCGGCAGGCGAGCCGGCAGACCGGGGCGTAGGCGAAGGCCCAGGGCGGGATCTCGAAGACGATGCGCCCGCCGCCGCCGGGGAGCGGATCGACCCGGTGGCCCGTCGCGGGGAGGCGGCCGACGCGCCAGCACCAACGCCTGCCCGGCTCGAAGGCGGTGATCTCGAAGGGCAGGCGCAGGCCGATGCCCGTCACGGTGATCCGCCCGGCCGTGCCCAGGTGGATGAAGCGCGTCGGCGAGGCCACGGCGCGGACGCTGGGCCCCCAGATCGGCCACTGCTGCGTATCGGTGAGGACCGCCCAGAGGGCCTCCGGTGAGGCCGCGGTGTCGAGGTGTACGTCCATCCGGCGCTCTTCGATGGGCTTGGTGCCGTAGGTGAAGGGGGGGGCGGTGGCCGGTGAGCCTACCGTCGAGCCTATCAGCGCTACTACAAGGTGGGGTGGATCGGCGCCGCTTGCGGGAGGTGCCGGCGATGGGCGGGCCGGTCCCGGGACCCCCGGTGCCGGCCCGCTGCCCTGCGCCGGCCGGCGCCTTACTCGTTCGCCAGCCCCAGCAGCTGCAGGAGGCTGAGGAAGAGGTTGTAGATGGCGACATACAGCGTAATGGTCGCCATGATGTAGTTGTCCTCGCCGCCGTTGACCATCTCGCTGGTCTGGTAGAGGATCAGCCCGCTCATCAGGAGCATGAACATCACGCTCACCGCCAGGGAGAGCCCCGGCATCTGCAGGAAGATCCCGGCCAGGCTGGCGAGGAAGGCCACCAGGATGCCGGCGAAGAGGAAGCCGCGCAGGAAGCTGAAGTCGCGGCGGCTGATCAGCGCGTAGGCCGACAGCCCGACGAAGATCCCGGCGGTGCCGCCGAAGGCGGTCATCACCGTCTGCCCGCCGTTGGGCAAGCCGAGGTAGGCGTTGATGATCGGCCCCAGCGTATACCCCATGAAGCCGGTCAGGGCGAAGATCGAGGCCAGCCCCCAGGCGCTGTTGCGTAGGTACTGGGTGAGGAACAGCAGCCCGAAGTAGCCGCCGAGGACGATAAAGACGTTCGGCCGCGGGGCGTCGGTGACCACGGCGGCGCCGGCGGTCACGGCGCTGAAGGCGAGGGTCAGCGACAGCAGCAGGTAGGTGTTGCGGATCAGGCTGTTGGTCGCCAGCACCTGCTGGCGGCCGCCGACGCGGTCGGTGGCCGCCGCCGCCCGGGCGTTGGTGTAGCGCTCGGTCATGGTCTCCCTCCTGGAAGCTCGTGCGGATGCTCTGGGTCGGTGGACGGGTCGGCCGAGCTAGCCGGCCAGCACGCCATTATCGATGAAGCGGCTATCGCAACGCTACTGCGAAGATTGATTCAAGGCAACAGCGGCCTTGCACCGGCACCGGAGAATGACTAGATTGGCAGCGCTGTCACCGCGGCCGCCGGGCCGCACGCCGGAGGAGAGAGCGCTTGAAGATCGTCTGCCTTGACCTCGAGGGGGTGCTGGTTCCCGAGATCTGGGTCAACCTGGCCGATCTGACCGGGATCGACGCCTTCCGCGCCACGACGCGGGATATCCCCGACTACAACGAGCTGATGACCATGCGCCTGGCCGAGATGGACCGCCACGGCCTGGGGCTGGCGGACATCCAGGCGGTGGTCGCCCGGCTCGAGCCGCTGCCGGGGGCGCGGGAGTTCCTCGACGGGCTGCGGACGGACTACCAGGTGGTGATCCTCTCGGACACCTTCTACGAGTTCGCCCGCCCGCTGATGGCGCAGCTCAACTGGCCGACGCTCTTCTGCCACAGCCTCCAGGTCAGCGCCGAGGGGCGGATCGAGGACTTCCGCATCCGCCTCGAGGACCACAAGCGCGCCTCGGTGCACGCCCTGCGCGGGCTCAACTTCCATGTCGTCGCCGCCGGCGACTCCTACAACGACACCGGCATGCTCGGCGCCGCCGACGCCGGCATCTTCTTCTGTCCACCCCCCGAGATCGCGGCGCAATTCCCGCAGTTCCCGGTCACCGAAGAGTACAGCGCGCTGCGCCAGGCCGTGGACACGGCCGCCTAGGCCGTCGAGCGGCGCCTGCCGCACGCGCGGGGAAAGGCCCATGCGAGTCGGCATCATCGCGGACACCCACGGCTTCCTCGACCCCCGGATCGCCGAGCGCCTCGCCGAGTGCGAGGTGGCGGTCCACGCCGGCGATATCGGCGGCGCCGACGTCCTCTGCGCCATGCAGCCGCGCGAGGAGGTGGCCGCCGTGCGCGGCAACGTCGACGGGCCGGAGACGTGGCCGGCCCACGAGGTCCACATGCTCGAGAACCTGCCCGAGCGGCTGACCCTCGATCTGCCGGGCGGCCGGCTCGCGGTGGTCCACGGCGATACCTACGAGCCGGCGAGCCGGCGCCACGAGCAGCTGCGCACGGTGTTCCCGTCCTGCCAGGCCATCGTCTGCGGCCACAGCCACGAGCTCATCGTCGACGACGCCCAGGCGCCCTGGGTCCTCAACCCGGGCGCGGCCGGGCGGGTGCGCGTCAAGGACGGCCCGTCGATGCTCCTGCTCGACTGCGACGAGGCGCACTGGGCCGTCGAGCCGGTGCGCCTGCCCCGGCGCAAGTACCGCGCCATCTCCGGGCGCGAGGAGTAGGCCCCGCCCTTGAGCCGCGTCCCCCCGTCGCTCGAGGCGCTCCGCGGGCGGATCGAGGCCGCCTTCGGCCCCGACCGGCCCGGGCTGCGCCGCCGCCTCGCCGGCCTGGAGCGCCGCGCCCGGCAGGGCAAGCCCTTCGACCGCGGCCGCGACCGCCTCGAGCGCGACCTCGCCACCTCCGAGGCGCGGGTCGAGCAGCGCCGGCGCAGCGGCCCGGCGCTCGCCTACGACCCCGAGCTGCCGGTGGTCCAGCGCCGCGAGGAGCTCCTCGAGGCGCTCGACGAGCACCAGGTCGTGGTCGTCTGCGGGGCCACCGGCTCCGGCAAGTCCACCCAGCTGCCCAAGATGGCCCTCGAGCTCGGCCTCGGCGCCCGGGGGCTGATCGGCCACACCCAGCCCCGGCGCATCGCCGCCCGCTCCCTCGCCGAGCGCCTCGCCGAGGAGACCGGCACCGAGGTCGGCGGCGCCGTGGGCTACAAGGTGCGCTTCACCGACCAGGTCGGCGAGGACAGCCGCGTGAAGCTGCTCACCGACGGCATGCTCCTCGCCGAGATCCAGTCCGACCGCCACCTCGACGCCTACGACACCCTGATCATCGACGAGGCCCACGAGCGCAGCCTCAACATCGACTTCATCCTCGGCTACCTCAAGCGCCTGCTCCCCCGCCGGCCGGATCTCAAGGTGATCGTCACCTCGGCGACCATCGACCCGGAGCGTTTCTCGCGCCACTTCGACGACGCGCCGGTGCTCGAGGTCTCGGGGCGGACGTACCCCGTGGAGCTGCGCTACCGCCCCTACGAGGAGCGCGACGGCGTGGAGCTGCCCCAGGCCGTGGCCGAGGCCGTCCACGAGCTCGCCGGCGAGGGGCCCGGCGACACCCTGGTCTTCCTGCCCGGCGAGCGCGAGATCCGCGAGTGCGCCGAGGCGCTGCGCAAGGACCCGCCCCGGGGGACCGAGATCCTGCCGCTCTACGCCCGGCTCTCCAGCGCCGAGCAGCAGCGCGTCTTCCACCCCGGGGGCGGGCGGCGGGTGGTGCTCGCCACCAACGTCGCCGAGACCTCGCTGACCGTCCCCGGCATCCGCTACGTGGTCGATTCCGGCCGGGCGCGGATCAGCCGCTACAGCCACCGCACCAAGGTCTCGCGGCTGCCCGTCGAGCCCATCGCCCAGGCCTCGGCGGACCAGCGCGCCGGGCGCTGCGGCCGCGAGGCCCCGGGCATCTGCATCCGCCTCTACGGCGAGGCCGACTACGCGGGCCGGCCGCGCTTCACGGACCCGGAGATCCTGCGCACCAACCTCGCCGGCGTCATCCTGCAGATGAAGGCCATGGGGCTCGGCGAGATCGAGCGCTTCCCCTTCGTCGAGCCGCCCGAGCGGCGCTACATCAACGACGCCCTGCGCCAGCTCTTCGAGCTCGGCGCCGTGGACGCCGCGCGCGAGCTCACCGAGCTCGGCCGGCGCCTGGCGCGCATCCCCGCCGACCCGCGCATCGCCCGCATGCTCCTCGCCGCCGAGGAGCGCGGGGTGGCGCGCGAGGTGCTGGTCATCGCCGCCGGCCTCTCCATCCAGGACCCGCGGGAGCGGCCCATGGAGGCGCAGGAGGCGGCCGACCAGGCCCACGCCCGCTGGCGCGACCCCAAGAGCGACTTCGCGGCCCTGCTGCGCCTCTGGGAGGACTACCAGGCGCAGCGCCGCGCGCTCTCCCGGCGCAAGCTCACGCAGTGGTGCCGCGAGCACTTCCTCGCCCCGCAGCGCATGCGCGAGTGGGCGGATATCCGCCGGCAGTTCGCCGAGATGCTCAAGGAGGCGGCGCCGCAGCGCGGCGGCTCGAGCGGCGAGTCCGCCGCAGGCGGCGCTCGCGGCGGGACACAGGCGGGCGACCGGGCCGCCGGGCAGGGGGAGGCGGAGGGCGCCGAGGCGCTGCCCTACGAGGCCGTCCACCGCGCCCTGCTCACGGGGCTGCTCGGCCAGGTCGCCTGCCACTACGAGGAGCGGACCTGGATGGGGCCGCGGGGGGTCAAGCTGCAGGTCTTCCCGGGCTCGGGGCTGGCCAAGCGCAAGCCGAAGTGGATCGTCGCCGCCGAGCTGGTGGAGACGCGGCGGCTCTTCGCCCGGACCGTCGCCGAGATCCGCCCCGGCTGGATCGAGGCCGCCGCCGGGCACCTGGTCTCGCGCAGCTACAGCGACCCCCACTGGGAGAAGCGGGCCGGGCGGGTCGTGGCCTACGAGCAGGTCAGCCTCTACGGGCTGACCCTCGCCTCGGGGCGCAAGGTCGACTACGCCCGCATCGACCCCGACGAGGCGCGCCGGATCTTCATCCGCGACGGCCTGGTCGCCGGCGAGATCCGCACCCGTGGGGCCTTCCTCGCCCACAACCAGGCCCTGGTCGACGAGGTCGAGCGCCTCGAGGCCAAGGCCCGCCGGCGCGACGTCCTCGCCGACGAGGAGCAGCTCGCCGCCTTCTACGAGGCCCGCATCCCCGGCGATATCCGCGACGCCGCCGCCTTCGAGCGCTGGCGCAAGCGCGCCGAGCGCCGCGACCCGCAGCGGCTGTACATGACCCGCGAGGCGCTGATGCGCCGCGACGCCGAGGAGATCAGCGAGGCGCAGTACCCCGACCGGCTCACGGTCCGCGGCGTCGAGATCCCCCTGGAGTACTGCCTCGAGCCCGGCAGCGAGCACGACGGCGTGACCGCCGTTATCCCCGTCGCCGCCCTCAACCAGCTCCCCCCGGAGGCCTTCGAGTGGCTCGTCCCGGGGCTGCTCCACGAGAAGGTCACGGCGCTGATCCGGGGGCTGCCCAAGGCGCAGCGCCGGCACTTCGTCCCCGCCCCGGAGTTCGCCCGCGCGGCCCTCGAGGCCATCCCCCGCGGCGAGGGCTCGCTGATCGACGCCGTCGCCCGGCACCTGCAGCGGATCACCGGCGTCGAGCTGCCGCCGGGGGCGCTGGAGGCGGTCGAGCTGCCGGCGCACCTGTGCATGGCCTTCCGCGTCGTCGACGCCGAGGGCGCCGTCCTCGCCGAGGGGCGCGACCTGCCCGCCCTGCAGGCGCAGCTCAGCGGCGCCGCCACCGAGCAGTTCGCCGCCGCCGGCGGGGGCGCGGCGGCGCAGTGGTACCGCGAGGGGATCACGCGCTGGGACTTCGACGAGCTGCCCGAGTCGGTGACCCTCGAGGAGGGCGGCGTCACCTACCGCGGCTACCCGGCCCTGCGCGACGAGGGCGACGCGGTGACCCGGCTGCTGCTCGACGCCCCGGAGGCCGCCGAGCGCGAGAGCCGCGCCGGGGTCCGGCGCCTCTTCATGCTGGCGCTGCCGCAGCAGGTCCGCGCCCTGCGCAAGCTCGACGAGCTCAAGGCCCTGCGGCTCAAGTACCGCGGCCTCGGCAGCGACGACGAGCTGCGCGAGGCGCTGCTGCGCGCCGCCTTCGACCGCTGCTTCCTCGGCGAGGGGCTGCCGCGCGACGCCGCCGCCTTCGAGCAGCGCCTCGCCGCCGGCCGCGGCGAGCTGGTGGCCACGGCGCAGTCGCTGTGCCGCGCCCTCGACGAGGTCCTGACCCGCTACCAGGCCCTGCGCAAGGCGCTCAAGCAGCTCAACAGCCCGGCGCTGCTCGAGAGCCTGCGCGATATCGACGAGCACCTCGGCAGCCTCGTCTTCCCCGGCTTCCTCGAGGCCCTGCCCGCCGAGCGCCTCGCCGAGCTGCCGCGCTACCTGCGCGCCCTCGAGCGCCGGGTGGAGAAGCTGCGCCTCGACCCGTCCAAGGACCGCGCGCCGCTGCGCACGGTGCGGCCCTGGCACGAGCGCGTCCACCAGCGCCTGGCCGAGCGGGCCGAGCGCAGCGCCCCGGACCCGACCCTCGAGCAGCTGCGCTGGCTCCTCGAGGAGTACCGCGTCTCCCTCTTCGCCCAGGAGGTGGGCGCCCGCGAGAAGGTCTCCGAGAAGCGGCTCGAGGCGCTCTGGCGGGAGGTCGCTTGACCCGGCGCA
>NZ_NRSH01000069.1 GCF_016584055.1 Halorhodospira neutriphila
TGGGAGAAGATGTTGACCCCCCGCCCCTGCACGACATCGACCCGGCTCGAGACCATCACCCGCGGCCGCTTGACGGCGAGCGCCGTCTTGAAGAGGCCGTCCTCCCCGGCCAGCCGCAGCCCCTCGTGGAACCGGCTCTCCCCGAGCAGCGCCCGGCTCACTACCAGCGTGGGGGTGGGGATGAGCGGGCTCGCGACCGTGAAGTCCGCCAGCTCCGCCGTCAGCTCGTGGGCCCACGGCTCGTCGCCGAAGCGCTGGAGCGGGAGGGCCCCCCTGAAGAAGAGGGCGTGGTGGCGCTGCCCGGAGAGCGTCTGCATGTCGGCGGCGTAGAGGTCGAAGCCCAACTCGAGGGCGTGGCGCGCCGAGGCCAGGTGGTGGGGCAGCCACCGGTCGTCGGCGTCCAGGAAGGCGATTCCCTCCTCCCCCTGGAGCCGCTCGAGCGCCCAGTTGCGCGCCGACGAGACGCCGCCGTTGGGCTTTCGCAGCAGGCGGACCCGGCAGCTCGCAGGCCAGTGGACGGCCGCGGCCTCCTCCCCCGGATCCACCGGCGAGCCATCGTCCACCACGTAGACGTGGAGCGGCGCCGCGCCCAGGCCCTCCTGCGCAGCCACGGACGCCAGCGCCTCCCGGATCACGCCGGAGGAGCGCTGGTAGCACGGCACGATCACGGCGAACCCTGCCCCCACCCCGCTGGCTCCCTCCGTCGCTCAGGGCCGCATGATCTCCAGGATCGCCTCCCGGCGCGCTTGCACGGCCTGCCGGTCGCCTTCCGGGACGCCTGCGAAGAAGCCGGTGACATCCTGCATCTGCTGCTGGATCTTGCGGCGCAGGCGCGCCTTCTCCTGGCGGCTCAGCCGCGGATCCTCGTCGATGCGCTGCAGGGCGTGCTGCATCTCGCGGCGGATCTCGTCCACCCCCTGCGCCTCGGCGGCCACCAGCGCCCGGTAGATCTGCTCGCCGGTCTCGGCCCACGCCTCCGGCTCGGCGTAGCCGTGGCTGCGGACGATCGAGCGGGCCTCCGGGTAGCGCTCGAGCATCCCGCTCAGGAGCTCCTCGACCCCCCCCCTCCGCAGCGTCCTGGGCTGGGGCTGAAAGGGCTCCGCCTCGCCGTGGCGCTCACTCCACGCCCGCAGCTCCTCGGCCGAAGCCAGCCAGCGGTCGATCTCCTCGCTGTCGAGCGCATACGCGGGGAAGAGCGCCATCGCGCCCCACCCCAGGACGAGCGCTGCTACGGCCTTGCGCATCCTGGTCCTCCGGCCTCAAGGGGTTCCCTGGCAAGCCTAGACGAGCCCCCGCCCGTGTGCCTTACTTGAGAGAGAGCAACGCCTCGGCAGGGCTCCTGGATGAGGGATTATCGAGGCAGAACGGAGGCTTACAGCAAAGGCCCGAGCACGGGAAGTCACTCCCATCCCCACGACCGCACCGATAAGCCTGGATGGTCCATGAGCGGGCAAGGCAGCCACCCCCCGAGCTCAAGGGGGCGGGAAGGGGTACGAGCGCACTCGAGCGGGGAGGGCCCTGCCCTTGTCTTCCGGCGCCGCGGCGATCCGCAGGGGCCGGTCACCCACGCCTCGGAGAACGTCACCGAGGTGCTCGGCTATCGCCCCGAGGAGCTGACGGGCAGGCCCGCCTCCTACTCCGATCTTGTCCACCCTGAGGATATTCCGCGCGTGACCCGGGAGATCGAGCAGAAGCTGCAGCAGGGCTACGAGCGCTTCGCCCTCGAGCCGTACCGGATCCGGCGGGCCGACCGAGAGTACCGCTGGGTCCACGACCTGAGCATCGTCGAGCGCGCCCCCGATGGCCGCATCGACGCCTACCGCAGCCACCTCGTCGACATCACCGAGCGGATGGAGCGGGAGCTGGAGCTAAGGCTCCTGGCGACCCCCTTCCACGTCGACCAGTCCATCTTCATCACCGACCCCGAGGGGCGGATCCTCCGCGTCAACCCCGCCTTCCGCCGCACGACCGGCTTCCCGGCGGAGGCGTGCCTCCAGCACTCCCCCCTCGAGCTGCTCCGCCCCGCCTGCGCCCACGGCGCCCTCCTTCGGGATATCCTGCGCCAGACCCGCGCGGCGGGCTCGTGGAGCAGCGAGGTCTGGATCCACCGCCGCTCCGGGGAGGCGCTGCCGATCCATATCACCCTCTCGGCGATCCACGACGAGGCGGGCCGGCTCGAGCACTATGTCGGGGTCTTCTACGATATCAGCCACCAGAAGGCCCTCGAGAAGGAGCTCGAGCGCCAGGCCTTCTACGACCAGCTGACCGGGATCGCCAACCGGCGCCACTTCGAGAGCCTGCTGACCCAGGAGATACGGCGGGCGGAGCGGTACGGGACGCCAGTCTGCCTGGCCCTCGTCGACGTCGACCACTTCAAGACCATCAACGACGCCTACGGCCACGAGGCCGGCGACGAGATCCTCCAGAGCGTGGTCCACGCCCTCCAGGCACGCCTGCGGGAGGCCGATGTCCTCAGCCGCTGGGGGGGCGAGGAGTTCACCATCCTGCTGCCCGAGACCCACGCCGAGCAGGCGCAGCGCCTGGCGGAGAGCCTCCGGGCCTTCGTCGAGGCCACCCCGCTGCCGACGGGCGGCCACGTCACCATCAGCCTCGGCCTGGCCCAGTACCGCCCCGGCGAGACCACCAAGGACCTGCTCAAGCGCTCGGATGAGGCGCTCTACCGGGCCAAGCGCCTCGGCCGGAACTGCGTCGTCCGGTACTAGCCGCCGAGGGCCGCCGTCGGACAAGCGTACAGGCTCCCCCCTGAGGGGGAGCCCCCTCCGGCAGAGATCCCCCGCCAATCAAGCCTTTAGCCAGCCTGGCACGATTCTCGCGAGGGTGCTGGTGCTCCCTGCGCTCGCCCTGGGCGAGGGCAAGGAGCGAGCGACTCAACTGGGGTCTCTCGAGGAGCGCCTTGCGGGGCTCTCCTCGAGCGGAATCGCAAGCAACGAATGAGGAGTGGCACCCATGAACAAGAAGCTCGTCACAACCGGCCTCTTGAGCGGGATCCTGGCCACCGGCGCGGCCTCCGCCGAGGTGGTCAGCGTCGGTCCTGTTAGCGGCATATGGACCTCCGCCTCCCCGGCGGACGCCGTCTCCGGCGTAGACACCAACGAGATCTCCTGGGGGGACGAGGACAGCAGCAGCTACGTCTTCGAGGGGCAAGGCGCAACTGGGGATACGAACGTAGATTTCCCCGACGAGGAGTTCCGCTTCGACCTCGGCACCTTCACCCACAACAACTTCTCGATCACCGGCACGGCGCTGGATACCGCGCAGCTCCAGGTGGACACGGTGCTGACCATCGACGGCACCGATCGGGATATCACCTCGGTGTTTACGTTCGACCACGTCGAGACGCAGAACAACGCGGACCCCTGCTTCGGGGACCAGACCCCCAACGCGCAAGGCTGCCCCGACCGCGTCACCTTCTCCGTCAACGAGGCCTCTTCCGACTCCGTGGTCATCGGCGGCCGGCGCTACGAGATCGGCCTCACGGGCTTCCAGGACAACGGCGATATCGCCGAGGTCTTCTGGACCGATGAGGGAGAGGTGAACGTCGCCACCCTGCGCGGGGTCGTACAGGGGAGCGAGATACCGGTGCCGGCCACCCTGCCGCTCTACGGCCTGGGCCTGGCCGGCCTCGGGCTCGCGGCGGCCCGGCGCCGGCGGCACTGACCGCCAGCCTGGCCGCAAGGCAGGCACGCAAAAAAGGGCTTACGGCGGAAGCCGTAAGCCCTTGATTTTGCTGGTGGGCCGCCGAGGACTCGAACCTCGAACCTACTGATTAAGAGTTATCTCCCTCCCCCTGTTCGCTGTAGCCCCGCCCTGTTTCTCTCCGTTGACCCTCGTTGACAACACCCGGATTCGCTGGGATTCTCAGTGTTACCGAGCGTTGATGCAAGTTCGTTCCTGTAGCCCCCAACTGTAGCCCCGGTGTAGCCCCAGCGTAGCCCCGGAGGGAGCAATGGCCGAGCACCTGAAGTTCACCAAGACCACCCTGGAGCGGATCGAGCCCCCAGCCAAGGGGCGGGCCACCTACCACGACACGGACACTCCCGGCCTGAGCCTGCGGGTCACGGATTCGGGCGCCAAATCCTTCTGCATACAGCGCCGCGTGAATGGCCGGGTGAAGCGGGTCACCATTGGCCGCTTCCCGGACTGGACCGTCCAGCAAGCCCGCAAACGGGCCAAGACGCTACTGGCGAATATGGTGGAGGGCACGGACCCGGTGGCCGCCAAGAAGGCGGAACAGGCCCGCAAAGTGACGCTGGCCGAGGTATTCGAGGAGTATCTGGCAACTCGCAAGACATTGAAGCGCAAGACCGTGAAGGACTACCGCCGCGTCATGGATGAGGCCGTGCCCGACTGGAAGGGCAAGCCGGTGGCTGAGATCACCAAGGATGACGTTGCCCAGCGCCATGCCCATCTGGGCGAGAACCATGGCCCTGCCTGGGCCAACCTGTCCATGCGGACCTTGCGGGCACTGTTCAACTTCGCCAAGAAGTACGAGGACGAGCAGGGCCGGAGCATCCTGCCCGAGAACCCGGTGGAGCGCCTGAGCCAGACGCGAGCTTGGTACAAGGTGGACCGTCGCCGGAACCTGATTAAGCGCCACCAACTGCCGGATTGGTTCGATGCCGTGGAGGCCCTGGACAATCCCGTGGCCCGCGACTACCTACTGTTCCTGCTGTTCACCGGGATGCGGCGGAGCGAGGCCGCCCGGCTCCGGTGGTCGGAGGTGGATTTCAAGGGCCAGACGTTCACGGTCTACGACACCAAGAACAGCGAGCCCCTGGAGCTGCCCCTGTCGGCGCCCCTGGTGGAGATTCTGGAGCGCCGCCGGGAAGCCGCCGGAGATCACACCTACGTTTTCCCGGCCCGCACCGGGGACGGTCCTATCCAGGAGCCCAAGAAGGCCATTGAGAAGGTCCGCAAGGCCAGCGGGACCGAGTTCTCATGCCACGACCTGCGGCGGACGTTCAGCACCGTGGCCGAGTCAGTGGACGTGCCGCACTACGCCCTGAAGCGGCTCCTCAACCACAAGACGAACAGCGCCGACGTAACCGGGGGCTATATCGTCCTGGACGTGGAGCGCCTGCGGGAGCCGATGGAGCGGATTGCCGATTACCTACTGAAAGCCGGGGGGCACAAGGAGGGAGCCGAGGTGTTTCCCATTGAGAAGGGGGTTCAAGAAGGCGGAGGCCTGTCGTGACTAAGCCCAAAGCCAAGGCCGACAACATCCAAGAAGGAAAAAGGGTTCTTGGCGGGATCGTTGACCATGACCCGGAATCCCTGGACGCCCTTGCCCAACGCTACGGATTGCCCAACGGGCCGCCGGAGTATCCCTTCCGGGACCAGTTCCGCAAAGCGGCTTCCTTCTACTGGCTGGCCGACCAATGGCAGAACCCCGAGGTTGGGCACCGTGGAAGCCCGTCCGATCAGAAGCTTCATTTTCAGGCGCTAGAGAACGCCGCCATTGAGATGGAGAAGGCTCTACAAAAGCTCACCGCGGATCGACAGTACAAGCTCCAAAAGCGGTGGGGGCAACGCCCACCCTACGGAGACCCGAGCGACACGGATTGGGTGCAGCGAATGCTGGCCGACGCCAGGGCCTTGAAGTGGGCCGCCCATTACGCCCCCAAGGACCTGCCTCAGAAATACGGGGATGATGCCTGGAGGTGGTTCCTGAGAGACCTAGTGCGGATATGGGGCGACTCGGGCAAGGAGGTTCCGTCTTCCATCACCTATAACGATGTTGGTGATGAATATGGTGAGCCAGGGCGGGACCAATACCCCCAAGAGATAGCCCAATTCGTTATTGATTGCGCCCGCCTAGCTGAAATCACCCCCGAGCAGAAATCCGACGCCGCCATTGGCCGTTCATTGAAACGTCTATTCGAGGAAGCTCCCAGCTAGACCAAACTCCATCCCGATACGGGGCAGGGTTTGGTCTTATATTGTCCCGCCCTCCATTCCGCAGAGTGGCCTCGCAGGCAATAACGGAGGCCACACCATGACTACTTCCCACCACAAGACAGACGCCGAGGCCGCCGCCGAGCTGGGGCTCAGTGAGGCGCGCCCCCTCACCACGGCGGAGCTGGCCGAGCTGCTTAGCATGCAGCCGCAGACGCCGCGCCGCTGGCGGCACGCCGGCACCGGGCCAGTGTATATCCGGCTCGGCAGCCGCGTCCGCTACCGCCCGCGCGACGTGCTCGCGTGGCTAGAGGCCCATCGTATGGAGCACCCGGCCCGCGAGGCCGAGGAGGGCGCCGCATGAGACGCACACAAGTAGGCCCGACCCCCGGCACGGGATCGAGCCGCACGCACGTCCGTCACACCCGTGCATGGCATCGCATCCCGCCGACCGTCCGCATCACCGCCTGGATGGTGGCGTCCGCCCTCAAGCGGGTCATCGTCGCCGGGGCCGCCTACGGGATCATCCCGGCGCGCCTGGCGGAGTGGATCATCCGCTACGGGGGGATGACCCATGCCTGATGCTGCCGCCGATATGACCTCGACCCACGACGTAGAGGTCCGGTTCCTGGAGGCCATGCGGGACGCCGGCCTAGAGCCGCCCGAGCCCATCCCAGCGGACGGCGCCCTCCACCGCTTCGATGCGCCGGATGACAAGCGAGGCCAGCGAACCGGCTGGGCAGTCCTGTACCCATCGGACGCGCACGGGGCCGGTGGCGCGTTTGGTAGCTGGCGGCACGGTGGCTCCCATACCTGGAGCGACCGCGACCGCCAAACCATGAGCCGGGCGGAGCGCCGGGCATGGCAGGAGCGCATGGCGGAGGCCCGCCGCCAGCGGGAGGCGGAACGCCAGCGCCGTGCGGAGGAGGCCGCCGAACGTGCCCAGCGCATATGGGCCGAGGCCACCGCCGCCCCGGCGGATCACCCCTATCTCCAGGCCAAGGGGGTGGAGGCCCACGGCCTCAAGCTCCACGGCGACGCCCTGGTGGTGCCCATGCGGGATGCCGGCGGGACCCTGCGCTCCCTGGAGTTCATCGACGGTCACGGGAGCAAGCGGTTCCTCGCCGGCGGCACCAAGCGGGGCTGCTATCACCCCATCGGAACCCCCGACGCCCGCCTGTACGTCGCCGAGGGCTACGCCACCGCCGCATCCATCCATGAGGCCACCGGAGACGCCGTGGCCGTGGCGTTCGACGCGGGCAACCTGGGGCCGGTGGCCCGCGCCCTGCGGGACAAGCTGCCGGCGGTGGAACTGGTGGTGGCCGCCGATAACGACGAGTCCGGCACCGGGCAGGCCAAGGCCCGCGCCGCTGCCGAGGCGGTGGCCGGGATGGTGGCAATCCCGCCCGAGGCTGGCGACTTCAACGACCTGGCCGTTGCCCACGGCCTTGAAGCGGTGGCCGAGGCCCTGCAAACCGCCGCCCCACCAAGCCCGGAGGAGCCTACGGAAACCGAAGCGGAAGAATCCGCGCCCCCGTGGCGAAACGCCGATATGCCGCCCGGCTGGCGTATCAGCCGCAAAGGCGTCTGCCGGGAGGGGGACGACGACGAGACGGAATGGGTGGCCCTGGCTCCGGTTTGGGTGCCCGCCCTTACACGCGACCCGCACGGCGGCGGCTGGGGTAGCGTTGTCCGGTGGCTGGACCGTGACGGCAACCAGCAAGAGCGGGCCATTCCCTTCTCCCGGTTCCACGAACAGGGCAATACCTTAGCCCAAGAGCTGGCGGACGATGGACTGGCCGTTATACCGGGCAAGGAGCGCAAGCTAGCCCAATTCCTAGGCTCCTGCTGGCCGGATGCCCGCGTCCGCTCCGTGGAGCGCCTGGGCTGGCTGGATGATGCCGGGGGTGCCCTAGCCTACGTCCAGCCCCACCGCGTCATTACCGCCGGCGGCGACAAGGAAGTGGTCTATCAGCCCGAGCGGTACAGCCCCACCGCCCGCACCATCCACGCCGCCGGCACCCTGGCTGAGTGGCAGGAGCACGTCGCCACCCCATGCCAAGGGAACCCCGCCCTGATTTGGGGGTTGTGCGCCGGGCTGGCGGCGCCCCTGCTACGGGCTGCGGAGCTGGAGTCCGGGGGCTTCCATTTGTATGGCACCACCACCGGCGGGAAAACGACGTGCCTACAGGTTGCCGCGTCCGTGTTCGGCTGCGGGGCCGATCCGGCCCAGAACCCCGACACCGCCTTCATTCGGCGATGGAACGCCACCGCCAATGCGGTGGAGGGGCTGGCCGCTGCCCATAACGACTCCCCCTTGTGTCTGGATGAAATCGGGACTTGCTCGGCCCGTGACTTTGGCGGCCTGGTCTACAACATAGCCGGCGGCCAAGGCCGGGCCGCCATGAGCCAGAACCGCCAACTCAAGGCCCCACGCTCCTGGAGAACCCTCCTGCTATCCACCGGGGAACTGTCCGTCGCCGATAAGATTGCCGAAGGCGGCAAGGAGGCCAAGGGCGGGCAACTTGTGCGGATCGCGGACCTGGCCCTGGACCCGATCCTGGCGGATACCCACGGGGAGCTGCCAGAGGACTTCGGGTATGCCCTCAAGCGGGCCTGCGGGCGGTACTACGGCACCGCCGGCCCCGCCCTGGTGGAGTATCTGGTGGGGCAATCGGATGACGTCTACGACCTGCGGAACACCGTTTCCACACTCCTGGACCGGGCCGCTCACCGCCTCACCCCCGGCAACCTACCCGCTGAACAGCGCCGCGTGCTCCGCCGCTTTGGCCTTGTCCTGGTGGCCGGATGGCTGGCCCGCCGGGCGGGGGTGCTGCCCTTCGGCGATGAGGAGGTGGAGCAAGCCGTCCGGGCCGTGGTGAATCAATGGCTCGCCAGTGCCGAGACCCAATCCGAGGCGGAGCGGGGGGTAGAGGCCATTCGGGCTTTCATCTTGCGGCACGGAGCCCGTTTTCAGCACAAGAATGCCAGCCAGGATGTCCGGGAGCGGGTGGGCTACTACGACGAGGGAAACGCCCTGTACCTGTTCACCGACGAGGGCTTCCGCGAAGCCTGCGGCGGGCACGACCACAAAGCCGTCGCCAAGGAGCTAGACCGCCGAGGGCTGCTCCACAAGAACGACGCCAGCCGGCACAAGAGCAAGCACTCTATCGGGACCAAGCGATCCTCCTTCTACGCCATCAGGGAGGCCGTGCTGGACGATGAGCCCGAAAACGAGCGGGACAACCGGGACAACCGTGGCGAGGCCAGTCATGGCGCGGCCTGAGCCCTGTCCCGCTAGCCGAAGCCCCAACGGGACAGGCGGGACAGCCCACCCGTACCTGTCCCGCTTGTCCCGCTGCCCCAACACCGACCGGGACAGCAATTTTCCCAAAAACACGGGGGCGCGTCCCGGTTGTCCCGCTTGTCCCGGTCCTTTTCGGAGGTTTGGAAATGAGCCTGCGCGATGCCGTCAGTGACCTGCTAGACGATGCCGCCGAACCCGAGCCCCACCCCCAGCCGTGGAGCGTTGAGCCGGAAGCTCCCTGCTCCACCTGCGGCTCGGGCCGATGGTGGCAGGACCGCGCCGGGGGGTGGTGGTGCGAACAATGCACCCCCTTCGAGTCGGGCCAGTGGGCGCGGCTGGTGGAGCTGCCCGAAGGCGAGCGCCCGGCCCCGTTACCTGTCACGGACGAGGAACTGGCGGATTCGCAGCCGTGGACCGCTGCGGAGGCGGAAGAAGCGGCCGAGGAGCGGGCGGCTATCGTTGAGGAAGCGACAGGCGCCAGCGCGGAGGAGGTAGCCCGCAAGGCGCAGGCGTTCTACCGGCACCTATTCGGAGTGGCGCGAGAAACGGGGTGCTACAACGGAACCTATGGCCGTTACTGCGAGGAGGGCGCTCGACTGAAGCGGGCTTACGAGGACGCGGCCGCAGCGTGTGACGTCAGCTTCCCGGAGTGGACGGCCGCCCTGGCGAAAGTGCGCGAGCACGGAGGAACAGCATGAGCAAGGCTAAGCGGATCGCTGTCGAGGCCCGGCGGCTGCTCGAGGATGAGGCCCCCACGGTGGACGCCGCCGCCGGGGCGCTGGTGGCCGAGGCCGACGCGCTGCTAGTGAGGGGCGCTGGGCCCGGACGCCGCCCGGCGATGGTGGGAAGCCTGGATTGGAGAGTACAGCGGCACGGCCGCCGATGAGCTGGGGGAGCGATGACCGAGGAGAGCAAGAAGGAGCAGAAGGCCCGCCAGGTGCGCGAGGCCCGGGAGTGGCTGCAGTGGCGGTTCCCCGCCCTGTTCGAGCCTGGTGTGCCGCTCGCCATCGGCGAGCACGCCCCGATCCATGAGACGGCGCGGGCCGAGGGCGGCCCCGAGCCTTGGGCCATCCGGGCGGCGCTGCAGAGCTGGACTCACCACCCCAAGTACCTCAAGGCCCTGGCCCAGCAGCACACGCGGCGGCACGTCGACGGCTCCGAGGCCGAGCCCGTCACCGCCGAGCAGGCCGAGCGGGCGCGGCGACAGCTGGCGGAGATCGAGCGCAAGCGCAAGCAGGCTCAGGAGGATGAGAAACGCCGCAAGGCGAAGCAGCAGGAAGGGAAGAAGGCGCCCCAGGGCGAGGAGCCCCAGGGCAAGAAGGAGAGCGAGGCGGCCAAGCCGGGAGGCCGCCCGACCATCACCCTCAAGAAGAAGCGCCGGCCGCAGAGCCAGCAGTAACACAGCTGGAGACCAAAAACGGCAGGTTAAGCGCCTATCCGAATCCCCACCAGCGCCTGCTAGTGCGCAGGGAGAAGAAGGCCCGCGACTACCTGGCCATGCTCCACCTTGCCTGCGCCCTGATCGCCTTCCGGCAAGCGGTAGCGGGGTTATTCGGATAGGCACTAAGTTGCTCGTCTTGATAAACACCTCTCAGATACCCAACATGAGCCGTATCAAGCGGGGCCTACGATCAAGAAGGCAAGAGAAGGTCATAGGATGAGGGAAGCCATAAAAGCAGGTATAGCTACCGTGGTGGGTCTAGGGCTATACCTGCAGAACTTGGCCGTAGCAGCCGGGATGGGCTTTTTGTTCCTCGAGTGGGCCCCTTTGCAATACGAATTGCAATACGAGCGCGAGATAGCAATGCTCGGGGTGCTAGTCGGCGGTCTTATAGGCTATATCCCTGTCGCGCTCTTGCGTCGCGCCTATCGTAATGGGCGCTTACCAAGCTGGCTATAGTAGTAATTTTCTACACGCCCTGGAAGGAAGTCTCTCTCCCTCTTCTATTCCGTGCAATCCCCACCACCGAATACTGGGTTACACAAATCAGTTTCCGGCGGATTGCTCCTGCTTTCTACGTCCCTCCTGCTTTCTACGTCCCACCCGCTTTCCGTGTTGTCCTCGAAAGGCTCAAAAGGCCCCTCTAACTCCATCCCATTTTCAAGGTATTTTAGGGCGCAAACACGCCATACGAAAGGAATAGCCTCCTCTTCCCCCCGAGTACCCCACTCAAGAAGGCAATCAAGGTATTCTTCTTTTTCCTGAGCGAGAGTTACTGCGGAGAAAGAGAGCAGGGCGGTAGCGATGATGCGCTTCATGGTTCCTCCAGGGATTGCTAAAAGTCTTTCTTTGAAGGATTTGCCCGCAAGAGAAGAAAAGATAATGCCAGATTGATTCAATTACCTGAAAAGCAAGAAGGATATTTGCGCTAGTTCTTCGTCTTGCCGGCGCCGACTCTTCTAAAATTCAAGCCGCGAAAAAATTCACATATATTTTTCAGCAACATTCACCCGAACAGCCTATCGAGGTCATCCCCAAAGAAGACAGGTATACCAACGACAACCGCGAAGAACGGCCCAATCCACCAGGGATCAGCCCATAGAGCGGGAACACAAAAGACAGCAAGGAAGGTAAGAGAACCCCACCCCGGATCGTAGGCTCAATTTTCAAGCGCAACACCCACACCCGGAGCGGGGTAGGATGTTGCGATGGACACTCGATACGAGCACCTCAGTGATCAGGAGCGCGCCGTCATCTTGAGTGAGCGCAGCCGTGGCAGCAGTGCGCGGGCGATCGGCCGTCTTCTCGGGCGCAGTGCGTCGACGGTAGCCCGAGAGCTGGCCCGCGGGCATGCGCCCGCGGCCGAGACCGCGTACTGCCCGACGCAGGGCGCTCAGCAGTACCGAGCTCGACGGCGGCGGTGTGGCCGTCCCACCAAGCTGGTTGAGGGCGGATGGCTGCACCGCTACGTCCTGGACCGGCTGTGCTACTGGCAGTGGTCTCCCGAGCAGATCGCCGGCAGACTGGCGCGTATGCACCCCGAGGATCCTGAGGCTCGCGTCAGCCACGAGACCATCTACGCGGCGATCTACGCCCATCCCAAGGGCTCGCTCAAGCAGGAGCTGATCCGGGCGCTTCGCCGCCAGAAGCCGCAGCGTGGGCAGCAGCGGCGCACCGCGGCGCGGGGCGGCTCCATTGCGCCGGAGCACCTGCGCATCGCCTATCGGCCCGAGGAGATCGAGCAGCGGCTGATGCCCGGCCACTGGGAAGGCGACCTGATCAAGGGCGCCTACAACCGCTCCTCGGTCGGCACGCTCGTCGAGCGCAAGACTCGATATGTCGTGTTGAGCAAGATGCGCGACGGCACCGCCGAGTCGGCCCTGGAAGGCTTTCATCGGCAGATGAGGCGCCTGCCGGCGATCCTGCGCCAGAGCCTGACCTACGACCGGGGCAGCGAGATGGCCTGCCATGAGCGGCTCGCCCAGCGGCTGAATCTGTCGATCTGGTTCGCCGACCCGCATGCGCCCTGGCAGCGCGGCAGCAACGAGAACACCAACGGCCTGCTGCGCCAGTACCTGCCCAAAGGAGCCGACCTCAGCGAGCCGAGCCAGACCCAGCTCAACGATATCGCCCGGCTTTTAAACCAGCGGCCGCGCAAGGCGCTGGACTTCAGAACGCCCGAGGAGGCCATGACTGAAGAGCTTCAGGCCTTCTCGAAGACTGTTGCGCTTGATTCTTGAGACCAGC
>NZ_NRSH01000070.1 GCF_016584055.1 Halorhodospira neutriphila
CCGATGGACAACACGGGCAACCTCGTCGGCAGCCGCCAGCCCCGCCGGGCGCCGCTGACGGTGCCGGCCGGGGCGGAGCGGCTGCTCCTGCTCGGCGCCCGGCCTCGCGCCAGCCCGGCAGCAGCTCGTCGAGGGCCCGCGGCTCCACGGCGGCGCCGGAGAGGATGTGGGCGCCGATCTCGGCGCCCTTCTCCAGCACGCAGACGCTGAGCGCCTCGCCGGCGAGCTGCCGCAGCCGCAGCGCGGTGGCCAGCCCCGCCGGCCCGCCGCCGACGACGACCACGTCGTAGTCCAGGCGCTCGCGCGCCGGCTCCTGCGCCATGCCTCGCTCCTTACCACTGCGTGTCGGTGACGGCCTCGAGCTCATCGCTGCCGCCCTGGACCGCCGGCGTGTAGCCGTGGGCCCGCGGCAGGGTGTGGCGCATGTAGAAGCGCGCCGTGTGCAGCTTGGCCGCGTAGAAGTCGGTATCGCCCCGGCCGGCCTGCACCGCCTCGTGGGCGATCAGGGCGGCGCGGCCCATCTGCCAGCCGCCGAGCACGAGCCCGGCCTGCATCAGGTACGGGGTCGCCGCCGTCAGCGCCGCGAGCGGGTCGTCGCCGCCGACCAGCAGCCGCTCGGTGCTCGCGCGCAGGGCCGCCACCGCCTCGGCGAGGGCGTCGCCGAGGCCGCTGAGCGCCGCGGCGCCGCGCAGCCCGGCGACCGTCTCGTCGGCCTCGGCGAGCAGCGCCGCGAGGGTCTCCCCGCCATCCTTGAGGACCTTACGCAGGGTGAAGTCCTGGCCGAGGATGCCGTTGGTCCCCTCGTAGATCGGCGCGATGCGCACATCGCGCAGCAGCTGCGCCGCCTCGGCTTCCTCGGTGTAGCCGACGCCGCCGTGGACCTGGATGCCCAGCGAGGCCGCCTCCACCGCCTGCTCCGTGGCCACCGCCTTGACCAGCGGCGTGAGCAGGTCCACCCGGCGCTGCGCCCGCTCCCGGGCCTCGGCATCGGCGCCGTGGCGGGCGGTATCCATCTCCGCGGCGGTCAGCAGCGCCAGGGCCCGCATCGCCTCGGTGGGGGCGCGCATGGCCATCAGCATCCGGCGCACGTCGGGGTGGGCGATGATGGGCACGTCCTCGCCGCCGCCGGGCCGGCGCCCCTGGACGCGCTGGCGGGCGAAGTCGCGGGCGAGCTGGTAGGCCCGCTCGGCCACCCCCACGCCCTGCACCCCGACCTTGTGCCGCGACTCGTTCATCATCGTGAACATGTGGTAGAGGCCGCGGTGGCGCTCGCCGACGAGGTAGCCCACCGCCCCCTCGCCGTCGCCGTAGCGCAGGGTGCAGGTCGGCGAGGCGTGGATGCCGAGCTTCTCCTCGAGCCCGGTGCAGCGCAGGTCGTTGCGGGCGCCGAGGCTGCCGTCGGCCGCGGCGAGGTACTTGGGCACCAGGAACAGCGACAGCCCCTTGTGGCCGGCCGGCGCGTCCGGGGTGCGGGCGAGGACCAGGTGGACGATGTTCTCCGCCGCCTCGTGCTCGCCCCAGGTGATGTAGATCTTCTCGCCGTAAAGGCGGTAGCAGCCCCCCGCCTCGTCGGGCACCGCCTGCATCCGCACGGCCCCGAGGTCGGAGCCGGCCTGGGGCTCGCTGAGGTCCATGGTGCCGGCCCACTCGCCGCTGACCAGCCGCTCCAGGTAGCGGGCGCGCAGCGGCTCGTCGCCGTGCTGGGCGAGCAGCTCGGTGGCGCCGGCGGAGAGCATCGGCGCCAGGGCCAGGGCCATGTTCGCCCCGTGCCACATCTCCTGGGTCGCCGTGGCCGCCACCTCCGGCAGCCCCTGGCCGCCGCGCTGCGGATCGGCGCCGATGCCGTTCCAGCCGCCGTCGACGAAGGCGCGGTAGGCGTCGGCGAAGCCCTCGGGCAGGCGCACCCGGCCGTCCTCGAGCCGGCACCCCTGGCGGTCGCCGGCGCGGTTGAGCGGCGCCCAGACCTCGCCGGCGAGCCGCCCGGCCTCCTCGAGCACGGCGCCGAGCAGCTCCGGGGTGACCGGCTCGACCCCCGCCAGGCCGTCGAGCCGATCGAGGCCGATGAGCTCCTCGATGACGAAGCGCTGGTCGCGGATCGGGGGTTGGTAGGTGGCCATGGCGCCCTCCTCGGGGGTAGTGGCTACGAGTCCGCCGCCAGCGCCCGGCGCAGCCGCGGCAGCGCCTCGAAGAGGTCGGCCGCCAGGGCGTAGTCGGCGAGCTGCATGATCGGCGCCTCCTCGTCGGTATTGATGGCGACGACGACGCGGCTGTCCTTCATGCCGGAGACGTGGTAGATCGCCCCCGAGAGGCCGACGGCGATGTAGAGCTCGGGGGCCACGACCTTGGCCGTCAGCCCGACCTGGGCGTCGCTCGGCAGCAGGCCGTCGTCGACGGCGCCGCGGGTGGCGCCGATGGCCGCGCCGAGCTGGTCGGCGAGGGCCTCGAGCTCGCGGACGCCCGCCTCGTCGCGCAGGCCGCGGCCGCCGGCGACCACCACCCGCGCCGCGGTCAGCTCCGGGCGGCCGCTGTCGCTGAGCCGCTCCTCGAGCAGCCGGGAGAGGGCCGGAGCGGCGCCGGGCTCGAGGCGCTCGACGGGGGCCTCGCCGCCGTCGCTGGCGCCGGGGAAGGCGGTGCCGCGGACCGTCATCACCCGCACCGGCTCGCGGCAGCGCAGCCGGGCGATGACGCTGCCGCCGTAGAGGGGGCGCTGGAAGGTCTCGGCGTCCTCGATGGCGGTCACGTCCGAGAGCATGGCCACGTCCAGGGCGGCGGCCACCCGGGGGAGGAAGTCCTTGGCCAGGCTGCTCGCCGCCGCGAGCACCGCCGTGTAGCCGCGCTGCTCGGCGAGCTCGGCCACCCGCGCGGCCAGCGGCTCCGCCAGCTGCGCGGCGTAGGCCTCGCCGGCGCAGCACAGGACGCGCTCGACGCCCTCGACGGCGGCGGCCGCCTCGGCCGCAGCGGCCGCCTCCTCGCCGCCGATCACCAGCAGCTCCACGGCCGCGTCGAGCCGCCGGGCGGCGCTGACCGCCCGGCGGGCCGAGGCCGCCAGCTGCCCCCCACGGTGCTCAGCGATCACCAGCGCCGTCATCTCAGCACACCTGCGCCTCGTTGCGGAGCCGCTCGGCGAGCGCCTCGGCGCTGTCGACGCGCACCCCGGGCGGGCGCGCCGGCGGCTCGCTGACCTCGAGCAGGTCGAGCCGCGGGGCCGCGTCGACCCCCAGCGCCTCGAGCGCCTGGCGCTCGAGGGGCTTCTTCTTCGCCTTCATGATGCTCGGCAGCTTGACGTAGCGCGGCTCGTTGAGCGCCAGGTCCGCCGTGACCACCGCCGGCAGCGGCACCGCCACGTCCCGCTTGCCGCCGTCGACCTCGCGGGTGACGCGCACCTCGCCCTCGCCGGCCTCGAGGGCGCAGGCAAAGGTCGCCTGCCCCCAGCCCAGGCGGGCGGCGAGCATCGGCCCGGTCTGGGCGGCGTCGTCGTCGGTGGCCTGCTGGCCGAGGAGGATGAGCCCCGGCGCCTCGCGCTCGGCCACCGCCGCCAGGGCCTTGCTCACCCCCAGCGGCTCCAGCTCGCCCTCGGCCTCGATGAGCTGCGCCCGGTCGGCGCCGAAGGCCAGCGCCGTGCGCAGCACCTCCTCGCAGCCGGGCTCACCGACGCTCACGGCGACGACCTCCTCGGCCACCCCCGCCTCGCGCAGGCGCACCGCCGCCTCGACGGCCGGCTCGTCGAAGGGGTTCATGGCCTTCTTGGCGTGGGCCGTCTCCACCCCCGAGCCGTCGCCCTTGAGGCGCACGCGCACGTTGTCGTCGACCACCCGCTTGACCGCGACCAGGACCTTCAATTGGGCACACCCCCCACTGGCTGAGCCGGCTAGCTATATGCGCTGCAGCATCCCTAGACGAAGACTTTGCAGCCTCGCCCGAAAGGCGTCAACGGCCACCCCTTCGCCCCCCTCAGCCTTGCCGGCCAGCGGCCGATACACGGGGTACACCCCATCAACAGCCGAGCCGACGCCCCAGACCGATGTGCGCACTGCGAGCCCACCCCGCCGCCACGGCCGCCGCGGCGCTGGCTGCGGCCCTCCTCCCGGCGCTGGCCGCCCCGCCGGCGCCGGCCGCCGAGCTGCCGGAGGCCGGTAGCGCCCGCTACTGGATCCAGGAGGGCGGCGCGCGGCGGGGCTACGAGATCCTGCGCTGGGAGTACCCGGAGGACGGCACCTTCCGCCTGGTGCGCATCCGCCAGGAGCGCCAGCGGCCCATCGCCGGCGACTACCAGGGCGTGCGCCGGATCCGGCGCATCCGCGAGATCAGCGAGGGGACCCTCGAGGGCGACCGGGCGCAGCCGCAGACCTACGAGCGCCGCACCGCCACCGTCTTCCCGTCCGCCGACGACTACGACCCGGAGACGGCCTTCGAGGGCGTCGAGGAGGAGGTGCAGCTGCGCGTGCGCTTCACCGAGGACGAGGCCGCCCTCGAGCAGGGCGAGGTCGCCGCCCCGCCGAGCGCCCTCGACCCGGTCTCCCACCGCTGGCAGGTGATGCAGCAGGCCCTCGAGGGCGAGCGCTTCGAGCGCATCAGCCACCAGGTCGTCAACCGCCAGGGCGAGGTCGAGGAGATCGCCTTCCGTATCGAGGGGCGGCGCACCGTCCACACCCCGGCCGGCACCTTCCGGGCGGTGCGGCTGCGCCGCCACCAGCCCGAGCGCCAGCGCAGCGTGCGCTGGTACATGGCCGAGGGGTGGGCGGGCCTGCCGGTGCGCACCGTCACGGTCCGCAGCGCCGCCCACGCCGAGCGCACCCGGCTGCAGCGCATCGAGGCCCAGGCCCAGGCCGAGGAGGGCTAGGCGCCGGCCAAAAGCCGGCGGCTGCGGCTACGCTCTAAGGGGAGAGTCTCAGACTGCCCCCTGGAGAGAGCGTCGCGATGCCCCATCGAAAGCATATCCACGTCATCGGGCTCGATGAGTTCCACCTCGCCGAGCTGCAGACCGTGCGCAACGCCGACGAGTACGTCTTCCACCCCCTGGTCGACTACGACCACATCGTCCTGCCGCCGGCCTACGACATCCCGGCGCTGCTCGCCGAGGCCCGCGAGGACCTGGACAACGCCCCGGCCGTCGACGCCATCATCGGCCACTGGGACTTCCCCACCACCTCGCTGCTGCCGATCCTGCGCCGCGAGTACGGCCTGCCCAGCGCCAGCCTGGAGAGCGTCCTCTACTGCGAGCACAAGTACTGGACCCGGCTCGCCGCCGCCGAGGCCATCCCCGAGTGCACGCCGGCCTTCCAGGGGATCGACGCCTACCACGACGCCCCGGCCGAGGCCCTCGAGCTCGCCTACCCCTTCTGGCTCAAGCCGGCCGTCGCCTTCTCCTCCTACCTCGGCTTCCGCATCGACGACGAGGCGAAGTTCCGCAGCGCCATGGCTACCATCCGCGAGCAGATCCACCGCTTCGCCGAGCCGTTCCGGCACATCCTCGCCGCCGCCAACAACCACGCCACCCTGCCGGGCGACGGCGACGGCGCCACCTGTATCGCCGAGGGGCTCATCCACGGCCACCTGTGCACCCTGGAGGGGTACGTCTTCAACGGCGAGGTGGTCGTCTACGCCATCCTCGACTCCGTGCGCGGCGCCAACCAGGTCAGCTTCCTCAGCTACCAGTACCCGTCGGCGCTGCCGGAGGGGGTCCAGCAGCGCATGCGGGAGGCGGCCGACCGGCTCCTGCGGCGCATCGGCCTCGACCAGACGCCGTTCAACATCGAGTTCTTCTGGGACGAGGAGGCCGACCGGATATGGCTGCTCGAGATCAACCCCCGCATCTCCAAGTCCCACTGCCCCATCTTCGAGATCGCCACCGGCGCCTCCCACCACGAGGTCCCCATCGACATCTGCCTCGGCCGCCGCCCCCGCTTCCCCCACGCCGAGGGGCGCTTCCCCACGGCGGCGAAGTTCATGCCGCGGGTCTACGAGGACGCCGTCGTCACCCACGTCCCCAGCGGGCGGGCCATCCGCGAGCTCCAGGAGCGCTTCCCCGAGCTGCGGGTCACCGTCCAGGTCCAGGAGGGCACGCGGCTCTCGGAGATGCTCGGCCAGGACAGCTACAGCTACGAGCTCGCCAGCCTCTTCTTCGGCGGCCGCGACGCCCAGGACCTGCAGCGCAAGTTCCGGACCGTCATGGACGGCCTGAACTTCGGCTTCTCCCGGCCGGTGACGACCAACTACGCCTCCCCCGTCGGCGGTTGATGGCCGCCGCGCTCATAGGCGGCGCGATCGAGGCGCAGGACCCGCGCCTGCCCGGGCTCGCCATCAGCCTCGGGCTCTTCATCGACGAAGCCGAGGCTGTGGTAAAGGCGCAGCGCCCGGCGGTTGGCCGGCAGCACGCTCAGCCACAGGCAGGCGGCGCCGCGGCGCTCGAAGGCGTAGCGGGCGAGCGCCCGGACCGCGGCGCGGCCGAAGCCCCGGCCCTTGCCGGCGATGGCGATCCGGCGCAGCAGCACGCGCCCGTCGGGGCGCTCCAGCCCCTGGAGGATGGCGTAGCCCACCGCCCGGTGCTCCGCTCCCGACTCGAGGATCCAGTGGCCGCAGTCCGGCGCCTCGAGGCAGCGCCGGTGCGCCTCCAGTGGCCACTGCTCGACGTACTCGGCGTTCTCGGGGGCCGACTCGACGGTACGTACGAACGCCAGGTCGGCCGGCGTCGTTGCCCTTAGGCGCATATACTCACCCTCTAGAAGAGGCCCGCAGGAGGGAGGAATGGCTCGCCGCACCTCGTACATCGACGAAGAGCGGATCCGGGAGCGTCTAGTATCGCTGATCCGCATCCCCTCGATCACCGGCGAGGAGGATGCGGCCGTCGCCCAGATCGCCGACTGGCTCCAGCAGCTCGACGCCGAGATCGACTACTGGCACGACGGCATCACCGCGCTGCAGCGCGACCCCCGCTACCCCGGCCACGAGGTCGAGCGCGCCTGGGCGCCGGTGGTCGTCGGCGTGGTCCGCGGCGAGCAGCCCGGCCCGAGCGTGCTGCTCACCGGCCACGTCGACGTCGTTCCCCCGGGCGACTACGCCCTCTGGGACGACGAGCCGTTCTCCGGGATGACCCGCGGCGACCGGATCGTCGGCTGCGGCGCCTCGGACATGAAGTCCGGGCTCATCGCCGCCCTCGCCGCCTTCGAGGCCTTCGCCGAGGGCGGGCGCCACTTCCCCGGCCGGGTGATCTTCGCCGCCGTGCCCGCCGAGGAGGACAGCGGCCTCGGCACCCTGGCCGCCATCCGCGGCAACTGGCGCGCCGACGCCTGCATCATCCCCGAGCCTACCGTCCGCGACGGCGTCCCGGAGCTGGTCATCGCCCACGCCGGCGCCATCTCCTTCCACCTGCGCGTGCCCGGCAAGGCGGCCCACGCCAGCAAGCGGCTCCAGGGCGAGAGCGCCCTCGACCACTTCCTCACCCTCTACAAGGCCATGCGGGCCGACGAGCGGGCGGTCAACGAGCGCGAGCCCCACCCGCTGATGCGCCAGCACGAGCTGCCCTACGCCACCAACGTCGGCATCCTCCGCGGCGGGCTGTGGTCGTCGAGCGTCATGGACTCGCTCGAGGCGCACGTACGCATCGGCGTCGCCCTCGGCGAGACGGTCGAGGCGGCCGAGGCGCGCTTCCGCCGCGCCATCGCCGAGGCCGTCCGCGACGACCCCTGGCTGTCGCGCCACCCGCCGCAGATCACCCGCCAGGCCTCGGGCTTCGGCTCGGCGCAGACTGACCCCGAGCACCCCCTCGTCGCCGCCCTGGCCGAGGCCGCCGAGGAGGAGCTGCGGGCCGCGCCGCGCATCGCCGCCGCCCCCTACGGCTGCGACATGTCCGGCTGGGTGCGCCTCGCCGGCGTCCCGACGGTGGTCTACGGCCCCGGCGACATCGACCAGGCCCACGCCCCCAACGAGTCGGCCTCCCTGGAGACCACCTACCGCGTCGCGCGCACCCTGGTGCGCACGACCGAGCGGCTGCTCGAGACCGACCTCGATACCCTGCGCCTGCACAACGGCGGGGTCCTCGCCGCCGAGCGGGGCTAGCGCGGCGCCCTAGGCGGCGTAGCGCGCCAGCGCGGCGCGGATGACGAGCGCCAGCAGGTCGGCGTAGCTGTAGCCGGCGTAGCCGGCCATCAGGGCGAGCTTGCCATCGGGGGTGCAGCTCGGCCGGCTGTTGAAGTCGAGCAGCCGCGGCACGCCGTCGGCCCCGGCGCGGAAGTCCACGCGGGCGCAGTCCCGGGCGCCGAAGCGGGCGAAGAGGGTGGTCGCCGCCTCCACCAGGCGGGAGCGGGTATCCGTGTCGAGGGCGGCCGGCCGGAAGCGCAGCTCCCGGTAGTAAGGGGAGCCCGGATCGGTCTTGGAGCCGTAGGAGAGGATCGGGGGCAGCCCGGCGTCGAGCCCCGAGTAGTCGATGGCGAGGGGCGGCAGGACAGTCAGCCCTTGCCCCGGGTTGCCGATGACCCCCACCGTATACTCCTCGCCGGGGAGGAAGTCCTGGACCAGGGCCCAGGGGCCCTCGAGCTCGCCGGCGAGGCGCTCCAGGTAGGCCTGCGCCGCAACGTCGTCGTGGACCACCCCCTCGGGCTCGACGCCGACGCTCCCCGAGGCGGCGTTGGGCTTGATCATGGCCGGGTAGCGCTCGGGGAGGGGCAGCGGATCGGCCCGCAGGTCGACGAGCCGCTCGTTGGGCACGGGGATCCCCCGCATCGCCGCCAGGCAGTGCACCGCCCCCTTGTCGCGGGCCAGCCCCATGCACATCGCCGTCGACCCGGTGTACGGGATCTCCAGCAGCTCGAGCAGCGCCGGCAGGCTGGGCTCGAGGTGGAGGCGGTTGCGGTAGCCGTTGTCGCACAGGTTGAGGATCAGCTCCGGCGGCGCCTCGCGCAGCTCGTCGATGAGCCGCTCGTGCTCGTCGTAGTAGCGCACCTCGAGGCCCTCGAAGCCGGACAGCGCCCGCCGGACCTCGTGGGCCACGCGCTGCTGCTCCTCGCCGATGGCCCCGCCCGGCCCGTACTCGTAGGGCAGGCGCGGGTCGCCGAGGAGGACGCCTAGCGTGAGGCTCGGCAGGGTGACAGCCACAGCAGCCCTCCTCGGTGGGTCCGCGGCCGCGCCCGGCCGTTCACCTCAAACCTAGCAGCGCCCCCCGCCCACCGCCAGCGACGCCGGCGCAGCCATGCGCTATCCTAAGGAGCAGAAGCCGTGGAGGATCCTGCATGATACGCCGTTGGCACCGGCTCGCCAGCGCCGGCCTCGCCTTGAGCCTCTGCCTGCTGGCGGGCGCCGCCCTCGCCCGCAGTGGCGAGGCCCTGCCCGAGACCATCGAGCGCGTGCGCCCCTCCGTGGTCGGCGTCGGCACCCACCAGCCCACGGCCAACCCGCAGGTGGACTTCCACGGCACCGGCTTCGCCGTCGAGGACGGCCGGGCCGTGATCACCAACAACCACGTCCTGCCCGCGGCGATCGACGGCGAGCGCCGCGAGCGCCTGGTGGTGCTCGCCGGCGACCCCGGCGAGCCGGACCTGCGCGAGGCGCGGATCGTCATGCGCTCCGAGAGCTCCGACCTCGCCGTGCTGCGCATCAGCGGCCCGCCGCTGCCGGCGCTCCAGCCCGGCGAGCCCGGGCGTCTGCGCCCCGGCAACCGGGTCGCCTTCACCGGCTTCCCCATCGGCATGATCCTCGGCTTCCACCCGGTCACGCACACCGCCATGATCTCGGCGCGCACGCCGCTGACGCTGCCCGCCCGGCGCAGCAGCGAGCTCGACTCGCGCCATATCGCGCGGCTGCGCCGCGGCGATCCGCCCATGGTCTTCCAGCTCGACGGCACGGCCTATCCGGGCAACAGCGGCAGCCCCGTCTACGACCCGCAGACCGGCGAGGTCTACGCCGTGCTCAACCAGGTCTACGTCCAGGGCGGCCGCGAGGCGGCGATCCAGGAGCCGAGCGGGATCAGCTACGCCGTGCCCTTCGACCTCGCCGAGCCGCTGCTCGAGCGCTACCGCCAGCGCCACCGCTAGCCCGCCGGCCCGTGCGACTGCGACTGACCCCGCACCGGCGGCGGCCTTCGGGCAGCAGCGCCGACGAGCGCCAGGACGCCGTCGCCCTGGCGCGCGACAGCAGCGAGGAGTACCTGGCGCCGTGGACCCGCGCCGCGCGGCGCGTCGGTATCTCGTGGACGCTGCTCAAGCTGGCCTGGACCGCTGGGCCGGTCACCGGCATCGGCCTCTACGGCGGCTACTACATCGCCTACGGGGTGCCGCCGAACACCGAGCTGCTGATCTACTTCATCACCTTCACCGTGCTCAGCGGCCTGATCGGCCTGAGCGCCAACTTCATCTACGAGAGCACCCGGGGGGCCGGCAAGGAGCAGGCGCAGGCGGAGCTCGTCACCGCCATCGACCAGCTCGGCGAGCTGATCCTCAGCGTCCGCGACCTCAACGTCGCCAGCCTCGAGGGCGGCACCCGGCGCAGCGAGGCGGCGCGGCAGCTGCTGCGCCGCATTGACCTCTCCCCCGACGGCGTCGCCCTCGCCTGCGAGGAGCTCACCGACGATCGCGAGCTCGGGCGGATCCTCGCGCAGATCGACACCTACCGCCGCGCCGGGCTCTACTCGCGCATCCGCGATCTTAATGCCCGCCACGCCGAGCACTTCGAGGCCACCGTCGAGCAGCTCAAGGACGAGGCCCCGCTAGCGGCGAGCGCCCTGCAGGCGCGCTTCGCCGGCGAGGTGCCCAACCTGCGCGCCGGCATCCCGCGCAAGGAGGCCTTCATCGAGCGCGCCCGGGCCGCCACGGAGCAGGACAATCCGCTGCTGCTGACCATGGGCGACGTCGAGGAGATCCTCGGGCTCGCCTTCGAGCTGCTCACCGGCCGCGAGATCCCCATCCTCACCTTCAACTTCCGCGGCAGCTGGAAGCTCGCCCGGGCCTTCGACGCCCTGGAGACCGCGCGCAGCCGCTTCCGCCTCGCCCAGGCGGCCAGCGACAACCGCATCCGCGCCCTGGCCAGCTGGCTCGTCGAGGCCGGTGTCCTCCCCTACGAGACGGTCCCCGAGGAGCTGCCGGCGAACACCCTGCTCCAGCGCGCCAGCGCCGCTATGAACCGCCTGCAGCGGCGCGTCGACACCCTCCAGGAGCGCCTGCGCCGCGCCCCCGGCGACCGCGAGGCCTACCAGGAGCTCGCCGAGGCCGCCGATACCCTCGCCACCGCCGTCGCCCTCTATCGCTCCGCCCGCGAGGCGGTCCGCATGCTCGGCAACACCCACGCCGAGCTGCTCAACGCCGCCGAGGCCTGGGAGCGGCTCACCGAGCAGCGCCGCCGCGCCGACTGGCAGCTGCGCCTCGGCGAGGGCCGGCGCGGGCTGCGCATCGTCGAGCGCACCCTGTCGCTCAGCGAGGAGGCCCGCGAGGCCGTCGCCCGGGACCTCATGCGCCACCTCCGCGGCGCCACCCTGGAGCGCGGCGTCCACCCCGGCCCGGCCCAGCGCTCGCCCAAGCGCCCGACGCTGGCGACGGCCGCCGACGCGCGGCGCCTGGCCACCGAGGTCGCCCTGGCCCTGGAGCCGTACATCCACCTCTCGCGCCCCGAGGTCCAGCGCGGGCTCGGCGCCACCCGGGCGATCTACCTCGGCGACCTCGAGCCGGGGATGAGCGTCCAGGAGAAGCGCAGCCTCGCCGCGGCCATGGCCGAGGAGGTGGAGCAGGACTTCAGCCGCGCCGCCGAGCAGCTCGCCGTGGCCCTCGTCCGCCACTACCAGGTCGAGCTCACCGACAGGGCCCGCGCCTTCCTGCAGCGCACCTACGGCGCCCGCCCCCAGGTCCTCGCCGCCGTCGCCCGCAGCCAGCAGACCGGCGAGGAGGGGGAGCGGGGGCCGCAGGCGATCAGCCTGCTCAGCCGCCGCCCCACCCCCATCCCGCCGC
>NZ_NRSH01000071.1 GCF_016584055.1 Halorhodospira neutriphila
GCCCGCCGAGCGTCTCGCCGGCGCCCCCGAGCAGGAGCCCGCCGCCGAGGCCCCAGAGCACCCCCAGGGCGGCGAGCACCGCCAGGCCGGCCGCCAGCGTGCGCCCGGCGTAGCGCCGCCAGCGGCTGCGCCGGCGCTCGACGCCGAGATCCTGGCGGATCCGGGCGGGCACCCGCCCCGTAGCGCCTCCTGGCTGCAGGCTGCGCGCCCCCTCTTCCAACGCCATAGGCTTCGGCCCCCTCGCCAAGCTCGACACTGCACGGCGAGATGATACTGCCTATCGGGGGGCGCGGGACATGCGCCCTGCCGCCTCAGCGGCCGCGGACCCTAGCGGCGCCGGTAGCGGTCGAAGGCGCGCTCCAGCTCCTCGGGGTCGAGATCGGCCGAGTTGACCATCTCGCCGGCCACCATCACCGGCTCCTCGTCGGCCTGCCAGCGCGCCTTCTCGTCATCGCTCGCGCGCAGGACGAACCAGCCGAGGGCGGCGTAGAGGAGCCCGATCAGCGGCGAGAGCCAGCAGACGAAGGCGAAGGGGGCGTAGGCCAGCGTCGGGATCCCCAGCGCCCCGGCGGTGAACGCCGCGCCGGCGCCCCACGGCACCAGCGGGTTGAGCAGCGTCCCGCCCTCCTCGATCGAGCGCGAGAGGTTCAGCGTCGACAGCCCCTGGCCGCGGTAGGCCGGCGCGAACATCCGCCCCGGCAGGGCGATGGAGAGGTAGGGGTCGCCGGAGATCAGGTTGGTGCCGGCCGCGCCGCTGGTGCTGGCGAGCACCAGGGAGAAGTGGCCGCGGACCTTGGCCATGATGGCGTTGAGGATGACCTCGACGCAGCGGGTCTGCTCGACGATCCCGCCGAAGGCCAGGGCGATGAGCACCAGCGAGATGGTCCACATCATCGACTGGATGCCGCCGGTGGAGAGCAGCTCGTCGACGGCCTCGACGCCGGTGCTGCTGGTGAAGCCGCTCTGCATCACCGTCACCGCCTCCTGCAGCCCGACTCCCTGGCCGATCACCGCGGTGAGCGCGCCGGCGATGGCGCCCAGGAAGAGGGTCGGCAGGACCGGATAGCGGCGCAGGGCCAGGAGGAGCACCAGCAGCGCCGGGGTCAGCAGCAGGGGGTGGAAGTTGAACTGGGCCTCGAGGCCGCTGAGGATCGTCGCCACCCGCTCGCCGTCCATATTCGCGTCGGCGTAGCCGAGGCCGATGGCCCAGTAGGCCGCCCCCGCGGCCACGAGCGCCGGGACCGAGGCGGCCATCATGCCGCGGATGTGGCTGAAGAGATCCGTCGAGGTGACCGCCGGCGCCAGGTTGGTGGTGTCCGACAGCGGCGACATCTTGTCGCCGAAGAAGGCACCCGAGACGATCGCCCCGCCGGTGAGGTGCATGGGGATGCCCAGGCCCTCGCCGACGCCGACCAGGGCCAGCCCCACCGTGCCCACGGTGCCCCAGGAGGTCCCCACGGCCACCGAGACGACGGTCGTCAGGAGCATGGCGGCGAGCAGGAAGAGCTCTGGGGTGATCAGCTGCAGGCCGTAGTAGATGAGCAGCGGCACGGTGCCGGAGAGGATCCAGGTGCCGATGATCATGCCCACGGTGATCAGGATGGCCACCGACTGCAGGCCGATGTGCACGACGTGGTAGAGGCCGTTCTCCATCCGCCACCAGCGGATGCCCTGATACCAGCCCATCAGCCCGGTAATGGCGATGCCCAGGGCCAGCGGGACGTGGGGGATGAACTCGTCGAAGGCGACGATCTGGATGAGCATCAGGCCCATGGTCGCCGCGATGGGCAGCAGGGCCATGGGCAGGCTGGGGACGGGGATCTCGGGGTTCTCCTCAGGTGTGTGCTGCGTACTCATGCCACCACTCGGGTTGCGAAAGGGGGCGGCATTATGCCAACGAGCCGGGGGATCTGCACGGGCGGCGCGGCTGCAGCGGGCCCCTGCCCTTGACGGACCGAAGCCGTAATTAATAGCTTTATCAAGTAGTTAGCGACGCAAGGAGGTGAGCATGCGGGCTACGAAGTCGCTCCTGTCTGCTGCGCTGATGCTCGCGCTCAGCGGCGCCGCCGCGGCCGCCTCCGGCAGCGGCGAGGCGGATCAGCTGCCGAAGTTCTCCGCGGTCGACCAGGACGGCAACAGCAAGCTGAGCCTCGAGGAGGCCAAGGCGGTCGGCGTCGAGAAGGAGACCTTCAAGGAGGAGGACCTCGACGACGACGGGAAGCTGACGAAGTACGACTACAAGTACGGCGTCAAGTAGCGCCGGGAACGGCACCAGCCTCCCAGGGCCCGCGCCCGCTGCTCACCGCCGGGCGGGGGCCGGCACCCACCGACAGGCAGGCCGCCGCAGGGAGGCGCTGGCGTGCCTGGCGAAGAAGCCGGTAAGCTGGCCCGTATCCAACCAACCGGCCCTTCGCCGCGCCAGCGGATCTGCCTATGAGCGCCTCAGCGCCCCCTACGACCTACCTGCTCGACGACTTCCGCGCCGGCGACGGGACCGCAGCCCTCGGCACCCAGTGGCAGGGCCTGACCGACCGGGTCATGGGCGGGCTCTCCGAGATGCAGGCCGGCGTGATCTCGACGGACCGCGGACCGGCGCTGCAGATGCGCGGCGAGGTCCGGCTGGAGAACAGCGGCGGCTTCATCCAGGTGCGGCTGCCGCTGGCCACCGCCGGCGGGGCCTTCGACGCCGGCGGCTGGTCGGGCTTCGCCCTGGCGGTCCGGGGCACCCCCGGCGCCTACTACCTCCACGTGCGCAGCGCCGACACCCGGCAGCCGTGGCAGCACTACCGGGCCCCCCTGCCGGTCCAGGCGGCGTGGCAGCGCGTGGTGGTCCCCTTCACGGCCTTCGAGCCGCAGCGGCTCGAGCACCCCCTGGACGTGGAGCGCCTACACGCCGTGGCCGTGGTCGCCTACGGCGAGGCCTTCCGGGCCTGCCTGGAGGTCGGCCGGCTGGAGCTGACCACCGAGGCGCCGGCCTGAGGCGGGCCCTCCCCAGCCCGGCTCAGGAGGCGCCCCCCTTCGCCCGTGCCGAGGGGCCCGAGGCGGGCTCCACCAGGGCCTCGAGCCCGCCGGCGCCGAGCCGGTAGACCAGCCCCAGCGCCGGGCGGTAGAGCCGGGGCTGCTCGCCGCCCTCCAGGACGCGGAAGCGCAGCGGCTCCTCACGCCCCTCCAGGTGGATCTGCACCACCGGGGCCTCCTCGGCGCCCTCAGGCTCGGCGGCCTCGAGCCCGCGGGCGCGGCGCACGCGGCGGGCCTCCACCAGGTGCAGGGTGTCGTCGACGAGGACGTAGCGCTGCCCCTTCATGGGGTGCCGGCCGCCGATCACGAAGCGGTGGCCGCCCATCTCGAGCACGGCGTCGGGCTCGGCCAGGCCGTAGGGGGCGAGGCCCTGGTCACCACGCTGGACCTCGGCCCGGCTCTCGGCCTCGAGCAGGCCCAGGGCCCGGCGGACCGCGTCGGCCTCGGCGGGCATGGCGCGCGGCTCGCGCAGCCGCCACCGCTCGCCGTCGCGCTGGAGGACGGCGGCCGGCCCCTGCCGGGGCTCGACGCGGAGCCGGTCGACCCCCGCCGGCCGGCGCTCGGTCAGGGCCGGGCGCTCCGGCGTCTCGGGGCCGGCCCCCGGCCGGAAGTAGGCCAGCGCCGCCAGCAGCACCACCAGCGCCAGCAGCGCGACGTTCAGCCAGGTGCGTGCACGTCCCAAGGCGGATCCTCCCTATGGCTCACAGGCGCCGGCGCCGCAGCCAGACCGCCCCGCCCGCCAGCAGGAAGGCCAGCGGCAGCCCGCCGAGGAAGAGCGCCGGCATGAGCCAGGCGACGGCGCCGGGCAGGCTCAGGTGCTGATCCGGGGCGGCGGGGGCCGGGATGGTCACGAAGCCCTCATCGCTGCTCAGCCACTGGAACAGCCCGAGGCCGAGCTTGCGGTTGGCGCCGCTGCCCAGGTAGGCGTTGGCGAGGAAGTCGCCGTCGCCGACGACCACCACCTTCTGCGCCGGGGCGTCGCCGCTGCCGCCGCCCTGCCCGGCCGCAGCGCCCCCGGGCTTCGCCGCGGCCTCCTTCTGGGGGCTCGAGACAGCCCCGCCCGAGCCGCCCTCGCCCTGCGAGGCGCTGCCCTGCGCCTCGCCGCCGGCCGCCTGCGGCTGCGCGCCCGCCTCCCCGGCAGGGACCTCGGCCCGCGTCAGGGCCAGCGCCAGGGTCACCGGGCCCTCGCGGTCCTTGCCGGCGTCGAAGCGGACCGTCCCCTCTAGCGAGCCGGTCTCCAGCCACGCCTCGGGGCTGGTCTGCACCAGGGGCTCGGCCTGCCAGCCCGCCGGCGGCGAGGCCTGCACGCGGGCCGCCCCGGGGAAGAGGGTGATGCTGTCGAGCCCCTGGAGGGCCGGGTGATCGGGGTAGCTGCTCACCAGCACCTGGGTCGGGTCCTGCAGCCCGAAGACCCGGGTGCGCGGGTCGACGGCGACCCCCTCGCCGGAGAGCTCGACGCCCAGCGCCTCGGCGAGGGGCTGGAGGCCCTCGGCCGCCCCCTCGTCGGCGAGCCAGAGGAGGTTGCCGCCCTGCGCCACGTAGCCGCGCAGCTGCTCGACCTCGGCCTCGAGCAGCGGCTGCTGCGCCCCGCCGATCACCAGCAGGTCGGTCGCCGCGGGGATCTGCGGGCGCTCGGCGAGGTTGAGGGGATCGACCTGGGCGCCGGTGCCCTCGAGCGCCTGGACGAAGCGGCCCAGGGCGCTGCGGCCGCGGCCCTCGAGGGCGCGCTCGCCGTGGCCGGCGAGGAAGTAGACCTGCCGCTCGCCGGAGCGCAGCAGCCGCTGCAGGGCCTGGCTGACGGCCTGCTCCGAGCGCTGCTCGGCCTTCTCCGTGCGCCCCTGGTAGGAGACCGCCAGCTGCCCGTTGCGCCGGATGCCCAGCTCGCGGACCTGACTCGGCCGCGCATCGGGGTTGACGAACCGCAGGCGCACCTCGGCGGCGTCGGCGCGCTGGTAGCGGCCGACGAACCGCCGGATCTGCTCGCGCAGCCGCGCGTCCTCGGTGGCGTAGGCCGTGATGGTGATCGGCGCCTCGGCCCGGGCGAGGAGCTCGCGGCTGGCCTCGCTGAGGGTATTGCGGTTGCCCGCCGTCCAGTCGGCCTCGTAGGTGTAGACGGCGCTCAGGCCGGCGACGAGGCCGACCGCCGCCAGGAAGAGGACGACGAAGGCGGTGTTCTGCAGGCGCAGGCTGCGGCGAAGCTTGGCTGTTACGTCCATTGCTGCTCTCGACTCCCGTTGGCCGCTCCGATCCGGCTCAGCCGTAGAGGCGGTCGGCGTCGAGGCGCCGGATCGACAGAACCAGGAAGGTGGCGATGAACAGGAGGTAGTAGGCGATATCGGCGGTGTTCACCAGGCCCTGGCGCAGGTCCTGGTAGTGGCCCATCAGCGAGAGGTAGTCCACGGCCTGCTGCAGGCCGCCGCCGAGGTTGCCGCTCCACTCCAGGATCCACAGCAGCAGCAGCAGGCCGAAGGTGGCCACGGCCGCCACGGTGGGCTGGCTGCTCAGGCTCGACATGAACAGCCCCGCCGCCGCGAAGCTCGCCGCCATGAGGGCGAGCCCCAGCGCGGAGGCGGCGAGCTGGCCGAGGTCCAGCGTGGTGCCGGCGTAGAGGCTCAGCGGCATCAGCAGCACCACCGCCAGCACGATGGCGAGGAAGCCGAGCACGCCGAGGTACTTGCCGAGGACGATGCGGGTCACCGAGACCGGCGCCGAGCGCAGCAGCGCCAGCGTCCCCTCGGCGCGCTCGCCGCTGATCAGGCGCATGGTCAGCAGCGGCGTGATCAGCAGCAGCACCACGCCGGCGCTCGAGAACAGGGAGTTGACGACGATGTCGGTCACGCCGGGGCCGCCGTCCATGGCCGCCAGGCGCGGCTGCAGGCGGTGGAAGCGGTCCACGGCGGCGAGGAAGAGGTAGCCGAGCACCAGCTGGGTGACCGCCAGCACCCCCCAGGCCAGGGGCGAGAGGAACATCGAGCGCAGCTCACGTGCAGCGATGGTCGTCATCATCTCAGGCCGCCTCTCCTTTGAGCGTCAGGTCCACGAACATCTGCTCCAGGGAGCGCTCCTCGGGCACCAGGGCGCGCAGCCCCCAGCCCTCCTGCACGGCCCGTTGCGCCAGGGCCTCGGCGGGCTCGCCCCCCGGCTCGTGGTGGACGCGGAACTCGCCCTCGCCGAGCTCCTCGACCCGCTGCACCCCCTTCACGGCGCTCAGCTGGGTCTTCTCCACCGGCCGGGCCAGGCTCAGGCGCAGGCTCGTGCGCGCCATGCGCTCGTTGAGCGCGTCGAGGCGCTCGCTGAGCACCAGCCGGCCCTCGTGGATGATCTGGACCCGGTTACACACGGCCTGGACCTCGGGGAGGATGTGCGTCGAGAGGATCACCCCGTGCTGGCGGCCCAGCTCGCGGATCAGCTCGCGGATCTCGCGGACCTGGATCGGGTCCAGGCCGATGGTCGGCTCGTCCAGGACCACCACCTCGGGGCGGTGGACGATGGCCTGGGCGATCCCCACCCGCTGCTGGAACCCCCGCGAGAGGTTGCCGATGAGCCGCTCGCCCATCTGCTTGAGCCCGCAGCGCTGCCGCGCCTCGCGCACGGCCTCGGCGAGCCGCGAGCCCCGCACGCCGTTGAGCCGGGCGCAGTAGCGCAGGTAGTCGTTGACCGTCAGCTCGCGGTAGAGCGGGGGGTCCTCGGGGAGGAAGCCGAGGCGGGCCTTCGCCGACAGGGGGTCGGCAAGCAGGTCCACCCCGTTGATCCGGACGCTGCCCGCCGTCGGGGCGAGGTTGCCGGTGATGATGCGCATGGTGGTGGACTTGCCGGCGCCGTTGGGCCCGAGGAAGCCGAGCACATCGCCCTGCGCGAGCTCGAAGCTCACGTCCCGGAGCGCTCGGAAGGACCCGTACGCCCGCTCCAGGTGCTCCACAGCGACAAGGGGATGGTCCGCCATTGCTAGTCCAAGTCCTTGAGATTCAAAGTGTCCAGACGAAACAGCACAGCTCCCTAGGGAATGTCTACCGAGGGGGACAGCGCTGCGCGGCGCAGGTTCCAGGGCCTTTTCGGGGGAACGGCCGCCCCTCGGCGGTGTCTCTCTAGTGGAGAGACTGGACCCGCGTTGAGGAGGGGAGCCCCATGCAATGCCCTGTTGACGGTGAGACGCTGCAAATGGCCGAGCGCCAAGGCGTGGAGGTCGACTACTGCCCGAAGTGCCGCGGTGTCTGGCTCGACCGGGGGGAGCTCGACAAGATCATCGAGCGCTCCGCCGAGCACCAGGGCGGCGGCGAGGGGGGCGAGCGCCGCGACCGCGATCGCGAGCGCGGCGAGGGACGGCGGAAGCCGAAGAGGGAGTCGTTCCTCTCCGAGATCTTCGACTTCTAGCCGCTAGGGGAAATACCGCCGCCACGCCCGGCGGGGGCGCGGCCGCATCGGCCGCGCCCGGCAGCGGGCGGGGCGGCTCAGCGCTCGTAGCAGCCGACGATGCGGTTCATCCCCAGGATGTGGGGCTCGGCCCGCTCGAGGAACTGCCAGAGGGTCAGCCCGGGCTCGAGATCGAGCGCCCGGTCCAGCGCCAGGACCCAGAAGTAGTAGTGGTGGAGGCCGTGCCCCTCGGGGGGGTTCGGGCCGCCGTAGCCGCTGCCGCCGAAGTCGGTCACCCCGCTCGTGCCCTCGCCGGTCGCCTCCTCGAGGCCCTCCAGGTCGGCCGGCAGGTTGTAGAGCACCCAGTGGACGAAGCCGTAGGCGCCGGACTGGACCAGCGGCGCGTCCGGGTCGTGGCAGATGACGGCGAACGACTGCGTCCCCTCGGGGGCGCCGGACCAGGCCAGCGGCGGCGAGAGGTTGTCCCCCTCGACGGCGTAGCGGGCGGGCAGCCGCCCGTGCGAGGAGAAGCCGCTGCTGCGGACCTGCATGTGCGATAGCGCGAATCCCATTGCTCACCTCCTGGGCTTCTCAGCCGATTCAAGGGCGTCTTCCTAGCGGGGTCACCATACTAGGCCCGCCGCGGGCGTTGGCAAGCCGCCCGCCGACGGCGCTCACTCGCCGGCGGCGCCCGGCGCGGCGGCGGGCCGGATGGTCACCCCCGGGGTGATCTCCAGCCGCTCGGCCTCGGCCGGCGAGAGCTCCAGCGCCGCGGACACCGGGGCGGGCGGCCGGTAGCCGGCGCGCTCCGGCGCCATCCGCTCCACGGCGATCACCCGCTGCTGCGGGCCGATCCAGGCGATCGCCAGCGGGGCGGGGACGTTGTGCATGTGGAAGGCCGGCCGCCGCGGGCTCGGCCAGGAGAAGTAGATCCGCTCGCGGGCGATCGCCTCCGGCGAGGCGCCCTGGAAGCCCTGGGCGCGGGCCTCGGGGGTAGCGGCGATCCGGGCGGGAACGATCCGGCCGTCGATGGCGAGCGCCCCCTGCGGGAGCCCCTCGAGGGCCTGGAGCATCGGGGGCAGGAGGGCGGCGAGGAGGAGCGCAGCGCCCCCTCGGCCAAGCCCCTTACGGCGCGGCATCGAGAAGGGGTGTCATCGGGCCTCCCCCAACGCAAAGGGGCCGCCCACGGCGGCCCCTCTGCGACGATCAAGCCTCTGCTGACGCGAGGCTACAGCGCGGCGACGTCCTCGGCCTGCAGGCCCTTGGGGCTGCGCGTGACGTTGAACTCGACCGTCTGGCCCTCGTCCAGGGAGCGGAAGCCGTCGCCCCGGATGGCACGGAAGTGGACGAACACATCCTCGCCCCCTTCCCGGCTGATGAAGCCGTACCCCTTGGCGTTGTCGAACCACTTAACCGTGCCTTGTTGACGCTCTGACATCTCAAACAACCTCTACAATCAATCTACTGTGCCCGGCGTCGCTGTGCGCCCTGCGCACCGTCCGGCGCCGTACCTGTATAGTGACACAATCCGGCGCCGTGGGAACCACCTCGAGCGAACTTTTTTTCGACGAATGATGTTGCGCCGCACCAAAAGCGGTGCTATGGTGCATTGCACAACGTCAGGGAACCCCTCACGTTCGCCCCAAGACCAGGACAGGAGGCGTCATGAACTACGAGAACCTCATGCAGCAGATGCAGCAGCAGTTCGGCAACTACGCCGAGCCCTTCCGCAAGGTCAACAGCAAGATGCTCGAGCACTGGGAGAAGATGGCCGACTACCAGCTCGACATGGTGCGCCGCTACACCGATGTCGCCCTCGGCCAGATGCGCGAGGCCACCACCCTCCAGTCCCCCGAGCAGATGCAGAGCTACCTCCAGAAGAGCAGCGAGGCGGTCCGCGAGACCAGCGACAGCCTCGCCAAGGACGCCCGCACCCTCACCGAGATGGGCCAGTCCATGACCCAGGACGTGCAGGCGGCCATGCGCGAGAACCTCGCGGGCTTCACCCCCGCCGCCGCCAGCGGCAAGACGGGCGGCAGCCGCAAGGCGGCCTAGCCCTGCCCCCGACGGCCGCGCCAGCCGCCCCCGGCGACGCCGGGGGCGGCTTCCATTATGCTGGGGCGCCACGCACCAGATAAGGAGCGGCCATGAGCGACGCCCAGCACCTCGAGTGCGTCGAGCGAGCCACCGCGGAGCCGATCACCGCCAGCGTCGTCTGGCTCCACGGCCTCGGCGCCGACGGCCACGACTTCGAGCCCCTCGTCGACGAGCTGCGCCGGACGGCCCCGATCGGCGTGCGCTTCGTCTTCCCCCACGCGCCGGCGCAGCCGGTGACCGTCAACGGCGGCATGACCCTGCCCGCCTGGTACGACATCCTCGGGCTCGGCAAGCAGATCCAGGAGGATGAGGCCGGCCTCGAGACGGCCCGCGGCCACGTCGAGGCGCTGCTGCGGCGCGAGCGCGAGCGCGGCGTCCCGGCGGAGCGGATCGTCCTCGCCGGCTTCTCCCAGGGCGCGGCCACCGCCCTCTACACCGCCGCCCAGGCGCAGCCCGCGCCGGCCGGCGTGATCGCCCTCTCCGGCTGGCTCCCGCCGGCGACGCCCCTCGAGGCGGCCACCGCCCGCCCGCCGATGCTCCTCGCCCACGGCACGCAGGACCCCATCGTCCCCCTCGAGCTCGGCCGGGATGCCCGGCAGCGGCTCGAGCAGGCCGGCTTCCCGGTGGCGTGGCACGAGTTCCCCATGGAGCACGCCGTATGCCTGCCGGAGATCCAGCAGGTGGACGAGTGGCTCAGCGGCCTCCTGGGCGCGGGCTAGGCTAGCCGACGGCGCCGCCCACCAGCGGCTCCAGGGCCAGGCCGACGGCGTAGGCGATCACCGCCGCGCCGCCGCCCATGAGCAGCGTCTCGAGCCCGGCCCGCAGCCGGGGCATCGCGAGCATCACGCCCTTGGCGTAGCCGATGGCGAAGAAGGTCACCGCCGTGATCCCGGCGCTGGTCGCGAAGTACTCGCCGCCGGCGAGGAACGGCAGCAGGAAGGGCAGCAGCGGCAGGAAGCCGACGGCGACGAAGGCGAGGAAGGTCACCGCCCCGGCGGCGAGCGGCCGCGGGCCGTGGAGCTGGTGGCCGAGCTCCTCGCGGAGCATGGTGTCGATCCACAGCTGCCGGTCGCCGGTGATGGTCTCCACGACCCGCTCCAGGACCTCCCCCTCGAAGCCCTTGCGCCGGAAGATCTCGCGGATCTCCCGGCGCTCGCCGTCGGGGGCCTCGCGGATGTGGCGCTCCTCCTGGCGCTGGGCGCGGCCGAGGGCCTCCTGGTCGCTCTTGACCCCCTGGTAGTTGCTCACGGCCATGCTGAAGCCGTCGGCGACCAGGCTGGCCAGGCCCAGCACGAAGGCGACCAGCCCCGGCATCCCGGCCCCGGCGACGCTGGCGACCACGGCGAAGGTGGTCACGCAGCCGTCGATCCCCCCGAGGATCGCGTCGCGCAGGTAGCTCGGCCGGCTGTCGGCGGCGAGGCGCCGGCGGATCGCCTCGGGCTCGTGGCTGTGCTCCAGGGAGACCCCGGGCTCACTCATCGCACGCGAGGCCCAGCGCCTCCAGGCCGTACTCGAGGTAGTCGGCCGCCAGGGGGGTGGCGAGGATGTAGTCGGCCGTCCGCGGCCTCCATGCGGCCCTCGCCTCGGCCTCCGCCTCGGCCCACTCGCTGGCGTCGAAGTCGCCGCGCCCGATCCACATGAGGGTCACGATCTGCGCCTGCGAGGCGGGCTCGAGGTCGTCGAAGGCGCTGCGCACCTCCTGGACCGTCCAGTCGTCGGCGTGGTCGGCGAGCACCTGCGCGACCCAGTCCTCGTCCGAGCCGTCCACCCCGCCGGGGATCACGACCTCCTCCTTGGCCTGGAACTCCCGGCACTTCTGGATGATAAAGCAGATGGTAACGAGGCTGACCTCAAGCATCGCGGGACCCTCCGTGCGCTCAATGCGGGGAGGCCGCCGGCCGGCACTCCCGCTCTAGCCTCCAAGGTAACGCATCCAGCCTGCCCAGCCAGCGGGCGCCGCGGACCGGCCTACGGGATGCCGAGCGCCTTGTGGAGCTGCAGGCTCAGCGACCACTGCGGGTGGGCGAGGCAGTAGTCCACGGCGGCCTGCCGGTGCGCGGCGTAGTCGGGGTCGTCCAGGGGCTGGAGGAAGAAGCGCTCGAAGGCGAGCTCGGCGAAGCGCTCCGGCTCGGCGCCGGGCTGGGGGTAGATGAGCTTGAGCTCGGCGCCGCGGCGCACCGCCAGCTCGGTGCCCGCCTTGGGGCTGACGCAGACCCAGTCGACCCCGGCGGGCAGGGCGAGGGTGCCGTTGGTCTCCACGGCGAGCTCGAAGCCGGCCTCGTGGAGGGCGGCGACGAGGGCCCCGTCGAGCTGCAGCGCCGGCTCGCCGCCGGTGCAGACGGCGTACGGCGCCCCCCCGCCGGGCCAGCGCGCCGCCGCGGCGGCGCGCTGGCCCGGC